>JBDHUK010000103.1:0-2615 GCA_039809165.1 Saccharimonadales bacterium (SeqCode) | reverse complement strand
GTGGCACATACATCCGGCCTTCAAGCCGCAGCGATATTATTTTTGTATTTACGGGTGTGTCTGATCCGGCCTCGGTCGCGCTCGAAAATGACCGCTGGGAGCGCTTGTCATGAGCAAACTGTATGTCAAAAAAGACTGGGCCTGGCGGCGGTACGAATCAACCGACATATATATTCCCGAAACAGAAACACTCTTTTGGTCTGATGAATTCACCGGTTCGTCACTGAATACGGCGAATTGGGGTGCGATGAATGCCACCTTTGCGTCCGGCAACAGCGAATCGCAGCTGTACCGCCCGGCGAACATTGAAATCTCTGCTGCCACGGTTGGCGGCTCAGGGAATTCATGCAAAATAATCTCAAAACAGGAAACCATCAGCGGCCTGAGTATTTCAGATGCCCCACAGCTGTCACTCGGCACGTATGCGGCTCCCATGACTGAGCTGCCAGCCGGGACACGCTACTGGACATCAGGGATGATGTCTACTCGTGATGCCTCTCCCAAGCGTTACTTTCCATTATTCGGCAGGTACGAGATGCGAGCCAGATTTCCGTTCGGGCAGGGCACGTTGCCGGCGTTTTGGTTGCGGCGCGCCGCTTTTGATGATGGTACGAGCGGTGGCGCGTCCTGGGGTGAAGTAGACATCTTTGAGCATTTTGGATCATGGAAACATGGCTATGCTAAATACTCGATGCATTTTCCGAATACTATCGGTGTGAATGCGACGCAGCAGTCAATACAGGTGGAAACGCCTGTGCCAGGGAGTACGACCGGCTGGCATACGTATGATGTACAAATCCGTCCCAAGCCCTTGACGCCTGAGCATACTGATCCGCTAAAATGTCCGATTCAATTTACGGCTCACTTGGACGGGGTGCAGTACGCCTCGTACCTGCTGGAAGATGAATTGAGTATCCGGGACCTGCACATGATCAAACGCTCCACTGGCGAACCGGGCAGGAATGACAATCTTAGCTGGGATATCTGTGTCAATAACGCAGTTGGCGGCAAGTGGGTCGGGCAGCCGGATCAGCAGCTTGGGTATCTGCCACTGGTTGATAAATGTTCCAAAAACCAGGGGACGCCGGCCGGCAATGATCCGATGGTCTGCGATAGCAGCGGATTGTTTTTTGTGCAGTTTCCGTGTACCTATGAAATCGATTATGTACGTGTATATGAATATACTTGGGAGTAAATAATATATGGCAATAATTATCACCGCACAAAACACATTAGAAACCGGGCTGGCGAATGGCACGGCTATGACGGCAGGCCCCGGGGGTAATACGGGTGGGGCGGCCGGTACGTATTTCCCGAACGTGTTTGCCTCGTCGAACGCGGCCATGCAATATAGCTCCGCGCTCGCGTACGGCGGCACGTTATCCGCAAATGCGCACCTGGCCGGTGGTACCGGCGCAACGTTCGGCTGGCGTCCGAGCGGCTCGCCAGCAGAGCTGTATTTCCGGTGTTATGTGCGATTCTCGGCTTTTCATAGTGGCACCGTATTTGTGGTTGATGCACGCGACAATGCTACGACGGCGTCCGGCTTCAGTATGCGATTGTCGTCGACGGGTTTGTTTTCGGTATATAAACGCTCAGCGACGTCGGCTACACTCGCCACGGTAGCTGATGCTATTGCAACCGACACCTGGTACCGCTTAGAGGGCCGCGTGACGGTAAACGGCACATATGAGCTTCGTATATATCCCGGTGAATCCTTGGTGTTGTACACGCCGGCAATCTCCGGCTCTGGTGTCGGTACGGCGTTAACCTTTTATGACTATCTTAACTTTGGGGTTCAGCCGACAAGCGGTACGGCTACCCTGGATGCCTATTTCGATAATGTGGCGTACTCGACTGTCGGCTGGATCGGTCCGGCGGCGGCATCTCCGGCGCGTCCGTTGACCACCGTCGCGGATGGGAGCTTTACCTGTACTGGTAAGCCCAATTTACACGAAGCGACGTCCGATGCCTCTGATGCCACCTATGCACGATCACCACTCTTGTCCGGCACGCCATCCGTGGCCTCAGTCCGGCTTTCTGAGCTTGGAGCAGGGAATATCAAATTTCAGGCTAAACTACGCGCTACCACATCGCCAGGGGTGAATGTGACGGTCACACTGTACGAGGGGGCTTCGCTTATCGCCTCGCGAACTGTTACTGATCTTCCGGCAACCGCAACCCAGTATCAATGGGCGCTGACCAGTGGAGAAGAAGCGGCGATCAATAATCGTGACGATTTGCGGATTGAGGTTTCGGGCGTAGCATAACATGGCTAACTTGGATGTTTTGGAACTATCGGCGGTCAATTACATTGCTCAGGCATTTGATGTCCTCGAGCTGTCGGCTGAAACATACACCGGTCAAACCTTCGATATGCTTGAACTCTCGGCAACTGCCGAGGTAGTAGTCGGCACGCGATTTGATGTTATCGACCTATCGGCAACCGCAACGGTAAAAGCCTATATGGTGCGCCGATCGGGTGAGTGGGTGGCTACTGATACCTTGCGCCGCCGCTCCGGTGTCTGGCAGTAACTGGCGCTTGGCTCAGTCGTTGTATTTCCAGATCCTCACATAATCCACCTGATAGTCAAGTGGCTGGGTCCATTGTTTAT
>JBDHUK010000102.1:0-2649 GCA_039809165.1 Saccharimonadales bacterium (SeqCode) | reverse complement strand
TCAAGTATACTCCTTTATTTGAGGTTTGGGAAGTAGATTGAAAATTTGGAGCCTTTGCCGAGTTCGCTACGGGTTGTGATTTCGGCGTGTAATAATCGGGCTAACTTCATCGTTACGTATAATCCGAGGCCCGTGCCGCCAGTGTTGCGTGTTTCGTAATTCTCGGCCCGGAAGAACTTGTCGTAGATTTTTTCTTGGTCGGCGCGGCTAATCCCAATACCGGTATCTTCGATCCAGACCAACACACCCTTGTCATGTGGTTTGGCGCCGATGGTCACGTGACCCTTTTCGGTGTACTTGATAGCGTTGGTAATGAAGTTTTGGAGGATTTCCCGAACATATAGCTTGCCGGATGCGAGTAATTCCAGACTACGGCTCAGATCGGTGTAGACGCGAAGTTTTTTGGCTTCGGCCTCCGGACGGTAGGTAGCTGCGAGTTCAGACAGTAATTCATGGATATTGATCGATTCGATATCGACCGTCAGGGCGTCTCGTTCGGCTCGTGAAAGCGTGGACAAATCGTTAATCATTTCAGCCAAGAACAAGGTTTGGCGATGGGCTTCGTCAAGAGCTTTTTGAACATCGGGATTGGCGTGTTCATGGGCGCTGATGTATTTGGCATTGCTGATATTCCCTTCGGCGATGGCGATTGGAGTGCGGAGCTCGTGGCTAATAACACTGATGAATTCATCGCGCTCTTCTTCGAGTGATTTTTCGTGGCTGATATCGCGAAGAACGACCACGTAACTGCCGGTGTTGGAGGATTTGCCGTAACCGACATGCACCGGCGCGATACTCAGATAGACATTGGCGGTGCTGCTGTCGGTATATTTAAGCTTGTAATCCCGGTTCACATAGGCTGTCTTGATACTTCGGATCAGTTCGACGATATCGACTGCTTGATTATTTTCGTCGACGAGTTCACAGAAAGAGTCGAGTGATTTGCCTTGAATGCTGCTATTAACATCGAGAATATTCAACGCGGCGCCATTGTACAAATCAACCTTGGCGTGCTCGTCTACAGCCAGGACGGCGTCTACCATGCTATTGATAAGACTGAGGAGCCGTTCGTGTTCAAATGTGGCCGTTGTGGCGCTATCCATAAGCGCATTATCGCATAGATGTGCGAGGTCTCAAACAGACTCCGGAGCGATCGGTTCAAGCACTGGTTGATGCTGCTTGACCTGTTTGCGCAGACTCTTGGGATTACGCACGTGCCGGGCGAATTCAGCCCAAAATTCCGGGCCATGGCTCATATGTTTGGTGTGCACCAGCTCGTGCACCAGTACGTAGTCGATGAGTTTCCAGGGCAGCTGCATCAGAAACAAGTTAAGCACTATGTCGCGGTTGTTGTCGCAGCTGCCCCATCTGCCCTTGAGTTGTTTCACGGAGACACTGCCAAAGCTGAAACCGAACTGCTGCGCCAGGCGGCGCAGCCGGCCGGGGAGTAATTCCTCGGCCTGGCTGCGCAATGCCCGGATGGCGGTGCGGCTGGCGGCTTGCTGGACTGTGGGATGCGAGATGGCCATGCCATGAGGGCGAGTAACGTGTATCCGGCCGCCGGCCAGCCGCGCTCTCGGTGTGTCCACGGCACCGGTTTCAAATAACAGGACATGTGACTTGCCGATTCGGTAGCCTTGCCCGAGTATCGTTGGTGGTTTTGGACGATGCAGCGTAATCCATCCCTGTTTTGATCGGGCAAAATCAACGCCGACAGTGTACGGCGTCCACTGGGGAATGGTTACGCGAACTTCGCCCTTGGGGGTGATGCTCAGACGTAAACTCCGTGAGCTGGCATGTTTGGCCACCCGGACGGTACCGATGTTTTCGACTTCAAAGTATTTAATTGATGATGCAGGCATACTCTATATATAGCGTAGCATAAGCTTGAAGGCACTACAGGTAGTGTCCTTGGTGCAAAATGTTGTTAATGTAGGTCGAACTAGCGAATGAGGATATTACGGCGAGACAGATCGACGCGGCCGCCGATCATGTTCTGTCCGGGATTGGGAATGAGATTGACCAGGCCAGGCTTGGCAACTTGTGATTGAGCTTCTTGAGAAGAGATGAGATTGAGTTCGTGGAGACGCTTGACGACGGCGCTCATTTGCGTCTTGAATACATGCTTGCCACTCACGACAATGTAATCCTCGGCCGCGGTGGGGTTTTGCATACCACTGGCAATATGCTCGAATTTTGGCGCATCCATGGGGGCGGCAAATTTGTCGTCGCTGCGACGCCGGTCGCGTTTGGTGGTGCGCAGGAAGGCACTGTCAGGGTCGATTTGAAACCAAATGAGCAGTGGCTGAGCCCGGGCTTTGCGTGCCATTTCCCGGACACCGAGCCGCTGGCTGGCGCGGAGAGCGTTCGTATCGTATACGACACTTACGCCAGCTGCCAGAAACTCGGCCGTCATGTAATCCATGAGCTGAGCTACAACTTCATTCTCCTGCTTATCGTAACGGGGTTCTTCGAATAGTTCAAAGCGGATACGGTCATCCTGGACGTGTGCCGCCTGGAACCGCTCACAAAACTGCCGGGCGAAGTATGTCTTGCCGGACCCCGGATAACCATACAGCTGTAAAAGTAGTGGTTTTACTGGTGTTATTTTTCCCATAGCTATGTTTGTTTATAGCAGATTTTAACTCT
>JBDHUK010000101.1:0-2735 GCA_039809165.1 Saccharimonadales bacterium (SeqCode) | reverse complement strand
ATGGGCGCACTCGGCCAGTTCGGTGATCGTTACGGCGAAACCGTCAAGGTCTACAAGATGATCGCCGATGGTGCGGACAGGCCATTCTCGTTTGAAATCTGCGGTGGTCCGCATGTTGACCACACGCTGCAACTCTTTGAGTCCGATGCCGAATCGGGCGTGGAGGGCGGCTCGACCGCTCCCAAGCGTTTCAAAATCGTCAAAGAAGAAGCCTCCAGCGCCGGCATTCGCCGCATCAAAGCGGTACTCCAGTAATATTTTCTACAGACACAAGCGGAATCACTTGATTTTAGGCTGCAACTAGCGTTATATTGGATGTATAGTCACTGAAGTTGTGCAGCTCTTAATCACAGTTCGCGCTTCCGAACAAGCCACAACTCGACAGGTGATCCATGTAAACTTTGCAAATATTGACAAAGTGTGTTATAATGTACAAAATATAACTTACGAATGTAGGATGTATTACTTATGGTAGAGACAATGCAAGAGCAAGGGGCGGAAGCTCCGATAAAGGTGTTGGATTCGTATGGAACGCCACTTTGGCCGAAACTGGTGAGGGAGGCTCGCCAGCGTTATGACCATGCGTTCGAGAGGGATCTTTACTCGCCGGGCGCTTCAAGACCACCACTGTTGCCCGTTGAGCTATTTATTGCTAATTTGCCGTTGAATCAGCAACGCGCCGCCGTTGATGCTGAGCGTCACTATATGCAGGCTGTGGCGGAAGAAGCCGCAGGCCAGTCACAAGCAGCTACTGTGCCACTGGGAACGACCGCACTGAGAGATCTAGAAGCCTAAGATAGTCAGTGCGCGGTCACCCAGGGTTTTGGGATCAATCGGCTGATGGGCGAGCAGGTCATTGAGTGTTTGGCGTGGCATGGTTTGGCTTGAAAGACCGTAACGTGAATGGCCGACACCCTTCCTGAGGGAGTGTGGAGCCTGATAACAGAACGTGGACAGGACCATATGTTCGCCGATAATGGCTGGTGACTCGAGCCGCAAGCGATAACTTTGGCCCTTGCCGGTTTCTTTGATAACCGACAGGCTTGCCGTCGTGCCGGACGTAAAAGTGCTGGAGGCATGCGGTGTAATGTCGGCTGCGCTCCAGGTACCTTGTTCAGCCTTCTGATAGATCTCTGCCGTTTTGCGATGCTTGGCAATTGCGGCGAGCTTGTCTTTGATGGCTATCATTATGTGGCCAGGGCTTTGACTGTAGCGAGGATGGGCGAGCTTGGCAATTGCGTCATCCCGAGTAGTGAGGTCATCCAATAACTGCGCATAATCACTTATTGCGATTGTGCCGATCGGATCTTTGCAGCGCCGCGGCTTGACGGTTATCATGCCCTCGTCCGTAGCACTCTCGCCGGTAGTGTGTGAGAGATCGATCACGTCATCGCCATTTGCGCCAACCAGTGTCGTGTTGGTGGATGTCAGGACGCGGTTCCGTCCCTCTTGGTTGAAGAAAATGTTTGAATAGTCTTGCCCGATAGCACCTTGTATGTATTGACTTGGGCTGCCGTTGACCTTAATCTTGCTGAGTTCAATCTCGGTTGCATCCGGCTGGGCATGAGAAGCCCACATGTGCGAAGCACACGCCCGAATCTTCCGACCAAGTGCGGCGCGTTCCATGAAGGTCATGAGTTCTCTGGTTTGAGGAGTTTCTATGAGTTGTGGTACGTTCATGGTGCTAGACTATACCATATTCTACCCATTCTACGAATATTTCTGAGGGTCGTTTGGTGGTGTGCTAAAATAATGCATATGGTTGATTTTCGGAAACTTCGGCAGGATGGGTTGGCGATTGCCCAAAAAGCGGCAGCGGCTGCCAAATCCGGAGCCGGTAAGGCTCGGTCTTCATCGGGCAGTTCCAACTCTAAGGACGGCAATCAGTATATCGTGGCGCTCGACGTTGGCACCGAGTTCGTCAAAGCGCTTATCGGTCGCGTGTCGTCGGACGGCAGTGAAATCTCGATTATCGGAGTCGGGCGTGAGCATCAGGCCCTTAGTGACATGCAGGCTGGCGCGATTGCTGACATCGGTGGGGTGGTGCGTAACTGCGACGAAGCGCTGGCTAAGGCTGAAGCCATGGCTGGGGTCAGTGTCCGTACGGCAGTGATTGGTATCGCTGGCGAACTGGTAAAGGGTACGACGACTACCGTTCGCATTAGTCGCAAGCAATCAGACAAACCGCTCGACATCGTTGAGATGGAAAAAATCATCAAACTGGTACAAGGGCGAGCTGAGCAAAAAGCCCGTCAAGAATTGGCCTGGGAGCTCGGTGGCAAGGAAGTCGAGATTCGACTTGTAAACAGTGCCTTGGTGTCGATCGAGGTGGACGGCTACCCGGTGACGAACCCGATTGGTTTTCAGGGGCGAGATGTGGTGGTGCAGTTATACACGGCGTTTGCGCCGATGATTCACATCGGCGCTCTGGAACGCGTTGCCGGCGAGCTGGATCTTGATTTGCTCGCCGTTGCCGCCGAGCCGTTCGCGGTCGCCCGGTCGGTGATCGGCAACGAATCCAATACGGCGTTCAGTGCCGTGCTCATGGACGTCGGTGGCGGCACGACCGACATTGCCCTCATTAATGAGGGCGGCGTGCAGGGCACTAAGATGTTCGGTATTGGCGGTCGGTCGTATACGCGCTCTATCGAGCGCGACCTCGGCGTCGATTTCGATGTCGCCGAAAAGCTTAAACTTGGTTTAGCTCACGGCAGCGTTCCGAGCGCGAAGGTGCG
>JBDHUK010000100.1:0-2737 GCA_039809165.1 Saccharimonadales bacterium (SeqCode) | reverse complement strand
GAGATATAGGGGTCCGAAGAGATGATAAAAGCAGGGCTAATCATGAGTGAATAGCCACCAAACCAGCTGGTTGCTAATTGGACCGGGCTGCCGGCGATAGTCGCCGCTTTTGCGAGATAACCCACCTCATCTGAAAGGTATGCCGGGCCCTGAGTGGTAGCCAGGCTTACCCCGAAAAACAGAACAAATACCACCACGGGTATAGTAAACCGAAACGCTATCAGCTTCTTGTATTGTTTGTTGTTGCTAACCCTATACCCGATGTCATGCAGTGTGCGCGTTAGCCTGCCAGCCGCTCCACGTACCATAAGCACCATTCTATATCCGGATGGCAGTCACTGGCAAGATGCTTAATGTTTATTCTTATAGCGTACCGTTAGTCGAAACTTCGCACAAGAGCCTGGAGCTTTTGTTGGTTGAAGCGATACATCCGTGCCGGCCGGTGAGCGCCTTCTTGGAACATTCTGTCGGTAGCATGGATAAGGTTTAACGAGAGATATTTTTTACGAAAATTACGTTTATCCAACTGCTTGCCTATGATAACTTCGTAAGCTTGTTGTAATTGGGAGAGTGTGAACTCTTCCGGTAATAGCGCGAAAATCCCATTCGTATCATTAATGCGCGAGACAAGACGCTTGTGAGCATAGGCAACGATTTCGGCGTGATCGAAGGCCAGCTCGGGAAGCTCGTCGATGAGTGTAAAACGAGGTGTGTGCCCAGTGGCCTCCTCCGCAAGTATGATGCCACGTCCCAGCCCCATATAGGTGACGCTGACGGCATGGCCGCGTGGGTCGCGTGCTACGGTGTCAAACGTATAGAGTTGTTCGATGTGGTCAAGATCAGAGGTAGTGATACCGGATTTGGACTTGATGATGCGTGCCAGGGCATCATGAGTGGTCTCGCCGGCCCAGCAGTAACCGCCCGGGAGGGCCCAGCGGCCGGCGAATGGTTCGCTGGCACGTTTGATGACCAGCACATGCAATTTGCCTGAGATCAGTTGAAAGATGACGCAGTCAACGGTGAGTGTTGGTGCTTTGTAATCCTCTGAAGCCATATTGCCAGGTATTATACACCCGAATCACAGCCACGCCTTCGTTAACGTTCGGGTGTATACTAGCTCCGTAACCCTAAGGAGGCCTGAGCCATGCCATACACGCTCCCATTGCTTGATTACCGATATGACGCATTCGGTACGTACATCAGCAAAACGATTATGGAATTACATCATAGCAAGCACCATCAAGCATATGTTGATAAATTGAATGCCGCGCTCGATCAGGCGCCGGAAGTCAAAGATGTGCCGCTTCTTGAACTTCTGTCGAATTTGGACGGGGTGCCGAAAGCGGTGCGCACGGCAGTGCGCAACCAGGGCGGCGGCCATTATAATCACACGCTGTTTTGGAAGTTTATGTCGCCGGATGGTGGGGGCGAGCCGTCGGGTGGACTCGCCGCCGCCCTGTCCGAAAAATATGGCAACTTCCAGAAGTTTACCGAGGAGTTTGAGGCCAAAGCTCTAAGCGTATTTGGGAGTGGCTGGGCGTGGCTGCAGCCGGATTTGTCAATTGTGACAACTAGTAATCAAGATTCGCCGATTATGGAAGGCAGCGATCAGCCGCTCTTGGGACTGGATGTGTGGGAGCACGCATATTACCTTGATTACACATTCAAGCGTGCGGATTATGTCAAGGCCTGGTGGAATGTCGTTAACTGGCAGTATGCCGTCGAGCGATTCACGAATGGAGTCGATGACGCAACCCTGGTCAAATAGTTTCGTGTTGCATATACGCTAAGCATAAGCGTATACTAGGTCGTACTCATGAATTTTCCGGGTGTGGTACGACGCGAACGAAGTGCTGCCGAGGACGTCGAATGCAGTGATGTCATCGTAGTAGTGCCGCACGGCCCACGAATCGAAGAAGGGAGCGTTAATTATGCGCTTGGTCGGCTGGCGTGGAGACTGGCAAAGGGGCGGCCAGTAATGGTCGGGTCGTTGCTCCTATCCACGCTGCCCGACACGATGCGCTTCTCAGATACGGCCGCCGTATACGATGCGGACGGGCAAGGCGCGGTAGCCGGTCTGCAAGTGAGTCCGGTGACGGAACTAATCGGTCATACGCCTGAACAAGTGCTGTGCGACGCTTATCACGAGATGCATACCTATGGTTTACGCGCTCCATTATTGCTTGCTGAAAAATATCAGGCACCGTGGCTGCACTATGTCGGGCAAACTATAGGGACGATAATGACAGCAGAATATGCCTGCGATTTTGAAAGACCCTTTGTGCCGCCGAATTTGCCAAGCCGCTTCGAGCTTTCGCATGTGAAATGCGTGCTCGGCGCGGCCGCGAGTAGGTTACGGGCAAGCCTCTGAGAAGCGGCTGATTTCCTGATAAGTGAGAGGCTGGATGCTAAGCCGGCCGCGTTTAACGGTTAGAAATAGTTGTAGGATTTTGTAGGCATCCAAGTCAAAAATCTTGGTGCCGGCCTTGAAGGTGGGTTCACATTCCGGCTCCTGCGAGAGTTTGCCGATGACACACCACTGATCTACGATGATGCCACTGCTCGTATAGTCCTGGCCGGGCATGCCTGGGTGGCTGTGCTGTTTCTCTTGGATGAGGACGCCGCCAGGGTACGGCCATTCTCGGATGCGCTGGTGCTCAAAGGCGGTCAGCAGTCGTCGGTTGTAGGCTTCGGCCGGCTCGTGGCCGGCGCAGGCGCCGCGGCATTTACCGAGCTG
>JBDHUK010000099.1:0-2817 GCA_039809165.1 Saccharimonadales bacterium (SeqCode) | reverse complement strand
GTCGTAGAGTTCTCGCGCTATCTGGCGAAAGGAGAGGGCGCCGCGCAGTTCCTCTGGCCGTATGCCGGTGAGATTGGTGATGAAGGCCGGAAGCTCACTGCCCGGGTTGATGAGCTGACTGAAACGCCGGATAATGCGACCGTTTTCAACACGGATGGCTGCCACTTCGATGACACGGCCGCGAATATGGTCAAGACCGTTGGTTTCAATATCGACAAAGACCATCGGCGCATCAAGTACGCCGACCGACCGGATTCCGTCTAGCGATAGTTGTGTCCCCATTATGTACCCTGCTTACAACTATCCAGTATACGCCATTTCAGTATGATGTATTTAATGCAACGCTTTTATATTGCCATAAGTGGTGAGTGAGCGGTAAAATGGAGACATTGAGACTAAAATAAAAACAGAATACATTGACAAAAAAGCAAATCCGTGTATAATGAGTAGTGTTGAATAACAACACAAAAAGTTTCAACAAACAAAAATCAAAAACTACAAAAAATTAAAAAGAAGGTATATAAGGAATGAAAACCACCACAACCAATAGCAGCGGTTTAGCTTTTGAATTCACCAGTACGAATGATGCTCAGATTTCACGTATCGATCGTTTTCTGAAGAATCTCTAATATCTTACGAAATACGTAGGTTCACCCACTATATATAAGGGTCCGGCTAGCCGGGCCCTTATATAATCAACCGCCATTTTGTGAGAAGCCTGAGTTTATAGTCTAGGCGTGATGGCTATGACGCTTTTGGGTGTCGTCGCGTATAACCCCGACGAGCTCTTCAAGGACGTCTTCGAGCATAACGATGCCGACAAGTTTGCCGCGCCGGTCGGTGACTTGGGCGATGTGAGCTCTGGATTGTTGCATTGCCGCGAGCGCGCCACGCAGTGATGCGAATGATTTTACGGTTGCCAGCGGCCGGATATAACTTGCTCGAAGTGGCTGTTCAAGCTCATTGTCGGGCACCTGCAACAGATCCTTGAGGTGGATGTAGCCTTTGAGCGTCCCCTTGTTGCCTATGACCGGAAAACGAGAGAACCCGGTGGTAGTAGCCAAGCGTTCGACATCGCCGGCCGTGGGTTTTAGGGGAGTTGTGACTACTTTATCAAGAGACAGGATGACTGACTTGACCGTTTGCTGGTCGAGTTCGAGGGCGCCGGAAAGCAACTGTTCTTCTTCCTCACTCAGCAAGCCTTCGCGGTGGGACTCTTTGACAAAACCGGCTACTTCATCGCGGTTAAAACTGCTGGCTATTTCCTGTTTGGGCTTGATGCCGATTGCGTGGAGTGAGGCGTTTGCTATGGCATTGAGAAAAACAATAACAGGCCGGACGGCACGAACCATGTAAAACAGGGGCGGTACCAAGATGAGGGCAGTGCGTGTTGGCTCGGCGAGGGCTACATTTTTGGGGATCATTTCACCGATGACAACATGGGCATAGACGGTAAGAGTCAATGCGATTGCGAGCGAAAGTGCGTGCTGCCAAAAGCCGCTCAGTCCAAGCGCATGGAATGGCGCTTCCAGGGCGTGGGCGATAAGCGGCTCGCTGACTGCTCCGAGAATAAGACTGCACAAGGTGACTCCGAGTTGAGCACCGGCCAACATGAGCGAGACCTGTTCCATGGCAGTGAGGGTGATTCTGGCGGCCCTGGAGCCGTTGAGCGCTTTGAGCTCGATGTTACTGCGCCTCGCTGACACTAATCCAAACTCGGCGCCCACAAAGAAAGCGTTGCCGAGCAGCATGGCGATAATGATCGGAATGCCGGTCGCGAAACTCATGGCTCTGTCTCCGTCTCGGGGTGCAGTGTGAGCCGAATGCGGTCAATGCGATGGCCGTCCATGCGTTCAACTTGCAGCTCTACGGTCAAATGTTGGCCATCACGATCCATACCGTCAATCCTGATCTTATCGCCGACTTTGGCGATATGTTCAAGCTCGTGAGTGACAAGCCCGGCAATAGTTTCGACCTCTTCCGGTTCCGGCAGATAAATATTGAGCTCTTCGCCAATTTCATCGGGACGAAGCAGGCCCGATAACAGCCAGCCGCCATTGGCGCGCTTACGGATGGTGACAGCGTGATGGTCGTGTTCGTCTTTAACCTCGCCTACTAATTCTTCAAGCAAATCTTCGATCGTAACCACGCCGTCTACAGCGCCAAACTCATCGACTGCGATTGCCATCTGCAAGCCACCGCGCCGCAGATCGTCGAGCAGCGAGTCGAGTTGGATACTGGAAGGTACCAAAACGGGTGGGCGCATAACCTGTCTGGCTGGCGTGGCAGCACGCTTGCTCCGCGGAATACCGAATGCTTGCTTAATATGAACAATCCCGAGTACGTCATCCAGATTCTTGCCGTATACCGGAAAGCGTGAAAATCCGGTCGTGCGAGCCAGTTCCAGTATGTCGGTTACTGATTGTTCTGCTTGTACATCGCGGACGCTGACGCGTGGTGTCATAACATCCAGTGCTGTCAGGTCGCCAAAGCCCAACGAGCGTTCGAGCATTTGAGCAGTTTCTTTGGCGAGCGTACCTTTTGCCGCCGAGCGGCGTACCAACGACAGCAGCTCGTCCGCGGACCGTGCTGAGGCTAATTCCTCTTGAGGCGCAATACCGATTTGCCTAAGAAAGGCATTTGAAGTGCCATTCAACAATCTGATGGGCAGTCGCATGAACCGCGTAAAAAGCAGCAATGGGCGCTGAATGAATTTAGCGGTCGCCAGTGGTTTGGAGATAGCAATATTCTTGGGGACAAGTTCACCGAAGATCATAGTGAGCGCGGTCGCCAGAACCAGGCCGATCGCAAGAGCAA
>JBDHUK010000098.1:0-2878 GCA_039809165.1 Saccharimonadales bacterium (SeqCode) | reverse complement strand
CGGCTTGCCGTGCTAGGCGGCGTAGCTACACATTTTGCTGGAAATGGGTTCGAGCGTGGTCGTATAGCTGTGCCAAACTAAAATCTCGACAATATAGTCGAGATTTTAGTTTGGCAGGGGTACGTGGAATCGAACCACGATCTAAGGTTTTGGAGACCTTTATACTAACCGTTGTACTATACCCCTATGTCCGACCGACTCAGTATACAACAATACCGGACTGTTCAAAAGAGTTAAAATCTGCTATAAACAAACATAGCTATGGGAAAAATAACACCAGTAAAACCACTACTTTTACAGCTGTATGGTTATCCGGGGTCCGGCAAGACATACTTCGCCCGGCAGTTTTGCGAGCGGTTTCAGGCAGCGCACGTCCAGGATGACCGTATCCGCTTTGAATTGTTCGAAGAACCCCGTTACGATAAACAGGAAAATGAAGTTGTAGCTCAGCTCATGGATTACATGACTGTCGAGTTTTTGGCGGCTGGCGTAAGTGTCGTATACGATACGAACGCTCTCCGCGCCAGCCAACGGCTCGGCGTCCGGGAAATGGCGCGCAAAGCACGAGCTCAACCATTGCTCATTTGGTTCCAGATAGACCCCGACAGTGCCTTCCTGCGCACCACCAAACGCGACCGGCGTCGCAGCGACGACAAATTTGCCGCCCCCATGGATGCCTCCACGTTCGAGCACATTGCCAGCGGCATGCAAAACCCCACTGTAGCCGAGGATTACATCGTCGTGAGCGGCAAACACGTATTCAAAACGCAAATGAGCGCCGTCGTCAAGCGCCTGCACGAACTCAATCTCATCTCTTCTCAAGAAGCTCAATCACAAGTCGCCAAGCCTGGCCTGGTCAATCTCATTCCGAGTCCCGGACAGAACATGATCGGTGGGCGCGTCGATCTGTCTCGCCGTAATATCCTCATTCGTTAGTTTAGCCCATCTCATCGACCTTTCATACCAAGGACGCTACCTGTAGTGCCTTTAAGCTTATGCTACGCTATATATAGAGTATGTCTGCATCATCAATCAAATACTTTGAAGTTGAAAACATCGGTACCGTCCGGGTGGCTAAACATGCCAGTTCCCGAAGCCTGCGTCTGAGCATCACCCCCAAAGGCGAAGTTCGCGTAACCATTCCCCGGTGGACGCCGTACAGTGCCGGCGTTGATTTTGCCCGATCAAAACAGGGATGGATTACACTGCATCGCCCAAAACCACCAACAGTACTCGGGCAAGGCTACCGAGTCGGCAAGTCACATGTCCTGTCATTTGAAACCGGTGCCGTGGACACACCGAGAGCGCGGCTGGCCGGCGGCCGGATACACGTTACTCGCCCTCATGGCATGGCCATCTCGCATCCCACGGTCCAGCAAGCCGCCAGCCGCGCCGCCATCCGGGCATTGCGCAGCCAGGCCGAGGAATTACTCCCCGGCCGGCTGCGCCGCTTGGCGCAGCAGTTCGGTTTCAATTTTGGCAGTGTCTCCGTGAAACAGCTCAAGGGCAGATGGGGTAGCTGCGACAACAACCGCGACATAGTGCTTAACTTATTCCTGATGCAGCTGCCCTGGGAACTCATCGACTACGTACTGGTGCACGAGCTGGTGCACACCAAACATATGAGCCATGGCCCGGAATTTTGGGCTGAATTCGCCCGGCACGTGCGTAATCCCAAGAGTCTGCGCAAACAGGTCAAGCAGCATCAACCAGTGCTTGAACCGATCGCTCCGGAGTCTGTTTGAGACCTCGCACATCTATGCGATAATGCGCTTATGGATAGCGCCACAACGGCCACATTTGAACACGAACGGCTCCTCAGTCTTATCAACAGCATGGTAGACGCCGTCCTGGCTGTAGACGAGCACGCCAAGGTTGATCTGTATAATGGTGCCGCACTGAATATTCTCGACGTTAATAGCAGCATTCAAGGCAAATCACTCGACTCTTTCTGTGAACTCGTCGACGAAAATAATCAAGCAGTCGATATCGTCGAACTGATCCGTAGTATCAAGACAGCCTATGTGAGCCGGGATTACAAGCTCAAATACACCGACAGCAGCACCGCCAATGTCTATCTGAGTATCGCGCCGGTGCATGTCGGTTACGGCAAATCCTCCAACACCGGCAGTTACGTGGTCGTTCTTCGCGATATCAGCCACGAAAAATCGCTCGAAGAAGAGCGCGATGAATTTATTAGTGTTATTAGTCACGAGCTCCGCACCCCAATCGCCATCGCCGAAGGGAATATCAGCAATGCCAAATACATCAGCGCCCATGAACACGCCAATCCCGATGTTCAAAAAGCTCTTGACGAAGCCCATCGCCAAACCTTGTTCTTGGCCGAAATGATTAACGATTTATCCACTCTTTCGCGAGCCGAACGAGACGCCCTGACGGTCGATATCGAATCGATCAATATCCATGGATTACTGTCCGAACTCGCAGCTACCTACCGTCCGGAGGCCGAAGCCAAAAAACTTCGCGTCTACACCGATCTGAGTCGTAGTCTGGAATTACTCGCATCCGGCAAGCTATATGTTCGCGAAATCCTCCAAAACTTCATTACCAACGCTATCAAGTACACCGAAAAGGGTCACGTGACCATCGGCGCTAAACCACATAACAAGGGTGTGTTGGTCTGGATCGAAGATACCGGTATTGGGATTAGCCGCGCCGACCAAGAAAAAATCTACGACAAGTTCTTCCGGGCCGAGAACTACGAAACACGCAACACTGGTGGCACGGGCCTCGGACTATACGTAACGATGAAGTTAGCCCGATTATTACACGCCGAAATCACAACCCGTAGCGAACTCGGCAAAGGCTCCAAATTTTCAATCTACTTCCCAAACCTCAAATAAAGGAGTATACTTGA
>JBDHUK010000097.1:0-2942 GCA_039809165.1 Saccharimonadales bacterium (SeqCode) | reverse complement strand
TTACAACCTTCCGACAGCCCGGTATCTGGAATCGCCGCGCACATCGCCAGCCCCTGGTCGTCGTCATGATAGTACGATATAAAATCCTTGACCGCACCCACAAAGCAATTCCATCTGGCATCTTCAGTCGGCCCAGTCATGCAAAGCTCAATAGTACGAGCCTGGTTACTGGAGGATTGCCCCGAAACATCCCGGCCCAGGCTTTGATAACAGGTCGCATCGTAGGGAGCGGCTACCGTCGAACACAACTCAAAAACTCTCGCATAATCCTGGTTCACGACAATCAGTGCGTGCGAGGTCTGCATGAGATAACATTGTTCCTTGTATCGATCTTCGAGGCAGTACACGGATACAACGGATCATCTTGTTTGAGGTATGAGCTGCGCTTACCTGGATTGATCTCATTCATGACATTTTCCATAAATACCCCACCGTAACAGGATTGCCGTTCCCAGTTATCAGTGTAGCCATCACATAACTTGAGTGCTGTGAACAGCTCACCATTCTCGACAGCCATTACACCGTGCCCCATGCCGTGGACGCAATTATAATGATCGAAGCTGTATTTGCCGGCTTTATAAAAATCCTGGCATACCGTGGTAATTTTTGACAGTAGTTTATCCTTGCCAATTTTCTTAGCGACCGTTTCCGTGGCACCATGATAGTATCCCGACCAACAGAAATCATCCCCATGCTTATACGTCTCTGACAGTGTGGCATACTTGAGCGCCGCCGCCCGGCCGATGACATGTCCGATTTGGTGGCAGTTGGATGTAATATACGGATTGGTCTTGTAATTTTCCTTGAAATCAACAAACGCCGCTTCAGGCGACTTCCGAGCCACCATAGCCTGATACCGCGACTGCCAGCAGGCAAAGTCCGATGAGCGCGCCCCACTACAATCAACGATCACATTTGAAGCACTCTCCACATCAACCGCACGATCATGCCGGATAATTACGATCGCCACCACCACGGAAACCAACAAAATACCCACCGGAAATACCAGCCAGATATAAGGCCGTATTCTTGACACGATCCGCGACCACCGTAGATTCATTATCTACAGTATAGCACTGCGGTCATTTGGTCTTGGCAGGTTGCATCGGATGGTCGGGATGCGTTCGCTGATACCGTTGCACACCCATACCACGAGATAACTTGTGATACCGGAATTTGCGCTCACGCCGCCGCACATGCGTGCTCGTGGGAGCTTCGTCCTCAAAGAATTCGCCGTACTTGACCATGTAGACCCTCCTTGTGATTACCGTACTTTTAGTATGCCATGGGACATCAGGAGGGAATGTAAAAAATTCAACACGGTCATGTCGGATTTATCGCGTGCCGCCGACCCCATAGTCCCACAAAGGCCGGTCGGGTGCCTGCATACGATACTTGATCGTTTTGAATCCATTCTCATCAGCCGCAACAGAGGACACTTCAGCATTCAGGGCGAGCCGTACAGGGCTTCGACGCCGAATCGCTAAAGCCGTAAAGCAGCCGCTCATACCGAACTTGCGAGGACGCGTCAAAGCATGTTTATCGGCCGTCGCGATAGCATCACCTCGACTACGCAGTTTGGCCAGCATACTCTCAACCGGGTTGTTTAATCCCTGTTGTTCGCTCACGGCCAGGGCTTGCGGCCACATATGGTCGCTCGAAACTATCATTGCCCCATTCGGAGCCAATTGATTGTACCAGTTGGCGAGCGCGCCAAGTGGATTATCCAGATATTGCACGACTTGTTCCGAAACAATCAAATCCGCCGGGACCGGCAGCTGTACATTCGTAACATCCTGCCTTATAAACTGCGGCTGATATGCATCATCGAGTGCTCCAGGGGTTTCTTCCGTGACGATCGATCGCATCCAGCGTGCCAATCCGCGCACTCGCCGCTCGAACAGGTCGACAGCATATGTCTCGACTCGCTGAGCACTCGGTAAGTACCAGTGCAGCTGTCGCAACGCAAGCCCGTATCCGGCCCCCATATCGGCCACCCGAAGCGGTGACTCGTCAGTTTGATTTGCCGCCATAGCTCCGACAATCGCTTGCAGTGTTACACCATAGCGCAACGTTCGGGGACCAAGCATATCAGCGATATCATTGGGCCGCCGACTGCCTGGAATGTCAAAAAAGAAGTCCTGGTTATAAAATTAATCGTATCCGACTGTACGGCGCGTTGCTCACTCCTGAGTTCATCAAGTGTCAGTTCCCTGTCACGCATCATAACGGATAATCTAACAGTTCACGGAGAAGTCGTCAAACAAGGCTGGCAAGAGTTTCAGCATGCATCAGAGATTACTCATATTTTCGGTAACCGCGGTAGCAATCTGAGTAATCAGCCGTACCTGCTGCGAATTGTAAGACGCGTCGGCAGTACTGCTCTTGGTGTACACAACAAGCACGAGATGACGGCCCCGATACTCGATGATGGCAGTGTCATACAAATTGCCCCACAACTGCCCATATTTGTGGTAGACCACTGCCCCACTAGGCACGGCCGACGTGATTGTGTTGTAGTCATCACCGGTGAAGCTGGTCAGCCCGATACTCCCAGCATATACCGCCGATATAATCATCAAGCGAGGCCTCTCCCGTCTCTACCCGATGTATATAAGCCGTAGCGGTGATCAGCTTAAATGTGTAGCGACCTATACGACGACAGGCACGACACAGTATTAGCTAAAGGACTGGGCGTTTGAGCCCAAGATTCGCCCAGTAAGCATCGGGGAGTTGTGACAGGCCCGAAATGGCGATCTTATCTGTCTTGCCATTGGCATGAGGGTCGCTGCGGCCAAAGATATTTTTTACTAGCCGGCTCGTATGACTGATGACATACAAGTAACTACCGGCGCGAACAACAGCCCTGGCAGTGTGCGAATCAACTGTAATGCGGCCGTTCTCTGCTCCTCGCCACGTCCCAGCCTTCTCTGCAAACTCTT
>JBDHUK010000096.1:0-2992 GCA_039809165.1 Saccharimonadales bacterium (SeqCode) | reverse complement strand
GGTCAAGCGCCGTATCAACCTGTTTGGTCAGGGTTGGAACATAAGGCGCTCCGAATAGCACCACGAATCCAAAGCAAAAGACAAGGCCAATAACAATCAATAACAGAACTTCTGTCACGCCATTTCCTTCGTCTCTGCCGGTTCCTCATCCTGCAAGCTCCGTATGGTATTCTCGGCTCGTTTGAGCTGCCGAGTAAGCTGCCCGATAACCGCAGTTGCCTGCTCATAACACGAAACCGCCTCATCCGGGGATAGTTCGCCATCCTCAAGTTTTGCAATTAGAGCGTCGACCTCATCCTGTAATTCCCGAAATGACTTCGATTCCGTCTCATCATTCCCTTTGACCGTCATAGCTTCTCCTCTTTGAATCCTTTGTACATTGGCCCTGCCGAATGCTTCCGGTTGCGTATTTCATCAATCCGAGCCTCAAGCACTGAGTGCGACAGCTCGATCTCGATCCGGCCGCCGGCCTGCCGGTCGCCCCTCACGATCGCATAACCACGAGCCAGTATGGCTTCTGGGTTGAGGGCCGCGAGCAGCTGAATCCTAGACCGCAAGCCCTCTCCGGCGGACTCAAGCTGGCGCGTGACCGCCTCGACAAGGCGGTCACGCGCCGCGTCCACGCTATCATGCGTGGAGTCCAACACGTCACCGACCAATTGGCCCAGATATGTCGTTTGCCCCCACAAATGCTCTAACACCTGCCGCCTATCCGGCACCAGCAGCTCGGCTGCATTACTGGGTGTACTAGCGCGGACATCCGCCGCCAGCTCGGCCAGGCTGACATCGATCTCATGGCCGATACCAACCAGCGTCGGCACCTGGCTGGCTGCCACCGCGCGTGTTACAGCCTCCGAGCTGAATACTGCCAAATCGTCCGGACTGCCGCCACCCCGAATCATCACCAGTACCTGCGGCGGCGCAGCCAATACATCGAACCTCTGAATCGCCGCGACAATTTGGGCCTCTGCGGTCTCGCCCTGTACCTGGACGTCGGCTACATCGATGCCCAGACCGCCCCAACGTGCCCCCAGGATTTTCACAAAATCGGCATATGCGGCCGACTGGACCGACGTGATCAGTCCGATGCGCCGGGGCGGATACGGCAACACTCGCTTGCGTGCCTCGTCAAAAAGACCTTCGGCACGCAGCTTGGCTCGGAGTAATTCGGCCGCCCGGCGCAGCGAGCCCTCGCCGGCCACTTTGAGTCGTTGCACCGAAAAACTAAACCCATACTGATTATGCATTCGCGGCATGCCGCGGACTTCCAGTAACATACCGTCCTCAAGCGGCCCGGGCAGCTGTCTGGTCACTCCGAAGCATGGCAGGCTCGACGATTCATCCTTGAGATCAAAGTGCACCCATTGTCCCCGGCTAATCCGTAAGTTCGCCAGCTCCCCGGCAACAACAATCGAGGGAAAACCGAGTTCATAGGTTTCGTTGAGCAAATCAATAAAATCGCTAACCGAAACTTTGACGTCCATACCAATAACACCATCGTAGCCGATCATGGGATACCACCATTCCCCTGTAACGCCTTATGATAAAAGTAATAACCTGGTGGAATTTGAATTACCGTATTGAGCACACGATACATGACAGTGACCGGCAGGCTCAGGGCGGCCGGCACGCCACCGGCCGCCAGTACGGCAGTCATCAAGGCTTCGTAGATACCGACGCCACCCGGCAACACCGAAACAAGCCCGGCAAAATTCGCCACCGCATACGCCAAGATTACCGCCCCGATATTTACGAATTCACCGAACGCAATATATACGATATAGAGCGCAGCCAGCTCGGTAATACTCGTCAGCAATGCGTATAGTGCCGGAACTTTGAGCTCCGGGAGGTGTTTGCGGAACATAACATAGTTGTCATGAGCATCATCAAAGGCGTCGCGTGCCTTGGCGATATTGATAGTTTCGGGGTGGCCCCGGCGCACCAAGTGGATAAGCCAGTTTACAAATTTGGTGACTGCCACAAAAAACACAGTAATGCGCCGCTTACTGCCTGCGATATAGGCAAAAGCGGCAGTACCCAGGACCAGCAGCGTCGCCAGCGAACCTACTGCCATCAGGACAATACCGCTCGCCTTGCCGGCTACCGCCAGCGCGACCAGTCCAAATACCAAGATTATCTCAAACGTGATAATAATCAGTACCAGCTTCATGAAATGCACTAACGTCGCCTTGCTCGCCGTCAGCTTGTCGCCGTTTTTCATGCGCAGCCCAAAGTATGAAATTCCCGTCACTCCCCCACTCGGAAACACGTGATTTACGAAATTAAGCTCCAATGATGCCCGAAACAAAAACCAATACGATAACTTATTTCCTACGATTGCGAATAATCGTTGATACAACCGAACCTGCGAGTGGTAATTCAAAAATTCAATCGGGATCATGAGCAGCAGAATCCAGAGGTTGACATTGTGAAGATTCGTGAATGTTTCAACAATCTGGTCACGAATAGCAAACACCAGCACCGCCAGTGCCGTGAGCGTGACGACGTTAACCATCACTTTCCAATGTTTGCGGAAGAACGAGGGTGATTCATCAGTCATCTAGAGGATATTATACCCTGGACCGGCTGTTTATTTAATGAGTCGTAAGCGCTTGATCTCTTCGGCGAACCATTTGGCACTCGGCCGAATGGTTCGCTTCATGGTGGCCCGATCGACGTGCACCAGGCCAAACTCAGCCAACCACCCGAATGCCCATTCAAAGTTATCGAGTAGCGACCAGTGCATATAACCCCGGAGGTCCACGCCTTGGGCTAGAGCACCCTGCATTCCGGCAATCGTTTCCTTGAGCCACCATTCGCGGTACTGGTCATGAGCATCTGCCAGACCGTTCTCGGTTATATAAATCGGACGACCATAGCGTTCATGAACGTCAACCAACATATCTTCGATAGCACGCGGCTCCATATACCACCCCAGGTCATTATTCGGCTCAGGTGGATTCCGCCAGCGGCCAGCCCAATTATAATAATT
>JBDHUK010000095.1:0-3085 GCA_039809165.1 Saccharimonadales bacterium (SeqCode) | reverse complement strand
TAAGCCGAGGACAGGGCAACGCCGGTCTGATAGGTCGTGATATTGCTTATGTCCATCAGCTTATTTTACTTGAAATGATGAATATGTGTGCTGTAAAAATTATTACTTTCGCATAGTAAACGGGTGAATTACTGTTGATTCGCTGAAAATGTGATAATATGAACAACCATGGAAAGACGGACAAAGCCTGCGCGCCACGCTTCGGAGATGTATTTTGCCAACCTTAATAAAGGGATTTGATTTGGGTCGTAGTAATATAAACAACATCGATCATACATGGGTAGCGTCGCGTGCCGGAACTGCGTATGAGCGTGCCCGGCCAATGAATCGTTTTATGTGGCATCCGTTGCACATGCCGGAAACTCCGGAAAGATAAATTGGTTTTGGACTCGGCCGAACGCGTCGCTATACAACGCGTCATAATCTGCTACTATAATCAAATGAAAGATGAGAATGTAAATACAAAATGGGAAGATTCCATTGAGCACGCACGAGCAGTGGTAGGATGTGTTATATACAAAGACGGAAAATTTCTGATGATTCAAGAAAAACAATCACGGGCGCGCGGTCTCTGGAATTTGCCTGCCGGACATGTTGACAAAGGCGAGTCACTTGAGGCGGCAGCAATTCGGGAGGCAAAAGAGGAAACCGGCTATGATGTGGAGTTGATAGCTGAGATCGGTATATATCATCATGAAGCCCGGGCATCAATAAAACATGCGTACGAAGCTCGAATTGTCGGCGGAAGGCTGCAAGTAGAATCCGATGAGATTATGAACGCTGTCTGGCTGGGCCTGCAAGAGGTCGAAGATATTAACCGGCTCGGCAAACTCAGGGCTCCATGGAATCTTCGTGCCTTGCATGATTACTGCGCAAAGCACGGGATAGGACGTGCGTGAACCTATTAACATAAAACCCGGCTCGCACGTTTCGATCTCTGAAGATAACTACGTTATAAAACAGATGTCGGCTGCCGAGGTAGCGGCATTATATGGAACGATATAACTCGATCAATGTAAAATAAACCAATAGCCATTATAATCCCATCAAGTCGGAGTTCATCGATATATGAAAGTTACCCAGCCAGGACCTATCACCGAACTACTCAGCTCCACCAAGCGTACTTTTGATATACCGGTGTATCAGCGCAATTATGTTTGGAAAACCGAGGACTGTGAGCGGCTATTTGATGATGTTCTGGAGGATGAGATTCCGCGTTTTGAGCACAGCCTCCAAGCTATCTAAAAATGGCCGCGCAAATAGCACGCCCGTGTACTGGGCGCAAATCGTTCAATGGCGTACCGGAGGGTGGTGCGGCCCATCTGATCGTAGTATTGGCGCAAAAAGTCCACAAGCAGTTGCTCGTCGACGCGTTTACCAAGCTCACGCAGCATCCAACCGACTGCTTTTTGGATGAGGTCGTGGCGATCCAGAAGCAGCTGAGCGGCGATTCGCAGTGTCGGCTCGGGGTCCTGATGCATTAAAAAGTAGAAGGTGCTGACCATGGCGATGCGACGATCCCAGAGCAGATTGGATGCGGTCAGTTCGTCGAGGCAATCCTGTAGTTCGGGATGGTCATATATATGCCATCCGATAATGTCGCGGCAACTTACATCGACCAAATCCCAATTGTTTATTCGTGTGGTGTGTTCCAGGTAGAATCCGTATATTTCGGACCGTGAGGCGCCGCCAGAGAAGGGCCTAGCATACTGAAGGACCAAAATTATCAATGCAAGCAGGCGCTCTTCATGCCACTCGCTCTCTAGCAATTGATGTAAATATGACAATGATAAAGTAGGAAAATTGCGCGCAACGAGACGAACATTAGGTACGGTGACGCCAAGAAAATGGTCACCTTCGCCATATTCGCCTACACCGGATTTGAAGAAGCGCGGAAAGAATGCGGCTTTTGTGGGGTCGGCTGCGGCGGCAAGGGCAGTTCGCGCCTCATGAAGTGACATGCTTGTAGTATAACCCTGCCGGCTCTCGCGTGGGTGTATAATCGGAGTATTATGAACAAATTTTTCTGCAAACTTCCTACGAAATACATCTGGCAATCATTGCTTGTCGTTATACTGGTGGTGCTGGTATTTTGTGTCGGCTATCTGGCGTGGCGTGTGGACGATCTTAGTACTCGCCTTAATCAAATAGCCGGGCAACAGGTGTCCTTGGCATCTGATCAAAATCATGTCCGCTGGTCGGAGGACGGTAAATGGGTTGTGTTTGATAAACTCGCGTTCCGGATTCCCCGAAGTTACACAAATAAAGACATGACGTATACCGCTCGTGATACCTATACCGATGCGGTAGGCTATACGCAGGATGTCGATATCTCGGTCGCTGGCCTTCCGGTTCATTTGGCGACGGCTGACGGGCGGATCAGCTGCGCTTCACCGGTCCGCTTGAAGTTTGAGAGTACGTCTAATCCGTACAATCCTCATGAGAAAAATGTCGCTTCTATCAAGCTGGCTGATGGCCGAACGCTACAAGTGTATGCATTTACTCACCCAGGCTGTCATGATGGCTACAACAAGCTGTCGGTTGATCCAGTGGCATTAGGTAAAAGTTTTGCCGGCGCGGAATCTTACTGAAACCATGCAAGGTGATTTCTCCTTTACTATTACCCACGAGTTAGGTGACGGTACACTCGCACGTGCCGGAGTCATTGCGACGCCGCATGGTCGAATCGAAACGCCGGCCTTCATTGTGGTAGGCACCAAGGCAACCGTTAAGGCATTAACACCGGAACAAGTGACGGCCGTACGCGGCCAGGCGGTGTTAGCAAATGCGTATCACCTCTATTTACAGCCCGGCCACAAAGTCATAGAGCAAGCTGGGGGCCTGAGCAGGTTCATGAACTGGCCGGGGCCGACATTCACCGATTCCGGTGGATTCCAAGTGCTCAGTCTGGGGAGCGGCTTCAAAAAAGTTCTGGCCATGGAAGCTGGCGAGGTTGAAGCAGGTGATGTGATCGCGCCTGCCCGTGAGCGCCGGGCGTTTGTGGATGATGAGGGCGTGACCTTCAAGTCGCATCTCGACGGATCCAGCCATCGGTTCACGCCCGAGCACTCGATCAATGTGCAGC
>JBDHUK010000094.1:0-3235 GCA_039809165.1 Saccharimonadales bacterium (SeqCode) | reverse complement strand
AGTGCCTTGAGTACTCCGTCCTGTAACATCGTCAACATGCCGTCTTCAATGGCTTTTTGTTCGAGCATATCGGTCGTTACCTGACCGGGTGGGAGACGCAGCAACTGCTGGACACCGTGAGTCATCTGAAGCTGCTCGCGAAGCGGAAATTGCCCTGTATAGCCGAATGGATGCTCAGGCGACGATCCCGGTTTATACAGAGTTACTTCGTCAAGATTGGGCCATTCTACTCCTTTGGGCAATGTTTCGAGAATGGCGTAGAGTTGTTTTTTGAGAGCCTCATCGGGCTTGTAGCCAACCTTGGTGGCATCGTCCAGACGGCGGACCAAGCGCTGCGCCATAATAAGATGGATAGCCGACGCAAACAGTGGGTTAACACCGATGTAATCCAGCAGCCGTGAGAGCGCCGCCGCCGCCGAACCAGCGTGAAATGTGCTGAGCACCAAATGGCCAGTTAGCGCTGCCTGCAAAGCGGTACGCGCCGTATCCTGATCGCGGATCTCGCCCACCATTATCGTGTCAGGGTCCAGGCGCAGCACCGCACGTAGTTTGTCGCCGAAACCCGAGGAATGACTATCGCCCTGTACCGGAATCTGGGTCACCCCCGGCAAAAAATATTCAACCGGGTCCTCAAGTGTAATAATCTTACGCTCCTCAGAATTGAGGGTCGTAATCAGCGAGTATAGAGTTGTTGTTTTACCCGAACCGGTCGGACCAACCACCAGAACCATGCCAGTTGGATGAGCTATCACGTCATCGACCACGACACGCTCTCGTTCCGACAGTCCGAGATTATCCAAGCTCAGTAGTTCAAGCTTGAGGTTAAATAACCGCATCACCACATCCTGACCATAAATAGTAGGCACCGTTTCCACGCGCAGGTTAACGGTCACTTCTTCACCGGTCGCCAATTTGAAAGTATTGTTGATGTGGCCGCTCTGCGGATCGGGCGACTGTGTTGATACATTTGCCTCGACGGCAATTGTCGACACTAACAGCTTGTACTTATCATGACTCACGAATGCTACCGGATGCAGCACGCCGTCTACCCGGAACCGGATACGGACATTTTCACGTTGAGTTTCGAGGTGAATGTCCGACGCTGCAAGCCGGTAGGCCTGCTGCACCAGATACGCAAAAATATCATCGGACAACACTTTATCCATGGTCGCCGATACACGTTCCACAAGCGACGCATCGGTCGTACTACCAATCATCACATCATCATATTCGATCTTTTTGGGTGGATTATAAAGTCGTAGATATTCGTTAAAACCCGTCTCGGAAATAATCGCGAATGTTACACGCTGGTTATTAAAATGCTGTTTGGCGACATTCATCGTTTGCTGGGAAGTGGTAGTGGTAATACCAAAGAAGATGTTGTACTCATCCATTTGGATTGGTACGATCCGGTGCGTCTGAATATCGCTGAACGGCATGAGATCTTTATAGATCGGTTTATTCGGCATCGTCGAGGTATCGAAATAATCAAGCCCGAGTATACGGGCACGACGTGCCGTAGCTTCTTCGTCCAGTCTCCGAGCATCTTGAGCCATAGTTAACTACAGTATAACGCTTTTGCTTGCGCCTGACCACACCCCATGAACTTTCACCCCAGCTTTCGAGCAGCCCGGGATGGGCAGTGCCTGGACTTTTTTTACGATTTTCCGGTTGAGTAGTCTGCTACTCAATTTCTCACCTTGCATTTGGGCGCTGGACTACTCATCACAAATTTTCTTAAAAACTTGAGTCGAAATCGTCGACAGCAAACCAGATGATATACACTAATAGATACACTGTGACGAAAGTTATTCTCATTGCCCACAATCTGCGCAGCTGTCATAATGTCGGCTCACTGCTCCGTACCGCCGATGGATTTGGTGTCGAACAGGTGATCTTGAGCGGCTACACCCCTTATCCTCACATTCCCACAAACGACCCTCGTATGCCCCATCTGGCCGCCAAAATTGACAAACAGATTCACAAAACCGCCCTTGGAGCCGAGCATACCGTCCAGTGGCAACACACCGGCAACCTACTTGCGACACTCCGGGTCCTTCGTCAAGAAGGGTGGCACATCGCCGCCCTTGAGCAATCACCGGACAGTATATCCCTGCCCGATTTTGTGCCGCCCGATAAGCTAGCCCTCATTGCTGGCCGCGAGGTCGAAGGTGTCGAGTCCGAGGTTCTCCAGGCCTGCGATATCATTCTTGAAATCCCGATGTCCGGCACCAAAGAGTCGTTCAATGTTGCGAGCTCCTGTGCTATCGCTCTCTACCACTGCCGTTTCCCGTCGCGCCCCTCTTGACGCTTATGGTATAATATAAGGAGACAGTAAAGATAGACATCTAAACACCGGCACGCTATGGCACTCACCGCTCCTCACAAACAAACAATTCACCGCAGACGGTCGCGAGGCCAACACCATAAACGCGATCAGCACTATCTCAAGCCATATCATCCATATTTACCACTGCTATTGCTTGTTCTTGTAGCATTAGGTCTCAACCTGCTCTGGTCGTCACAATCAAAAGTTCTGGGAGCGACTTCGGCCATCAGCAGTGGCCAGCTGCTGACCGCCACCAATGTCCAGCGTAGCACTCACGGTATCACCGGGCTTACTATCGACGACCGGCTCGACGCGGCCGCGCAGGCAAAAGCCAATGACATGGTGGACCGTGACTATTGGTCTCACGATACTCCTGACGGCGCCTCACCATGGCATTTCGTCGAACGAAGTGGCTATGCCTACCAGATTGCCGGTGAGAATCTCGCCTACGGCTTCAGGGACTCGAACAGTGTCATTTCCGGCTGGATGAATAGCGCCGAGCATCGCGCCAACACACTGAGCAAGAATTACACTCAGGTAGGCTTTGGCATTGCGACCTCTCAAAATTACCTCGGCAAAGGTCCGAGCACCATCGTAGTGGCGTTTTACGCCGCCCCACAAGCCCAACCCGGCGCGGCCGGCCTGAACGGCGGTACCGTCGGCACATTCGCCTCCGCAAACGCGCCACGTGTTGTCTCACGCATCGAACTCCTGTCGGCCGGCCGCGCACCCTGGAGCCTTGCCGCACTCATCCTGGTTTCGATGTCAGCCGGCCTGATCTTCATTACCCGGCACGCCAGAGCCTGGCACCGCTTGGTCGTAAAGGGCGAAAACTTCGTCCTGCATCACAAGAGTCTTGACCTGGTCGTGCTGAGTATCGTGCTGCTTGGCATTATCATGACACGC
>JBDHUK010000093.1:0-3321 GCA_039809165.1 Saccharimonadales bacterium (SeqCode) | reverse complement strand
GATTACACCAGAGAACGCCGAAACACTCCTGGCTAAAATTTACGGCATGCATTTAATTGGAAAATTCGAGGACGGCAAAGGGTTCGTACTGGACCCATCCGTTCGCCGTCGCCGTCGCTTTCTGGGCCGAACTGCCACTCAAACACGGTCGAAGCCCGAAGCCAGGCCGTTAAAACAGGCCGAAAACGAGTATACGCCTGAACGCATCACCGAAGTCGCAGCAGTCATCCTTCGCACACTTGCAACCGAGCTTACGCACTGGCATCAGAGTTTAACGCCTAGCGAAGTCGTGTCTCTGATCGGACCGCTGAACAACATTGACCCTATTACCGAAACCGATGTAAAAGTAATTTGCGGCAAATTACCTTCCTTCTTTGATAAGGGAATTAAAAAACTAAACTCCTCCAAGAAGGAAAAATCAAAATCTCGCAGTATGGAAGTGACGAAAGTATGGCTAAAAAGTCAGGCAGTGAAAGAAGCGTGGCGCGATGACCGTTATAATTTACTCGAGGCCATCCGTAGTGAGCTGACTTTCGAAGAATACTGCCAATTGAGATAAGCGATATTGTTACTGCCCTCAAAGAACGTGCCGCTTAAAATCCTCGACGGCCTGCCTAATAAAATCGACCTGCGATGCCATGAGCGTTTCGGGCAATGATTCGGCATTATAAAACTCTCCCACCCGAGGCTCACCCTTTACTTCCACCCAGTAGAGCTGGGCCTGTTCGGCGCCACGCCTACTATCGTGAAACATCGAGCCTACATAGTGAGGCTCGCCGACTGGCGTATCATGCAGCTCATCATGCAATATACGCGCAAACACCGCCCACCCATCTTGACGGCCCTTGTGTACGTCCGTAGCTCGCACCACAGTGCCCGGAGTGTGTAGTGTACCCGGCCAGAGTGGGTCATCATTCCCACGTTCAATCAACAGCACTTCCACATCGCCCGTTACCGAACGGCGAAGCGGTATAAACTCCACTATCGGCAATGCGACCAGGCGAGCAACCTGCTCAAATATAGGGTAGGGCAGAAAGCCGGGCGCCAGTTGCCGGAGTAGCCGCGCCGTTTTCTGTACATCTTCGTCCGTCATCTCAGTGTCATTATACCGTAAGCCGAGCGGCACACCGACTAATAACGTTGCCAAAGTTACAAGGCCGAGTGATACCATTAACTGATATACTGTAATATATGCGAATACTTATGACTGGAGGGGCTGGCTATATCGGCTCGCACACTGCAATAGAATTACTGAATGACGGTCATGAAGTTGTTGTCATAGACAATCTCGTGAATAGCCATGAAGCAGCTATAAAGCGCGTGGAAAAAATAACCGGCAAGAAAATATCATTTTATAAGGTTGATTGCACGAACCGCGATAAACTTCTGGAAATATTTGAAAAACACAAAATAGATGCAGTCACACACTTTGCCGGCCTAAAGTCAGTCAGCGAATCCGTCGATTCACCCCTGCTTTACTACTATAACAACATTGCGTGCACGATCGCCCTCTGTGAAGCCATGGCAAAGTCCGGCGTGCGCAAGCTCGTGTTCAGTTCATCGGCGACTGTTTACGGCGTGCCTCAGGAATTGCCACTCGATGAAAATAGTCCTCGAGGCGCCATTTCCAACCCCTACGGTCAAACAAAGGCAATCATTGAACAGATTCTTGTTGATCTTGCACAAACAGACCACTCTTGGGAAATCACCATCCTACGATACTTCAATCCCATAGGCGCCCACAGTAGCGGCATGATCGGAGAAGATCCGAACGGCCTCCCCAACAATTTACTCCCGTACATTTCAATGGTTGCGATTGGCAAATTACAAAAACTTAAAGTCTTTGGAAGTGACTACGAGACACGTGACGGCACCGGAGTCCGAGACTATGTTCACGTTGTCGATTTAGCACGAGGCCACGCACAAGCCCTAGCTCATGTACCCAAAGTGGGGCAGGTCGCCGTTTACAACCTCGGAACTGGTTACGGCGTATCAGTTCTTGAACTCATCCAGGCTTTTGAGCAAGCAAGTGGCAAACGCATTTCGTACGAAATTGTCGATCGGCGACCAGGTGACGTCGCCGAATGCTATGCGAATGCCAGCAAAGCACATCGTGAGCTTGGATGGAAAGCGGAACGTACAATCGAAGACGCATGTGAAGACGCTTGGCATTGGCAGTCACTCAATCCCAATGGATATAATGCCTGATAATCTTAGGCCTCATAAGCCTAGAATTCTAAGACGTGGGGGTTGACATTTAAACCAATACCGGCTATAATCATATCCATAATGAACATGCTAGGTCAGCTCCCCCCTTACTATCATGATATTCCCCAAGATCTCCCTGATTATGATCAAGCTTCTTCTCTAATTGACATAGTAGATCTCAAGACAACCGTAGCCCCCGAGGGTGCAGCCAAATACGTACGCACGAAAGTACACGTCGTCGAACGTGCAAATGGTAGTACCGGATATCAGGTGGTCAACGAGATGGCCCCGGGTGTATCACTCCTGCCGATCGATATTGTGAGTGGACACGCCTACGCCATCCTAGTAGATCAGATGCGCTACCCTCACCTTCGCCCCCAAGACGAAGATATGGGTATGAGTCTTGACGAAGCCGCCCAGGCAGGCCGGATTGGCCGTTGGAGTCGTGAAGTATTGTCAGGAGGAGCGAACCCGAGCGAGAGCCTTGAAGAGGCCGCCCTTCGTGAAGGTGCTGAAGAAGCTGGTATAGTTGGCCTAACTCCGGATCGTGTACGCCGCCTCTTCCCGACACTTGGTTCGTCGGTCAGCGTTAATCGCCAGCCTTTCAATCTGTTTTATGCCCGTCTCAAGGACGGCGAATTTCAGCCGCAGCTGGCATATCCGGATCTCGATGAGGGTAATATGCACATCGGTGCCTATCGCCTTGATACAGCCGTACCGGAGATGATTGAGAACGGCACAGTATGGGAACTATCGACCGTTCTCGCGCTGACCGGATTGCATCTTGCCGCCGATCTGCGAAAGTATCTGTAAGCTGACTCTAATTAGGCCCCAGAATACACTGCTGACCATAGCTGCAATAGTTCTTGGAAAGTAGTAGTCCACCAAAGCAACAGAAGATACCGCAAAATATATCAGTTTATGCATGCCTTCCAAATGGCAGTGACATATTTGGTCTGCGATCGTATAATTACGATGATGCCCAATAAACTACTGCGCAACAGCTCTACGCTCGCACAAATGTTCCGCTACGGCTTCGTTGCCGGATTTGGCCTGCTTATCGACTTTGGTACGGTGATCTTTACTCGCGAGGTACTTGGATTCCATTATCTG
>JBDHUK010000092.1:0-3352 GCA_039809165.1 Saccharimonadales bacterium (SeqCode) | reverse complement strand
GCTCAACGATCTGATCGCATGCTGCTTGAGATCGCCAAAAGAACTGAGGGATTATTCTCATGAACACAAATGGAATTTTGAATCTGAATACAACGCAGTTAATCATGGCCGTGGTGGCGCTGGGGGTGCTTGTAGGGCTCATTTTTGGTGCCGCGTGGCTCACGAGGCGCCGCTTTAGCAAGCCGAATGTAGAATATTTCACCAAGCGTTGGCGCGATCTCCAGAAATTATGCGCTGATGCCGCGACCTGGCCGCTGGCTATTATTGATGCCGACAAGTTGCTTGATGAGGCGCTCAAAAAAAACCGTTTCAAAGGCAAGACGATGGGCGAGCGTCTGGTCACGGCTCAGCGATCGATCGGTGATAACGACTCGGTGTGGTTCGCGCATAAGCTGCGTAATAAGATTGTCCATGAACAATATGACAAGCTCAAGGAGCGTGACGTTAAGGAGGCGCTGATCGGGTTTCGACGAGCGCTCAAAGATCTGGGGGCTTTGAAATGAACGACATGGCCAGTGCCAGTGCCGCACCGCTACATAACGGCTATATGGCTACGATCGGTATTGAGTGTCATGTTCAGCTCAAGACGGCTACCAAATTATTCAGTGGCGCCAATAACGATGCTCGCGACGCGGCACCGAACACGCTCGTGAATCATATTGACTTTGGGCTCCCCGGCGCGCTGCCGGTGTTGAACCGCGAAGCGGTTCATTTGGCCGCAAGAGCGGCCTTCGCGCTCGGCACGCAGCCGCAGCGTTTCAGCAAGTTTGACCGCAAACACTATTTTTATCCTGACTTGCCGCTCGGATACCAGATTACTCAGTACGATGAGCCGATTATACTGGGAGGCTTGATTGGCATTGAAGTCGAAGATCAGGACGGCAGGCTGACCGCAAAAACCATCGGTATCACTCGGGCGCATCTAGAGGCTGATGCCGGTAAGAGTACTCATCCCACTGGCGCCGACTATAGTCTGGTCGATTTGAACCGGGCCGGTACGCCGCTGCTCGAAATCGTCAGTGAGCCAGATATGCATACCGCAGCCGAAGCCAAGGCCTACGCACGCGAGTTGTATCTGCGCATGAAGTATGCTGATGTCAGTGACGCCAATTTGTATTATGGAAACATGCGGTTTGATGTCAACGTGAGCGTCAGCAAGGAGTTGGCCGCATTGGGTACGCGTACCGAGACCAAAAATATCAACAGCTTCCGAGCGGTTGAGAAGGTCGTAGAATATGAGATTAAACGTCAGATCGAGGAGCTCGAGAACGGAGGCGCTGTAGTACAGGAGACCCGTGGCTGGGATGATACCAAGCTCGTGACGTTCAGCCAACGCACCAAAGAAGATGCTCACGACTACCGCTACTTCCCAGATCCCGACTTGCCTCCGGTGACGTTGAGCGAGGAGTATGTGGATCGAGTCAAATCAGAAATGCCGGTTCTTCCTGGCGAGTGGCGCGAACGTTTGGCTGGTTTAGGTCTCGGCAAGCCACATATCGAAACGCTGTTGGATGCTGAGATTGAATTTCCGGACGAATTATTCTTGGCGACGATTGACGGCAGTCTTCATGACAGCGAGCTGGCCAAATATACTGCCAATACGATAGTCAACATTATCTTGCCGATTTTGCGCGATTCCGAAGCGGTTTCACGGTTTGATCGCCCCACACTTTATCGTGGCGTGCACGCATTGCTGAAAGCTAACAAAATGAGCTCTACCAACTCCAAGGAACTGATCGCTGTATTGCTTGGTACTGACATGACTACTGCTGAAATAGATATTGAGGTATTCGCCAGAGACAGGGGGCTCGTACAGGATACTGATGAGGATGCCATTCTAGTGATTGTTGACAAGGTGTTGGCCGATAATCCAAAAGCCGTTGAGGATGTAAAGAATGGCGAGACCAAGGTCGTTGGCTTCTTGACTGGACAGGTCATGAAGGCCAGCCAGGGCAAAGTTAATCCGGCATTGGCTGGCCAATTGATCCGTAAGCAATTAGGACTATAGGCTCAATATATGGACTGGACCAAACTTGACGCGTCAGAACAAAAAGTGGGCTACAAAGAAATAGTTTTCAAACGCTATCGGCTGCCAGACGGGCAAGAGGTAGAGTATACCATCTGGGGCAGAGACCACACTCGCATCGCCGCCGTTGTGGCTATTACGACGAATGGCAAGATAGTGGTGTCGAGACAGTTCCGGCCCGGCCCTGAGATGGTGCTTGATGACATTCCGGGTGGGTTCGTCGATGACGGCGAAGAGCCGGTTGACGCGGCTGTCCGTGAACTACTCGAGGAGACTGGATTCGTGAGTGATGAGCCGCTGAGACCAATCGGACTGGCACATCGCGATGCTTACACAAACGAAACTAATTATTACTTCTTGGCCCGAAACTGCTACCAAGCCACCACGGCCCAAAAACTCGACAAAGGAGAGCGAGTTGAGATAATGTTGATCGACATAGACACGTTGATCGCCAACGCTAAGACCGGCAAAATGTCGGACGCTGCCGCAGTGCTGATGGCTTATGATATATTGAAGGAAATACAGGAGGAGATTAATGCCTAAAGTAACCAAAGCAGTCATTGCCGCAGCCGGATTCGGCACTCGTTTCCTGCCCCAAACCAAAGCCATGCCCAAAGAGATGCTGCCGATTGTCGACAAGCCCATTATCCAATATATTGTCGAACAATTAGTCGAAGCTGGTATCAAGGATATTATCATTGTTGGAAGCTCAAACAAACGAGCCATCGAAGACCACTTTGATTTACCGAATCAGGATCTGATCGTTAATCTGGCCGCCGGCGGCGAAAGCAAAAAGCACTACATCGAAGAGATGGAGGCTATCGCGAACCTGGCTAATTTTGTGTATGTCCGCCAAAAAGGCCCCTACGGCAACGCAACACCGATCATGAATGCCGCTCATTTGATCAGCGACGAACCGTTCATCTTTTCGTTTGCCGATGACATCACGATTGCCGAGCCAAACTTATTCCGACAGATGATTAGCCTATACGAAGAAACGGGCGGCGGAGTACTGCCCTGCATAAAAGTCGTCAATGATGAAGATTATCGGCGATATGGTATCTTGGCCGGCAAGCAAATAAAAGACAATGTCATACATGTCGAGTCAATTGTCGAAAAACCGGGCAAGGTGGACGCACCATCTGATTTTGCTTCGGTCGGCGGCTACCTTTTTACGTCTGAGGTGTTTGAGTATATCGAACGTGGACTGCAAAACCTGCCGGCCGGCAAGGAGTTCGTTACCGCCGACAGCGTGATTCAGCCGATGCTGCTTGAGGGCAGGGACTTTTATGGCCTGACTATTCCGGATAGTAAACGCTACGATCC
>JBDHUK010000091.1:0-3377 GCA_039809165.1 Saccharimonadales bacterium (SeqCode) | reverse complement strand
CGGTTGTCCTCGGTGCCTGATTTGCCTCCGACGCTCGCCAGGCCGTTTGGAGGATGAAGCTTGCCGGCACCGCCGCCATATCTTGTATAGGCTTTGAGCAGTTCTGCGAGGCGTTCGGCTGTTTCTTGGCTATATACTCGTTCCGACTTGGGCTCCTGGTCTTTGTAGTCCCAGATAACATTACCCTGCCCGTCGACGAGCTGCTTGATAAAATGTGTGTTTACGGACTTACCACCGTTCAGGACGACAGCGTAGCCGGCGGCACGCTGCAGCGGCGTGGTTGGTATGACTCCATGCAAAAATCCGGGCTCTTCGGGAGTTTTGACCTCAATGCCGCTGGCCTCCATGATTTTAGCAATGCCGTGGAGCGGATCTTTGCCTTCTGCTTCCAGCTTTTTAACAACATCGTAGATGGGTGTGTTGCAGGATTTGGCGAATGCGTATTCAATCGTAACAACCTTTTGGTCGGGGCCATTCTTGGGCAGGCAGCCGGTGTTTTCGGGGATGGTGGCGATGGTGCGTCCACTTTTGTCGGTAAGCGTGTCCTGGCGATGCACCGTAACTTTCGTGTCGGGGGTCATGCCATTTTCAAGCGCGTAGGCATAGGTGTAGAGTTTGGCTAGTGAACCCTGGCCACGCTGATTGTTGACGGCGTAGTTATTGCCGTTCTTGTAGTAATCTTTGCTGCCAATAAGCGCTCGGACTTCGCCCTGCCGGTTAACAGCAGCAGCACCAACTTGCAGTTCGTCGCTTTGCATGACGATCTTATCGTCCTGAATCGCATCATACAGTGCTTTTTGATCCTTGGGATCAATAGTGCTAATGATCTTCAGGCCGGGATAGTGATCAGTGAGTATATCCATCGGGCTGGTCTTGTTGGCGCGCGCCTGCTTGGCGAGCTCGGGATCGAGGTTTTCGAGGGCTTCCCATAAGATGGTGTCGTAGGCATGGTGAGCACCCATATCATCACCGCGATCGATGTTGCCCATAGCGCCTGGTTTGTACTTGACGAATGGCAGCGTGAATTCCTTGAGGCTGCCGTCAGGATGCGTGGAGATATAGTATGCCTTGAATTCATCTATGATCTGGGTATGCAGGCGTTCGGTTATCATGCTGTGGTCGCGCATACTATCGGTGATGTACTGGACCCGGCCGCCGAGATCGCGCATGCTGGCGGCGGCCCGTTTGTAGCCCTCACCGGTATCGAGATCGGTGATGGCCATCGATAAGAGATCCGGACGGTTGACGAGGGCGACCATGATGATACTTTGAAGCTCGGTCATGGGCTGGTCGGGTTCAAGGCCGTATAGGGCTTTCTTGGCGGCGACCGTTCCGTATGCGCCACGCCCATAGTATGCTGAGTCTTCGAGCTGATGGATGATCTCAGGCTTCGACATTACCTCGTTGACGCGAAGGGCGTATCGCATCTCTTGGAGTTGTTCGGTGACCGATCCGCCCCGTTGGCTTACGAGACTATTTGAGACCATTTGACGATCAACGGTCGAACCTCCTTCTTGCAAGAACGAGCTCAGTGTCGGGGGATTACCACTCAGATATCTTGTTAGAAAGTGGATGGAATTATTCCGGGCCGCACGCGCCAGCGCACGTGGCGAGACACCGTGATGATGCAGAAAATTGGGATCCTCGGCTGCGATGTAGGCCATATCGATAAAATCAAGATCCTCGTTTGAGCGTTTTGTATCGGGCGCATACAGCCCAGCGCCCCGATACCCGATGGCCTTGTCGGTGGAGCATGCGGCTGCTTCTGTTTTGGCATCACATACCAGCACCGGCTTGTTTGTGGGCTTGCGCTCCGGGAGTGAGTTGGCTGACACCCATCCGCGAATCGGCTGGGGGATATCGTCTATGGCGAGTGAAACGGCACTAAAGGTTACGGCAGCGGTCGCGCCAACTCCAAAAGTCCAGTTGGCGATATGGCGTGGTACGCTTTTTTTCTTGGTGGGCTTTTTTGGTTTTGGAGGACGAACTGGCTGTTCCTGGGGACGAGATTTCGGATGATGTGCAGGCTCCGGAGTTTTGATGAATGGTTGGCCGGGATTAGGCCCTGGGGGCTGATAAGGTGCATCGGATGGGTGGTTTGCTGGGGGTGAGATCGGGATGAGTACTTGCTGTCCCGATTCATTGAACCCCACGGTGAATCCGTAAAGCCATATATTCGTATTATTGTCGGGTGTGCCATGCCCGGTAGGAATGGACTGAGGTGGGAGTATTTCCCCACTAACCGTTGGAATTTGTTCCGGGTCGGAGTGACCAGGCTGTTGGTGCCAGTAGTCTGAACTCTGGGGTGATGGACCTGATTCTGGAGTGCCGCTCATTGTTGCTTTTTATATCATGATTGCAAATGATATGCCAACATTTTTGGTAATTGGTGATTTATTTTACTATTACGCGAAAATGATATATAAAATAAGTTATTATGTCTGCGTTCGGTGCACCCCGGTCTCTTAGTAGTTATGAGCAAGATGGTGGCTGGGCGCCCGATGATCAACTCTATGGCTCCCCGAGTCCATATACCGGTATCAGCCAGCAACCATTACCGTTACCGGCTGGAACTCGCATGCCCCCCATGCCTCAGCCTCCAATGATACCCCCTCAACAGCCGGTTGATCCGTATGGACAGGGTCAAATGCCGGGCGGCTATCCGCCGCAAGCACCCGTAGCACCCAAGCGAGCGAACTTTTTCTGGCGGAATCGTGGTAAGTTGGGCCTATTCGTCGGTGCCATACTCACGTCAGTAGTGGGTGCTGCGTTGCCAACCGTGCCGCAATCCGTTCATGATAAAATTGTCGGAGCTGGCGGTAAAGCCACTACCGAGGCCGTCCTCAATCCGAATGCCACGCCAACTGACACGACTATCTTGCAACAAGCCATGAATCATCTTAAACATCCCGTTGACGGCTCACCGGCACCGACGGTGGTCTGTTCAAGAGAGCTTCCGGAGCGGTACCCAAAGGGTACCGATGCCTCAAAGTTTGAGGTCGTGTTAGGTCCGGCCAGTGATGAGACCGAAAACTCTGGTGTCCGGCGTGAGGTATGCCTGGATGTCAGTGGCGCCCAGGTTGCTGCCAATGCGAATGGTGAAACCACGGCTGTATTTCCTCTGAAGATCATAGTTACGCCGAGTATGCCGGATGATAAAGTGACGCTCGCGAATACATACGACGATGCTGCCAAAAATGGACAGCAGGCAGGCGTCGATGAATCTCTCTTGCGCATGACGCAACAGGCGCAACTGCTCCTTATCGAGCAAGGTGCCATTACCGATAATACGTTACCTCAAGTCGGACTGGTACTGGACGCGGCAGCTCTTCAGGACCCGACCAAGGCGACCAAATATGATACGTGGAAGAGGTAAG
>JBDHUK010000090.1:0-3657 GCA_039809165.1 Saccharimonadales bacterium (SeqCode) | reverse complement strand
GCGAGCCTCCACGATCATCGAGATATCATCCATCGGAAACACCTGATCCTGTTCGGCCGTTGAGGTCGCTTTGATCGTCACCGAGGTACGCTTAGGTTTTTCAAGCGTCGCAAACTCAATCTTAACCTGCTCGGCAGTATCCAGCTCGGTACGCAGGCCGATAGCCAGATCGTTGGTGATGTGCATGCCACCAATAGGCAGAACCGCAACATGCTGCACCTCGCCATCTTCGATGACGATGAGGTTGGTCGTGCCAGCACCGATATCAAGTACCACCGTGCCAGCTTCTTTTTGCTGGCGTGTCAAAACAGCTTCTGCGGCCGCCAGACTGGACAACGTATGATTAGTCGGTGTAATTTGTGCCTTGTCGAGCGCCATATCAAGATTACGGATATTTGGGCTGGCGGCCGTCACCAGATGGGCGTCCACTTCAAGCCGGACGCCATGCATCCCCAGGGGATCTTTGATGTTCTTCTGACCATCAAGGCTATAGTTTTTGGCAAAGAATTGGACGATTTCACGGTTTGCCGGCATCTTAACAACCGCTGCCGCTTCCTCGACACGGAGCCGGTCATCAAGCGTGATTTCTCTATTATTACTACTGATAGCAATCACGCCTTTGCTGTCGAGACCTTCGATGTGCGCACCATTTACATTGACCGTCGCCCGATGAATCTGCGTGCCACTGATGCGCTCTGCCTCGGTAACTGCTTTTATGATCGCATCGGCCACATCCTCAACATGCACCACCGCCCCCTTACGGACGCCGACGTTCGCAGACGAGCCGTAGCCGATAATCGAAGGCTTGCCGCCATCGTTTTGATCGATCATTCCCACCACACAGCGCACCGCCGAGGTGCCGACGTCTAGACCGATATAATGAGCCGCGTTCTGGCTCTGCGCATTGTTTTGCATAACGTATTATTATTGTACCGTTTTTGTTTAATATTGAGCAAATCGCTTGACTGTAGTATAGCGCTAATGTTACAGCTAACGCAACTCTTTACTCATGCCGTACTGAGCGCCGTGATGATCTCGGCACCGCCCGGCGTAATAAGTACGCTGTGTTCGAAATGAGCCGACCAGCTACCATCAGCGGTCAGGATAGTCCAGCCATCATCAGCGACATACACGCATTCAGTACCCAAAGTAGCCATCGGCTCAATGGCGATCGTCATGCCGGCGTCAAGCCACGGGCCACTCCCGGCTCGGCCGTAATTGGGAATATTAGGATCTTCGTGGAGCTCATGACCCACTCCATGACCCACGAGGTCGCGCACGATACCAAACGGGCCACCCAGCTTTTTGTTTTCGAGTACCGCCTGCACTGCCGCGCCGATATCCCCCGTTCGCACGCGGTCGTGCAAAGCCGCAATGCCAGCGTGCATCGCGGCCTCGGTAGCGCGGACGAGCTGCTCATGCCGCGGCGAACGTGCTTTGCCGACAATCACCGTAATAGCCGAGTCGGTTATCATACCCTCGTACTCGACGCCAAAATCCAGACTTACGATATCACCCCCCTGGACCACGCGCTTATCGGACGGGATTCCGTGGACGACTTCGTTATTTACCGAGATACAAATAACATCCGGAAAACCCTGGTAGCCCAGAAAGGCCGGATTACCACCCAGCGCTTTCAGCTCGGCAGCTGCCTGCCGGGCGATGTCTTTGGTTGTCATACCGGCGGTGACGGTTCGCTTGAGCTCGGCAAGCACACTGGCCAACATACGGCCACTCTCACGCATCGCACGAATTTCGGCCGGTGTTTTCACGCGAGTCATCATGGCTATGCTAGTTCCGGTGCCACCGCGAATACACTACCCTTCGCATGTTTGCCATCGTCGATAATCGAGAGAATTTCGTCATGAATTACCCGGGCATTACGATCACCATCAATTTCATGGATAGGCACATCCTGCCCCCTGAAATATTCTAGGATAGGTGCTGTTACCTGATGATAATTCTCAATACGGCGCAGGATAGTCTCACGCGTATCGTCAAGCCGCCCACGCTTTAGCAGGCGCTCAACAACCACATCTTGGCTCGCTATTAAATCAATCACACTATTTAGCTCAAACCGGCCTTTCTTGACCTGCTCGATGAGCCACTCAGCCTGTGGGATAGTGCGTGGGAATCCATCCAGGACAAATTCCTGTTTGGTGTCAATAAGTTCAAATACTTTATCGATAACTCCGATGATCTCATCATCACTCAGAAGCTTGCCCTGTATCATCTCTTGCCGGCGTTTGCCCGTAATCAGTACGCGCAATATTTCACCGGTAGAAATCCAGGCATAACCATGTTCATCTGCCAAAATCCTGCCCTGCATGCTCTTGCCGGCGCCAGCGACACCCATAAGCAGAATCACTGGACACCCCCAGAACTCTGAGAGTTAAGCCGCTCTTTAACCAGACGCGCTATCAGGCTACCGTCAGCGCTTGCGCCGGCTCTGGCTTTGACTGCGCCAATGACCTGCCCCATTTGCGCCGGACTGCTTGCGCCAACAGTGGCAGCCACTTCATCGATCAATGCAAGAAGTTCGGTTTCACTGAGCTGTGCCGGTAAGTACTCATCGATGATTGCCTTTTCGGCCAACTCAGCGTCGGCCCTATCCTGAGCACCGCCCCGTACATACAAATCGGCACTTTCCTGGCGTTTTTTGGATTCACGGGCAAAGAGAGTGATGATTGCGTCATCATCAAGCCCGTCAGCCGGAGCACCGGCCGCCACTTCGGCATAGGTGATGACACTTTTGAGCGCCCGAATGACGGTGAGCCGCTGCGCATCTTTGGCGATCATCGCAGCCTTGAGGTCAGCAGCCAGTTTATCTTTGATTGTCGGTTGTGCTGTCACGTAGAATATCCTGTTTACACCTTATTCTAGCAGAAATCGCCGAATATCGATAGCCCGAACCTTAGCCCCGACAAACATTAAGCAGCCGATGAACGGCGAGAAACAGCACCAGTCATCAGAACATCAGCTACCGTATTGGCTTCGTGCTTATACTCGGCAAATATATCACCGACATATCCGGTGGTTATATCTCTTATACATCGACCGGCAAACAAGGCAGCGCGCCAGCCATGCACGTACTGTATGCCGGCGACGGCGCCCAAGGCAAACACGCCATATTTGACTACCACTTCGGCAGTAGCCCCGACATCATGTTCATCAATTTGCTGGACATGCGTCAGCAATGAGACAAGCCTACGATTAAGTTGCGCAGGCGGCTGCAGCCGCCCATAGCGCGCCACCGGCACGCACACCAGTGGTCCGGTGGTTTGAGAGATTTCAGGCACTTCCCCGGCGATGCGATGCGCTACTGCGGCCGGACACACAAACCCATCGGACATCGCGCCAATCGCCCGGGAAGCGGTCAGATACACCGTTGTGCGCGCGATCAGGCTCGGCGAACTGCCGAGCCGCCCCATAACATCAGCGACCTGTACCGGATCGACACCGTATGTCTCGGCAGCACGTGGCGATAACAACGTCACCGGACTGGGCATCGGTGGCCGATCGGATGCGTATGTCGTTCCTGGCGTTCGCATTATCGCTTCCTCTTCGATCATTTCACCATCCGCTTAATTGAAAACCGCCCCGGGCTGGGGCGGTCATGCGTTAGCGTTGGCCGAGCTTAATCTTCTTGAGCTTGAT
>JBDHUK010000089.1:0-3665 GCA_039809165.1 Saccharimonadales bacterium (SeqCode) | reverse complement strand
AGCACTTCTTGCCAGCTAGGATTGTGCTGATCAGTCGCCATGCGGTTCTCCAGCCTGCGCCTGTGTTCGTCCTTGTCATACAGAACGCACTCAAACTGCACAATATCGGCCTCGGACTGTTGTGCCAATTCGAGAAACATCCGGCGCGTCAGGTGCAGCGGATTTACCAGATCAACGACCACGCTGTTGCTGAGCGATAGATTTTCCCGAGTAACATTCACCAAAGCCTCATAGCCTTCGCCCACGACTTTCATCTTCTGAGAAAAGGGTGTTTCGATCGAGTCGACACGCAGATATACATAGCCGAATTCGCCGGCAACGGCCCGGGCCACAGTGGATTTGCCGACACCTGGCAAGCCTGAAAATACGATCAGTTTTTGGACGGCCTTCACGCTATTCCCTCTTCCTCTGTAAGGTTGCCTCGAATGTTTGGACCAATACATCATGGACTACACCATTGCTAATAATTGCGCCTGTGATGTCCTTGTCATACCGCTGCTCATTACCGAACAAATCAGTGACGCGTCCGCCTGCTTCCTCCACGATTACCTTGGCAGCGGCAATATCAACGTTCTTACCTTTGGTACCGGGAAATACACTGGCCACGAATTCGCCGCGAGCGACCAGCGCCGCCATGTGCGTCGTACTGCCCGGCGAAAGCAGATAAAACCCCTTATCTTGTGATAACTTCTGGAGGGGTGCCAGGATGTCATATTCCGCACGTGGCCACCAGTCAAAGTTGACGCGAGCTGCAGCATCAAGCTGCCCCATGCTCACATGAAGTGGTTTCTCATTGATGAACGCACCACCCCCAAACGTAGCCGTATAGAGCTTATCGGTAAACGGATGGTAGATCACTCCGACTACCGGAGTACCGTCCATCACGAGAGCTAGCGAAAACACCGACACAGGCAGTTCCATTGCAAACGGATTCGTGCCATCGATCGGGTCACAAACCCACACCACATCGGACTTTTGGACATGAGAAGCTTCCTCGCCATCGACCGCCTGCCCGGGATACTTCGTTCGTACTCGCTCGATCACCAGGTCATTAATCTCTTTGTCAGCGACCGTAACAATCGTATCGTCTTCCTTGAACTCACTATCTGGATCATTACCAAAATAACGACGCATAACATCGCCTGCCTCGTGGGCCAGCGATGTGGCAAACGCCAGGTAGTCAGTCAATTCCGCTTTGGTAGGTTTCACACTGTGTTCTCCTTACCCCAATCGTACACCATAATGTCAGTCGGCATGCCGTGAATCTGCTGATGCTCAACCTTAGTAAAACCATATCTCTGATATAAACGGGCTGCCGGATTACCGGCGACAACGTACAGATATGTGGGATTGTCCGGCGGAGCCCACCTTTCAAAGCAATGATCCAACAACCCACGCCCAATCCCCTGCCCACGATAATCGCCGTGCACGAACAGGCGGTCAATTATAGAACTCTCGCGTGCCCCGGCAACAGGCCGCGTATATGCATACAGCGTCCCAACCAAGACATCGCCGATCATTGCAGACAAATAGAGTGCCGCCTCGGGGCAGTCTCGGGCGGTGCGTATATGCTCGCGTGTTTCTTCGATTGACCCGTCGCCAGTAACCGATTGCCGCATACGCTCAATCCAAGTTTCGTCAAGACCGGGCACGAAATTCGGATACGCCGCCCGGCCATCGGCAACCAGCTCGTTGATCGACGACGCATCACTGACTTCCGCATTTCGTATCCGTGCTATTGCCTGCATAGTTTCTCCAAATAAAAAATCCCTGTTTAGCCACTGGAACCCCTCATCTTTTCGCCGATACCTCGCACAACATTGTTGTGAAAAGTGAACGAGAAAGTGCTGGGCGGTACCATCCAGTTTCTAAAAGGGATCTTGCCGGCTATCGCCAGAGATTCGATTTAGCACTCAGTTGTCGCTATTACGGGCTGCCCGGTGGGTTCTAGTCTCTCACCGAAGTTACGTATATCGTAATTCGATAAAATTTCTTCCCACTACGTCCCTTACGGAGTCGTGGTTGATGGCCACTCAAACGTATCTGAGTACATTATACAACACCGGTCATATGTTGGCCAGGCATGACAATTGTGATCTTTTCGTACTCCTCAAGCGTCAGCAAGTCTTTATCGCCTGAAATATAGTACCGTCAGGCTTGTCCATACCGGACTCTTAACCCTTCACTGTTGTAGAAATTGACCGAGAAGGTGCTGGGTTACTCCGTAGTGCTTCGTGCCGGCCGGAATAAACTGATTCATTGCACTGTCAGTAGGAACGGCCACAGCCTGGCCGTGCACGGCACTCAGCGCCGCCGTCGGACTGCCATCAGTGTTGACGTATGAGTTTCCGTACTTGCCAGCCGTTTCAAACCCGGCAATACCCACCGGAGTGCCGGCCATCGCCGCCACAAAAGCGCTCGTGGTCGTATAGCGCCCCTGAGGTTCGTTGATGGCAATGATGTTGCCCGAACCATTGGCGTATATATTGCCATTGACAAGCGTCTGCGAGCGGTCGGTGCCATTATAGCCTGCTTTGTGGATCGTTGCCTGGATCGGGACATAGGCCGTGCTATTGCGCTGCGTGATACACATTGATGCCAAAACCCCACAGTAGCCCGATTGCGTCGGATAGGCCACGATATTATTGATCATGAGATCAAGCCGGGGCATCCAGTCCATAGTGGCCACGAACGGATGATAGGAATCACGCAGATTGCCCCAATCACCACAAGGCGGATTGCCCGGCTTCGCACATCCGTCCATCGAACGTTCATCCGTGTAGATACCTACCGGGTCTCTGCCGCCGATGATAGTGTTATTGACGAGTTTCAGGCCAGATGATCCGGCGAGACGAACCGGCTGCGAACCACCAGTACTGGTAATGTAATTATTGATCAGCAGCAGATCATCCGAAATCTCATAAAAGACCCCTGCACCAGTGGTACTAGTGATACTATTATTGGCTATGACGGCTTGATAATTACTGATGTCAAACCATACACCATGTCCGTGATTATCAGCAATCTCGTTACCGATAATTTTTGTATACCAGGTACGCGCCGTTTTGATGGCCCCGGATGTTGGACTGGACAGGAACTCATCCCGGTAATTCATATTAGTGATCTTACTGTTGATCAGACCGAAGTTATCAGTACCGTTCAGGCTGACGCCCATCCAGTTTGTCCGGTCGATTGTCACGTTTTCAAGTATGCTGCCATCATTGCGGTTGCTACTGCCATCATAGAAAAAGGCCGTATAGGCGTTTTCGGTAACTTCTACATTCTTGACGACGGTGCGATCCGCGTCGGGACCGAACAGCAGTAATCCATATTCACCGCCATTTTCGGAATAGCGCGTGATACGCAGCCCCTCTATCCGGGTATCCGGTGAGAACACATATACGAGCCGGCCGGCTTGCGTTACTTCCACCGAACCCCTGTCTACGTCAGAGGCCATCATATACAGCCGGTTGTTGGTACGATCTACCCAGAATGTGCCAGCCGCCAGCGAAGTCTTGGCCGTGACTTCTTTGAGCGAATTGCTGCCCTGCCAGGCCTGATCGGCATATTTGCCGACACCGTCGCCGGCAAGCCCCTGGTTGGTCGTAAACGACATGACACCATTCGTAACCGGCCGTGGCGTATAGGCTATATATCTATAGCCA
>JBDHUK010000088.1:0-3694 GCA_039809165.1 Saccharimonadales bacterium (SeqCode) | reverse complement strand
GATACCACCAATCCGATGAGAATGATAAAGCTATGGATGATCCGCGGATTGATCTTTTGGGCCCATTTGGCGCCAAAATAACCGCCGAGCAGACTGCCGACGATCATGACTGGTGCGTAGTGCCAGTCGATCATGCCTTTGTGGGTAAAGTAAACGGTGCAGACCAGGGTGATGCAGGCCGAAGCGAGGTTTTTGAGCCCATTGATCTGATGAATATTTTTGAGCCGGGTGAAACTCAGAAAAGCCAGCATAATAAATCCGAACCCGGCGCCGAAATATCCGCCGTAAATTGCCATCGGAATGAGCGCGATACCGACGAGGACGAGGGGTGCGTTACGGTGGACGCTCAGGTTGCGCTCGAATTTGTGGTGCAAAAACGGCTGGATGATGAACAAAATGACGGCGGCGAGGACGAGCCAGGGCACGACACGCATGAACTCTTCGTTATTGGTGTGGGCCAGCAGATACGCGCCGAAGGCCGAGCCGCCAAAACAGGGGATAAGCAGCAGGGCATATTTGCGCGGCAGTTTTTTGAGATGCTTGCGATAGCCATACGCGGAGCTGATCGAACTTGGCCATGAAATCAGGTTGCTGGTGGCGTTGGCGGTCACAGGTGGCAACCCGGCGGCGAGCAGGGCAGGGAAGACGATCATAATGCCGCCGCCGGCGACGGAATTGAGCAGTCCGGCCAGAAAGCAGACGATAAACAAGCCAATACTAAGCATTAGCGTTTATTATATCGTATGCCCGAATATTGAAGGACCCCTGCTCTATACAAAGAGGTCGGGTCGGACTTGGCGCAGGTGTTGCCGGCAGGGCTCAAAACTTGAGGTGGCGCGGCTCATGATATGACAGGTTAGATTAGTTTGATGACTGTAGCGTTCGGAATGACCCGGGTGATGTTGGTGAGTTTGAATTCATCGGTGTAGGGCCGGCCATCAATGACGCGCACCAGGGCCCGGCCGAATGCACCGTGGCCGACGAGCAGGATGTTGTCCGCATCGAGGGTCTTGAGGTACTCGAGGCCGGCCGCGGCTCGCTTTTGCAGGTTTTCGACGGTTTCGACATTCGGGAACTTGTCGGTGTCGCTGTACGGATGGGCCGCCAGGAACGTTACGGTATTCGGTTTGCCGTCCATGTCACCGAAGCTGCGCTCAATGAACTGGTCGTCAACGATGATATCATCAACGGCGTATCCGATCTCAGCGGCGATGCGCCGGGCGGTGTTGTGGGCACGCTGTAGCGGCGAGCAAATGATGAGGTCAATGCGTGTACCCTCGGATGTGAGTGCTAGCCCGGCGGTAGTGGCCTGTTGTTCGCCCTCTTCGGTCAACGCCGAATCAGTGTGGCCGCCCCAAATGTGGGCGGCGTTGGCAGCACTCTGGCCGTGGCGGCAATAGTACAGATGTTTCATGTAGAGCTTCCGGTCATGCAGGTGAGTTCAGTCATGTGAATACTATAGCAGAATAGCCAAGCTGCTTGCGGTCTCTAGTATACTGATAGATAAGCATGAACTCGCTACCAATTGAACTCGAACCTGGGCGTTATATTATTGCAGTTTCCGGTGGCGTTGATTCGGTAGTCTTATTGCATCATTTAGTGCGATTGCTGGAATATCGGTTGACGGTAGCACATTTTGACCATGGGATGCGCGGTGAATCGGTCGATGACGAGCGATTTGTCCGGGAGTTGGCCAAGATTTATAAGCTGCCGTATGTGTACGGCCGGGGCCGGCTCGGTGAGCAGGCGAGCGAGGCCGAAGCTCGGGATGCGCGCTATGATTTTCTGCATGAAGCGCGCATGGCGGCCGGTGCTGATGCGGTGCTTACGGCACATCATCAAGATGATGTGCTGGAGACTGCCGTGCATAATATTATCCGGGGTACCGGCCGCCGCGGCCTTACGAGCCTGAAGTCGACTGATGTAATCAAGCGGCCGCTGCTTAGCGTGTCAAAGGCTGATATCCTGGAATACGCGCTTCAAAACAACTTACAGTGGCGTGAGGATGCCTCAAACCAATCAGATATCTATACCCGGAACTATATTAGACATCATTTGATACCACGCTTGGGTAGTGATGGTCGGCAGAAATTACTTAACCTTATTCATGAATCTTCTCTTAGAAACGCCGAGATGGACCAGACCATTCAACATAATCTGGAACAGTTATCGATAGATGATCGCTTAAAGCGCCAGCCATTTATCACGTTGACGCATGCAGTGGCTCGTGAAGTGATGGCGGCCTGGCTAAGAAAGGCCGGAGTACAGGATATTGATGCCAAGATGCTCGAACGTTTAGTACATGCGGCCAAGACTTTTAAGCCTACTAAGCAGGTGCATGCCGCCGGCAACTGGGGCGTAGAGGTAGGCAAGGATTATTTGGCACTCGTACGTATTGAGCGCTAGATTATTTATTTCCAGGGGTATATAATAGCTTGCATATGGATAAAAAACCGTTCAAGAATTCAAAAAATCAGAAGACCGCTCGCAAGGGTTTTAAGCATGTAGGGTTTGTGGCGCTTGTTATATTGATCGCGATGATCGTATTTGCCGCCTATGGTCAGAATACCGGACTCAAAGAGATTACTACCTCAGCGGCAGTACAGCGTGCCAACGATGGCGAGTTCTCCAAAATACTCAAGACTGGCAACGAGCTCAAGATTACCAAGAGGGGCGACGATCAGCCTACACTTAAGGCGTATATTGACGAGAATTCCACGCTCAAAGAAGCTGGGTTCAATACTTCCAAATTTGAGGTTAATAATACACCGGCAGCTTCGGGCGGTTCGATGTGGGGCAGCCTGCTGGCTACGCTACTTCCGGTGCTATTGATCGGCGGTATGTTGTATTTTATGCTTCGGAGCGCCCAGGGCCAGGGCAACCAAGCTATGTCATTCGGCAAGAGTCGCGCCCGGCTCTATGGCAACGAAAAGGACAAAGTAACCTTCAAGGATATTGCTGGTCAGGCTGAAGCCAAACAAGATCTCGAAGAAGTCGTTGAATTTTTGAAATATCCCAAGAAGTTCAGTAGTGTCGGTGCGCGTATCCCCAAGGGCGTTTTGCTGGTCGGGCCTCCCGGCACCGGTAAGACCATGCTTGCTAGGGCGGTCGCCGGTGAAGCTAACGTGCCGTTCTTTAGCATCTCCGGTTCCGAGTTTGTGGAGATGTTCGTGGGCGTCGGCGCCTCACGCGTACGTGACTTGTTTGCTAAAGCCAAAAAGAATGCACCATGCATTATCTTTGTAGATGAGATCGATGCTGTTGGCCGCCGGCGTGGTTCCGGTATGGGCGGTGGTCACGACGAGCGCGAACAAACCCTTAACCAGATTCTGGTTGAGATGGATGGGTTTGAGCAAGGCCAAAACGTTATAGTGCTGGCTGCTACCAACCGGGCAGATGTTCTCGATCCTGCCCTGCTTCGCCCCGGCCGTTTCGATCGTCGGGTTGGCATCGGCTTGCCGGACCGTCAGGACCGCGAGGCGATCCTCAAAATCCACTTTGCCAAAAAGCCGCTCTCCAAGTCAGTTGATCTGAATGCGCTAGCCGGCAAATCAGCCGGATCGTCCGGTGCTGATTTGGCAAACATCGCCAATGAATCCGCGATCATCGCTGCTCGCAACAACCACAATGAAATTACGCAAGCTGACGTCACTGAAGCCTTTGAGCGTGTGGCGATCGGTCCGGAGCGCAAGAG
>JBDHUK010000087.1:0-3707 GCA_039809165.1 Saccharimonadales bacterium (SeqCode) | reverse complement strand
GCTGACGGCAACTACAAATATTACGTGCCGACCACTCTGGACGGCGATATCCGCAGTCAATACGTACTGCATCTTGATGCAATTTTCGACCTATATGCTCGCATCGTACATCGGCTCACTGAGTACATCGGCGAGCACTCCAATACGCCCCAAGCCGAACGTGACATCGCCTGGAGAGGTGCGGTACGCGCCCAGGCCTGCGATGCCGCACGCGCCGTATTGCCCGTAGCCACCAAGTCCACTGTCGGCATCTTTGCCTCGGGCCAGGCCCTCGAAAGCCTCATCATGCATTTGCTGTCGGACCCGTTTGACGAAGCTCGTACCGTCGGTCAGCAAATCCTCACCGAGGCGCGCAAGGTCGTACCATCATTCCTGGAGCGCGCCGACAAGCCGGAGCGCGGTGGCGCCGCCATCGCATATCGGGCCAATACGTATCAAGCCGTCAAAAACATCGCGGCCAACATGCTAGCCAGCCAACACGCCGAGGGCAATCCCAAGGCCGTCGACCTGGTCGATATCTGGCCGCGCAATGAGCTGGATATCGTGGCCGATATCCTCTACGAACACAGCCATGAATCACTTCAAGACATCCGCACGGCCGTGGCGCAGTGGTCCTACGAAGACAAACGACAGGTGCTCCAAACCTACTTTGGCGAGCGGCTCAATCGCCGGCACCGGCCAGGCAGGGCACTCGAAAAAATCCACTACAGCTGGGATTTGGTCTGCGATTATGGTATTTTTCGCGATCTGCAGCGTCACCGGATGGTCGACGATCTGGAGTGGCAGGAGCTAACGCCGCGTTACGGCTTCGATATGCCCAAATTAATAGAAGACGCCGATTTGACTGATGAATTTGAAGAATGTTTCGCCATCAGCCTCAAGCTGCACAGTATTTTGCAGGCAGCCGGTCATACACTTGAATCGCAGTATGCCACGTTGCTTGGCCACAAAATGCGCTGGAAAGTCACCTACAACGCACGCGAAGCATTCCACCTGCATGAACTGCGCACCAGTCCGCAGGGCCACCCAGGCTACCGCAAACTAGTCCAGGAGATGCACGCCAAACTTGCCGAAGCTCATCCTATCATTGCAGAAGCGATGATCTTCGTGAATCAGGGCGAAGACCAAGAACTCACGCGCTTGGCAGCTGAACGCTACGCCCAGTACAAGCTCAGTCAGCTCAGCCAATAGAAAGCTACTGGGATGGATACCGGGATATTCCCCTTGTTCAGGGGTTGAGCCAGGGAAGGTCTTTCCTATCATTTACGACAGGAAGCTGCATAGGATCAGCACTGATACTATACCTGACGCTTACCCCAAAGCCTGTGTCTTGACCGTTTGGCACAGTCCGATGAATTGTTTTAATAATATCAGGCCTGATACCATCTTCGTCAGGCGGCAGATTAAATAGAATTTCACCAGGCACTGAGCGAATGTCTGCGTAGTCGGCACTTAGGATTTTTCTTTTTCGTGTGAGGCCTAGATCAGATGGCTTCGCAAGCAGATCAACAATAGTACCACCCATGCCAAGAACCTGTCGCCGGAGCAGGGCGAACAGTGCCGAATCGGTTTCCTCATGAATGGCAATACTTGTATCAAAATCAAGACAACTCTCCAGTGGAACGATGGGCGACACCCTACTTCTATCCAAAACAAGATTAATTAACTGGGTGGCAAAAGTCCGGGCAAGCACATCGGGGTTGGGATTGGATGCTTCTGGTCTTGTCATAATCTCTCACTTCTACTTTTCGTTTGGTTTCAATTCACGGTTATTCATAATTACACGTACCATGCATAAAGTCAAGGTTGAGAGGGTATTGACATTTTGCACTATCCGTTATTAAATGGACGAATTGTGATCAAATTCTTCATGCAAGCACTCCGAGGCCTTATTATTCTCCCCCAGGGGCTGTGCTTCGCAGTGGTTGAAGCCGGGACATATCGCTAGTCTCACCGCACAGCCCTGAGCAAGGCTTCATCCAAACAACCAAATAACAATCACCCCAGGACATCTAACTCATCGAAGGAGCCCCGAATTATGGCAGATTTTAAGGAACGACGGCAAGGATATATCGGGGAGCTCGAGCCACATCAACGAGCACTCGTTACAGGCGACTACACGCTGCCCTTTGGCGGTGATATTGAACAGGGCGGCATATATGCGACGAATGGAGAGGTCGCCCAGGTAAGCCCCCCGAATTGGTATATCAATCCACAAGCCACACCGAGTGATCGTGCTATGCCATTATCAAAATTGGAGATCAGCTCCACGGGCGCTATAGGCCTCAAACGGCACCACGGACTCAATCCGCAGAATCCCGGAGTTGCCGCCGAAATCGAAATGGTTGTCACCCGAACGGATGGTACGCCCTGGAACGTCCTACCAGACGGCAACACCTTAGTATTTCCGGATGGCATGAGCCAGCCAGCCGAAGACGCAGATATCGGCGCCGAACTCATGCAGCGCAATGCCGAGATTGCCACGCGAGTGTCCCATGGTTATCGCGCTCACACGCAGACGGTCACTCAAGAATTGAAGCGTGTTAACGGATTCTTAGGCAGGCATGGTCTCGTGACGCCTCCGCTGAGTCTTGATCCATTCCCCTTTCATCGCAGAGATGTCAGCCAGCACCCCTGGGTTCAACTGATAACCCAACCGGACAAAATGCCATACATCTCACGGTTCGCCGCCTTGAGCACGCAGCTGCATGTCGATATGAGCAGTATCCCGGATGCTCTGCGCGCCCTGAACTCCTACCAAACGCTTCATGGTTTTTTCAACCTGCTTACTGAAGCCGCACCCATCAGCAATCTGGCCGTCGATACATCGCTCGGTAATTATCTGAACGGCTATAGACCAAACGGAATGCTACCCACGCAAGCCGAAAACGCCGAAAACGTTCGCTCGATCAAAGAGCTGTATGGCACCAACCACACCTCGCTCATACCTCATGATTGGCGGCAGTTGGCGCGCCTTTGTGGCTCGCCGTCATCAGGACCGTACCAGGTACCATTGCCTATGACAGCAGAGGAATACTTCGGGCTGGGCAACAAACAGCTGGCCGCCGGACATATCGTCTCGATTGCCCGTGCCGGCGGTTGGTTTGGACGGCAACACGGAGACCGCATGCGCGTAGATATCGGTACTGTGGAAATCTGCAATCCGGGGACAGCCGGTCTCAGCGTATACAAATTACCGGCCATTCAACGCGTGCTCGCAAAAACTATGGTCGCATTGCAGCTTTGCAGATCAGGCCGGGATTTTAATACTCGCGCTTACCGGAACCTCTTCGGAGTACCCGATAGCATGGAAGCGCGCTGGCAGCAATGCAAGCTGGCGCGTACCAATAATATACGGACAGCGATCGAAGGCGGAAATGCCCCATTCGTTATTGCTGACGGAACAAGCCAAGGACAAGAAGTCGACGGCGCTGAGTACTGGAAGCGACTCAAGAAGCTCATCGGCGAGTTCAGTCCCGAACGTGTCAGCTACCAAGAAGACGAAGAGGTCAAAGCACTCCTGGGGCCCACGCCAAATGAGAATCGTTTCCGTAAGATGTCTCCCGGCGATTTTCTGCTCAAAAATTTCTACAAACCCCACAGTCCGTGGACATACAACCAAGCAGTTCGGGTCGCCCACAAGTTAAGCGGCGAGAACACCACAAAGACCATCGCGGCAGGCGGTCTGGCACTTCAGGCTCACCTTC
>JBDHUK010000086.1:0-3793 GCA_039809165.1 Saccharimonadales bacterium (SeqCode) | reverse complement strand
GTGCCTTACCGCTTGGCCAATCCCCAACGCGAAGTGTGTTGTAATCCTCTGGCGGTCAGTCGTAAAAACCGTGGGCTTACATCGGTAAATCTTACACCATTTAACGGTATATCTCAAGCCCTCATGGCCAACTAAAAGTCTTCATCGGGATTGTCATCTGATCGGCGGCCCCAGCGCCATCGTGGCTTCGGGCCTTTTGTGAGACCGAGCCACAGCAGGGCGATCGTGAATGCTGCGACACCGGCTAGATAGTAGACCATAGTGGTTACCGTGTCGCCTGGAATCAGAACAAGGGCTAGTACGATGACGAGGGTGCAGTAGACCGCGAGTGCGACCCAGCCTTGCCATTTGGCAGGCGCCCAGCCGTATCCGTAACGACGACGTTTGAACCAATAGGGTTTGTGATGTTCGGGTGGCACGGTCATAAACTATTTGCGGTGATTGATGGCACCGTGCAGGGCACGCTTGCCAACGGCACTACGATTGGCTGTGGTTAGGCGCCTTTTTTTGAGGTGACGATGAGTACGATGTGTGACAAAACCACCGATAACTGACGCCGCAGCAACGACGGCTAGCGCGCCCGGACCGGCATTCGGCAGATCAGAGGTGGCTTCAGGTGTGGGAGTTATGGTGAGTGGTGGTGGCGTTATCACCGGCTGAGGTGTGGGGGTCGGAGTGGGAGTCGGAGTAGGTGGTGGCGGCTGAACAGGCGTGCCGATGACAGGATTACCACAGGAAGCGATGATAGCGAACTGGAATATGCCGTCTTTCATGACTACGTATGCCGGTCCCGAGCTGTGCGACCAGGAATTCTTGAGCGGTCTGACGTAAAAAGTAGTGCCGTTCTCGGTGACCCGACTGCTGCCGTTCACGCTAAGCCACGATGCTGTCTTGACGTTCGTGGCAACGGTCTTGTCGTCGACTTTTACGACACCGGTGTCGTATACGATGCCTTTGACGGCCGTGGTACCGATGCTGGCAATATCGGCGGCAGTAATACTGAAGTGGCTATAGACATTCGCAACGTCGGTGTCTTTGTACTCCCTCTGGAGATCGGTCGTGGAGGCTACGCCGCACTTGATAATAGCGTAGTTATCGCAATCCTTGACCGTGTTAAGCGAGAGAGCGCTGGCAGGGTTAACCATTCCCAGTTGCGCAGCGATGATGACTCCGACAAAGGCTCCAGCAATCGCTCCATGAACGAATTTAGGGGTGGCGTGCCAGGCATGCTTGGCACGCTCGCGGAACGGTGCGGCCGGTTTTGTTCGGGTCCGATTGTTCGTTGTTTTCTTTTGGGTCATATGTTTATCAACTCGTATAGTTAATTATAAGCACGATGCTCCGGATGGCATAGTGGCGGTCATGTGAAATATGTTGTGCTTTTTACGTATAGGTTCAATTTTCAGAGATTCGTTTCAGCAATGCTTAAGTAATGGCATACTACTATTGAGGATAGTTGTCAGTTCAGTAAGGAGTAGTGTATGGATCAATCGAGTGATAAACGTACGAAGCAGGTGGTGACGGCGGTTGCAGTCTTGATCGCCATCGCGCTCATCGTTACTGCGACGGTGCTGACGGCCAAAGAGAATGCGCCTCAAACAACTGATAATTCTCAATCGTCGGCTACCAGCCAGGCCTCAAGGTCTTACAAAGACGGCACGTACACCGCGAGCGCCGACTATCAAAGTCCTGGCGGATCAGAATCGATCAAGGTCACTATTACTCTTGATGATGGTGTGGTGACGGACTCGACGGTTGTGGGCGATCCTTCGGACTCCGAAGCCAAAGAGTATCAGGATATGTTTATATCAGGGTACAAAAACCAAGTAGTCGGCAAGAGTATCGATAGTGTCAGCTTGAGCCGGGTGTCCGGTTCTTCGTTGACCTCGATTGGATTTAATAGTGCTCTCGACGCCATCAAACAACAAGCCGAGGCCTGAGGGGCGTCCGTCTTCGGGCGCCCCGGCGCGGCCGGGCTCTGCCCGGCCGGTATATGCCTGGTCGTTTGAGGCAATTGGTACGTCATGGTGGATTGCTCTTGATGAGCGCTTTGACAAGGCCGCACTGGAGCGGATCGTCTTGGCGGTAGAGCGCCGCATTGAGCAATTCGATGCGGCTTATTCACGGTTTCGTAGCGACTCGCTTGTATCGCGCTGGTCGCGGCAGGCCGGCGAGTATCCAATGCCAAACGATGCGAAACCACTCTTTGATATATATGGCCAGCTGTATGAACTGACCGAAGGCGCAATGACGCCGCTTGTCGGTCAAGTTCTGTCCGACGCCGGTTATGATGCTGATTACAGTTTGCGGCAAAAGTCCGCCCTGGTGTCACCGCCCCCACCCTCCGATGTTTGGGAGTACGATGCTCTGACATTACACATTAAGCAGCCCGTTTTGCTCGACTTTGGGGCGGCCGGCAAGGGTTACCTGGTGGATATTATCAGCGAGTTGTTGTTGTCGCATGGGGTTGCCAGATTTTGTATCGATGCCGGGGGTGATATACGCTACCATAATACCTCGGACGTATTACCGGTAGGGCTTGAGCATCCCGATGATCCAAGCTTGGTGGTTGGTGTGGCGCATATAGGCGGAGCGGTGGCCGAAAATCCTGCTGGTCATCTGATATCAGCGATATGTGGGTCGTCGGGCAACCGGCGCGCTTGGCTGGAGTTCCATCATATTATTGATCCTCGGCGCCTCAAGTCGCCCAAGCATCTGAAGGCGGTATGGGTGACTGCTCGCTCGGCCTTGGTCGCTGACGCGCTCGCCACGGCGTTGTTTTTTACTGACGCTGAAAGGTTGGCGCCACGGTTTCAGTTTGAATACGCAATGGTTATGGCTGACCTACGTTTTCGGGCTTCGGAGGGATTTCCAGGTCATTTTTTCAATACTGATGAACTTTAGTCCCCAGGAGACGGTACAATAGACTACATGAAACTCTTTCGCCCTGTCGACGATTTTCTGAATGGCATCACTATGTACCGATTGGTGGTGTATGTCCTCGGCTTGCTGCTGGCCGTGTCGGCTGTTTTTATGATCACTGGAGTCCTGTCGTACTCGTTCAGTGGTTTTCTGGCGACTTCGGGTGTACTCCTGGCTGCCTGTTTCGCGGCAAACATGTTGCTGTCACGCTTGCGCAGGGTAGTACCTAATCATGAATCCGGGCTTATAACAGCGCTTATCCTGGCCTGCATTTTGCCACAGACTCACACGTTGGAGCGAGCAATGATTGTTGCACTGACTGGCGTGATTGCCATCGCCGTAAAGTATCTATTGGTGTGGCGCGGTAGTCATTTCTTAAACCCGGCGGCCACGGCCGCTGTCGTCGTGAGCCTGACCGGCTTGCTTCCGGTGACCTGGTGGATTGCAAATCCTTCGCTTTTTATCCCGATGGCGCTTCTTGGCGTGCTTGTGCTGCGTAAGACCCGGCGTTTTATACTGTTTGGATGGTTCGCGCTGGCCGCCGTTATGGTGACTCTGCTAGTGGCGATGGTCGGTGGATGGGAACTGGGGTCAGTGTTGCAAACACTCGTGTTGTCATATCCGCTGCTTTTCTTGGGCTGTATTATGCTCACCGAACCGACCACGTTACCGGCTGGCCGGCTGCCAATCGCGCTGTATGGTGGGTTGGTGGGTGTATTGTTTGCTTCACAGCTTGATCTGGGGTTTGTGTCTATGTCTCCGCACCTGGCGTTGGTTATCGGTAATGTATTCAGTATGGTGGTGACGCCGAAGCGCGGCCTGCGGCTTCGGCTGGAAGCGTGCAATGAGATTGCGCCTCGAATCTATGATG
>JBDHUK010000085.1:0-3915 GCA_039809165.1 Saccharimonadales bacterium (SeqCode) | reverse complement strand
TACCCGGCACGCCAGAGCCTGGCACCGCTTGGTCGTAAAGGGCGAAAACTTCGTCCTGCATCACAAGAGTCTTGACCTGGTCGTGCTGAGTATCGTGCTGCTTGGCATTATCATGACACGCAGCACCGGCTTTATCGGCTAATTTTAATACATCTCGACCGTAGCATGATGGCACGCTTTCAGCGTCGTAATGTGGTCGCAGAGTTCGCGATCGGCGGTTCTGGGAGTATCCGTATGCGTATACACGGCCATCCGGGCCAGAATCTTATTCATAGTCTTAGGTGACGTGAATCCATACTCGTACACCGGCAATTCAAGGTCACTGACTACTATCCGACATATGTCCTTGATTGCGGTGCTTATGCGGCGCCACTCATCAGGCTTCATCGTACGTGGCATATTTGCATCGACCAGCAAACCGACATCCGTGATCGCCTGTTCCTGTTCGGGCTTCAGGCGCGACACTTTCGCGGCCTCGCCGCCCTCAACGTCCACTTCGTCCACGGCAGCGCCACCCGGCGTGATAGTTTCGGTAAAACGATCCGCCTCGGCACGGTAATTATTTTTGCGATATGTACGAGTACTGTATGCATTGGAGGCATCAAGCTCATCAAGCCGCCGAGAAAGTTCGCTCGCGTCATCATAGAGGAGCCATTTCACATCATGTGATCGGCGACGATTCATCCACTCAGCTGGGGTTAAAGCGATAACGTAACCGGTCTTATCCGAATAAAAGCGCCGTTGCCAGGCATCAATCTGGTCAGTGCTATCTGACTCAAAGCCGCGGTCAAGAATCATTGGCCGCGAACCATAGAGTGTACGCCGGAATGACGCATCAGCACTCCGATAATAATCGTCGAGGATGGTCTCGTCATCCGGCAGCGATAACTTGTCGACCAACTCGGCTTTGCTTCTTAGCCAGCTCCGATATACCTCACGCGTTTGAGGCAATGAAAATAACGGATGAGGCGCGTCAGGCGGAGCCTCTTTTGACATGATGAGATACCCTGCGCCGACAACTGCCTCACGGCGGCGCTGACTGACCTCATCAGCAATCACGCCGTGCTGGCGCGCAAATAAGCGCATCAGGTGGTCATACGTTGATCGCTTAGCTCGTAGCTCACTGGCTCCGACACTCTTGACCTTACCGAGGGTAGCCAGAGCTTTTTGGTACTCTTGGCTATCCAGGCTGAGGCCGCAGGCCAAAAACTCATTGGAAAGCGTGGCCCTCAGACTGTCCTGGTCGCTCTCTCGCTCAAGAGCTTGGACGGCTTGGGCTATATCGGCGTCATGCCGATCTTTCCAGATTTTTTCACGAGGCAGCGGCTGATCAATGCTGAGTTCGTTGCCCGGCATGTCCGCTTGCGCCTCGGCCGGCATAGCCTGTGTCTCATATTCCCGAATCCGTGCCTGATAGCTTTTGTAGGCCGGAGGCGTTAGATGAGCCGCGATTTCCACATCATCAATACAGCCTTGCTCACCTTGTCCAAGACGCAATTGACCGCCATCCAGACGCGCTCCATACATATCAATATTATAACACACTTGTCAATAACATACAAGTAGGCCGAGCCGCTACTCAGCCGACCTTCACGTTCTCATGTCCGACAAGCGACCGTAAGCGCTCGAGCGCCGGTTGTTCCTTGGCGACGCGCATCGGCAGCTTTATGATCTGTTTGGCAGTATCAGCTCCGAGTACCAGTACGACTTCGGTTGAACCTTTGTATTCATCGATAACTTGCTTGAGCTCCATGAGCGTCTCGCTGTCGCTCGCGCTGAGCAAACGAATATAGAGTCGCTCGGGTGCATCCGGAGCCAGCACAGCGACAGGCTCGTTGTCGTTAGCCGCCTTGGCGCCTGGGCCACGCATGGCTGCCGCCGCCGGCCGTTTCTCTCGCAGTGCCTGGAGAGCTTTACCCTTGGCTTCCTTGGGGGCGCTCTTTTTACGGCCTCGTGACACATACGCTTGCGCTTGGTCAAAGGTTATCTCACGCGCATCATCAACCATGATCTTGAGCTCGTCGGTCAATTTTTGCTCGCGGTCCCGGGCGCTAACCTTGCCGCTCATCACCACTACTTTGTCACGTTCCCAGATACCGGTCGTTTGCTGATATGTACTCGGGAACAGAATCGCTTCGATATCACCCGTTTTGTCTTCGATTTTGACAAACGCCATCTTGTCGCCCTTTTTGGTAGTGATTTCGCGCATATCCACGATAACCCCACCCACGCGCACCGGCTTGCCATCATGGGCCGGCTTAAGATCTTCGAGCGGCACGCACTGCTCTTCAAGAAATGTCGCATAGGCATCAAGCGGATGCTGGCTCAGGTACAGGCCGAGAAGCTCACGCTCCCAGAGTAGCTGTTCGCGAGTATTGTACACGGTGACCGCTGATTCCAGCGACAGTTGCGGCCGGAAAGCCTCGACGTCATCGGTCTCGCCGAACAAGTCGACCTGCACGCTGTTCAACTCCTTCTGGACACGGTTTGCAAAGGCTAACATGACATCCATGTTGTGCAGCAGTTTGGAGCGGCCACCCTGATCTGCCGGCATCAGGCTGTCAAAACCGCCGGACTTAACGAGCGCTTCCAGTGTCTTGCGATTGGCGATACGCGGATTGACGGTACTCAGGAATTGCTCCAGATTCTCGAACTTGCCGCCAACCGCCTTGCGGCCACGTAGGATTTCCTCGACCGCACCAGTGCCAACGTTTTTGATCGCTGCCATACCGAACCGGATGGGCGCGTAGCGGTTGTCAGGGTTCTCGCGGTCCGGCACGACGGCAAATTCGACGAATGACTCGTTGACATCAGGACTCAGCACCCTGATACCCATCTTCTGGCATTCGGAAATCTCAATGGCCAGTCGGTCGGTATCGTCAAAGTCGGAGGTCATGAGAGCAGCCATAAATGCCGCCGGGTAATGCGCCTTGAGGTATGCCGTCTGGTAGCTAATCATGCCGTAGCAGGCGGAGTGCGACTTGTTGAAACAGTAGTCGGCGAACCCGAGCAGATCTTTCCAGAATTTTTCGATCACCGGCTGTGGTACGCCGTTGGCAACCGCGCCGTCGATGAATTTGATCTGCATTTTGGCCATCACGTCGAGCTTCTTCTTGCCGATAGCCTTGCGGAGCGTGTCGGCCTCGCCACCGGTGAAGCCGCAAACGTCGCGCGAGATCTGCATCACCTGTTCCTGATACACCAGCACGCCAAAAGTACTGCCGAGCGCCGACTCCATCAAGGGATGTGCGTAGGTCACGTCTTCGAGACGGTTTTTGCGCTTGATATAGCTGTCGGTTAGGCCGGCACTGAGCGGCCCCGGCCGATAGAGGGCGCCCATGGCAATCACATCGTCAAATTCGGTCGCCTTGAGCTCACGCAGGTAGCGCTTCATGCCCGACGATTCAAACTGGAACACACCAGTGGTATCACCACGTTGCAGCAGCTTATAGGTCAGCTCATCGTCAAGTGGCAGGTTATGAATGTCGATTTCGGTACCATACACCTTGCGGATAATACGCAGCGTATTGTTGATGACCGTCAAGTTGGAGAGGCCGAGGAAGTCCATTTTCAGCAGTCCCAGTTCCTCGATCGGGTCCTTGGGGTACTGAGTTGACACCACGCCTTTTTGGGCCATTTCGAGAGGAGCAAATTTGACAATATCGTCGGGCGCAATTACCACGCCGGCAGCATGGATACCATGGCTGCGAATCGTACCCTCGACGCGCACCGCCAGATCGAACACCTCATGAGCCTTTTCGTTGGTTTCGTATTCTTTTTTGAGATCGGCATCCTTACCGAGCGAGATTTCAAGTGGAATATGGCGCCCCTGCACGGGAGCAGGAATCATCTTGCTCCACCGGTCAGCCTCGGCGTAGGGCACCTGCAGCACCCGGGCCACATCACGCACCGCGT
>JBDHUK010000084.1:0-4036 GCA_039809165.1 Saccharimonadales bacterium (SeqCode) | reverse complement strand
TTTTTGCATTTTTTGCAATCATTTTGAGAAATACCGCATCAACATCTCCTTCAAGCGCCCAGAGCAGAGAGTACGTATCGGGTAGCTCCCAGCCCATCTACATATCCGGCTTGGGAACGGCAGTCAGCACAACCTCGGCGTTACCAAAACTACCGATATACACCGGGGTGCCCTTTTTGGCGGTAGCGATGTACTCGCTGAGATGAGCCTTGGCCTGATGGATTGGAACTGCTTTCATACGCTCACCATATCAAACTTGGTCAACTGCTCGTCCATCGGCACTCACGGATTTTTGTGAGCCGACAGTACTTTTGACATAAGCGTCCGGCAGCACACACTAACGGCACCATGTTGGCAATGTAGGCCCGAGTGATTAGGGTAAAAGTTTACAAGTCTACAAGATATCTTATAAAATATATGAGTATATGCCTTCGCCCGATCAACTTCATACGCTATCTGTTAGATATGATGATAAACATTCGTTAACTTGTATATCAGTGGAAGACTTTGTAAATTATCGACTCGTCGATTTTAGAGAATTCCTGCCTGTCGAGATCGCCGAGGAAGAGCTTAAGACTTGTGCTGTCGGAGTAACCAATGCGATTCTCAAAATAAGAGAAACTTCTTTTGGGAGCTCAAGGGAAGTACCTAACATAGAAAAGGTCGGTGCCTTCTTGGGCGGAATAGCAGTACAACCTTTTGGTAGATTGTCTTACGTCAACAAACTAACACTGTTTGATAAAGCGGTTACATCCCCAGGAGTGACGAGTAATTTACACAGGCAATCCTTTATTATTGACTCTAATATTCACATGGATAATAGACTATCTGGACATCGCTCTGCTGGTAATGTATTGACGAAGGATGAGTTTCTGGAATCAACGGCAGTTCATGAGCTAATACACTTGGCCGGCATTCCAGATATATTATACTTTATTGCAGACCAGAGACTACGGCGAACGATAAGAAATACAGTTTCCTCACCTTGCGCCCTGAAACAAATAGGCAAAGAGAAATGTGGTAGTTTTTTTGAGGAAGGTTTTGCTACTTTAGGGGCGTATATGTATCTATGGAGGAGACACCCAGAATTAGTACAAGACCCGAGGACGGAGCCCAGAAGAGCACCGACTGGTTTTGAAATGGACATTCCTGTACGTCATGCACTTTACTCCAATAGCTACGCCTATGCCGCATGGGCAATGGAGCGGTTAGTCGATCTTACTCCGAAAGTATGGAGCATATTCAAACAATCACGAATATATGGCACCGATCCTCAAGGTGTACGCGAACTGCTCAAACAGGAGGTTGACAAGCTTCGCACCGGATTATTTGACGCCCTGGACTCGGTGAACCTCAATGACCTGACGCAAACGATGCGAGCGTCCGAAGTAGTCAACATATGTGTTAATCAGGCACTAGGCGAATACCGTAGCTAGTTATGAGCGAAATCTTGATCCAGTATAATAATTATGGTTTTCTGTCTAATTTTAGTAATGTCGAAGTTATAATCGATTCGACCGAGCCAACGCTAACACATGCATGGTGCACTTATTGTGGCGGATGGCATGGAGGCGGCCCTCCACCAGATACGAAAGACGGGGATACCAGACCTACACCATCAGTTCCGGAGGTTCTGGGAAAAATTATCGGAAAGACAATCCAGGGCGATCGATCAATAAATCACCAGCGCGTCAGCGTGCCAAGATGGCAACGTGGTGGATTTGTCAATGGACAACCCGCAAAAATCAAAGTAGATGGAGATAAATTAGAGGCGCTGTGGGGTGGTGAGAATCCTGATGGGGACGGATCTCATCATGGCCATCTCGTTTCTCATGATGGAATAAATGCCAATCTCATTGCCGAACCCGGGGCTGATAAGAACAGACGAGACACGCCCGTCAATGACTGGCGGATCGACCCCTATGACCAGAACAGTCCCAGCGCCCCAACCTACGATCATGATGAAAAGACCGGGTACACCTTTGATTAGCTCATTACTTCCGAAAGCTCCTCTATCGCTCCATCCACCCAGCCCTCCATTCGGCCCCAATCCTTGGTAAGCGATGGGTGCTCAAGGTCGGGTGCACTCTCGAGTATCGAAATAAGTAGCGTACCAGCCCCAACCGATACCATCGTTTCTCCGATATGCTCTCTTGATTCCGGATATTTTTTGGCAAGATCAATTCCCCGGCGAAATAACAATAAATAATCCTTTATCTTAACAGGGTTCTCCGCGTAAAGTTGCTCCGCCCTTTTATAAAATTCTTCAAGACTGTCATTGGACATAGTATCGCGTATAGTCGCTCGTGTAAGTTTTGACTCGACTGGCTTCTCCTGCCGTGTCTCAAAGATATGTATACCGTCCGTCACCGCGGTCTCAAGCTCTTCCCAAAGCTCACGAGTCGAGTTCTTGTTAGAGCGGTACTCGGCGTGGATATCGGGTATTTCCAGGTCGGCAAAAAGACTTCCGATATATTTCGAGTGATCCGATAGCTCTTTGGAGTGTTCAAACCATAGTAATGCCATTCTATTTGCAATAGTTTCACGATCCGGCGGCCGAACTTTGGCAAGATTAAGTGCGTCTTTGGCCAAGCGCAGAAAATCACGCTCATTGATCGGGTATTGTCCACGAACCCGAGACAAGTTCTTCCTGAAGCGTTCTACGGCATCGTTACTGGTTAGCATACACCCATAATAGTAGGTTGCACAGGGAGGAACAAGAGAGAATCCATGAGCAGCATAATCGGCCCCTGGGAGCCTGCGGTCCTATGTCTATAGCCGTATCAATCGCTCCGCCAATAGAGACGCGTCGACATCTTTGCCGATGAATATGGCATCATCCAGCCGAAAATTCCCGACAGTCGTGCGGCGCAGGCCAGCCATATAGGCGCCAGTGCCAAGTGCGGCGCCGAGGTCTTCGACGAGCGACCGAATGTAGGTGCCGCTGCTGACCTGCGCCGCGAATTTCACAAAAGGATACTCGTATGACTGCAAAACGGATGAGTAAATCGTAACCGGCCGGGCCTCGAGCTTGACCTCTTGGCCGGCCCGGGCAAGCTTGTAGGCCCGGACACCGTCTATCTTCATAGCTGAAAATGCCGGTGGAGTTTGCATGATTTCACCGGTGAATTTTGCGAGTGCAGCCTGCACGTCGGCGTGTGGTGGCTCAGTGCGTGAAACAAATGTTTTCACGCCCTCTTCGTCACCGGTTGACGAGGTTTCGCCCAGTTTCATAACCACTTCGTAGGTTTTGTCGAGTTTGCTGAATTCACCGGCGCGGCGCGTATAATCTTTGCCGACCACAAGCACCAGCAAGCCCGTAGCAAGTGGATCGAGCGTGCCAGTATGGCCGACCTTGCAGTTTTTTGGTTTCTTATTTTGATGCGTCGCCACAAGTCGGCGTACGTAATTAACCACATCAAAACTAGTCCAGCCGGACGGTTTGTCAACGAGTAATATTCCCTGCATTGCATCCATGATATCCGAAGACCTGCCGAAGCTCAAACTACTGGGCAGGCGGTAACGGCGGCGGCAGAGGCGGCGGAGATGGAACTGCACCAGGGGCTGGTGCGGTTGGCGGCAATACGACCGGCGGTGCTTGAGCAAGCGAACTGGGCGGCGGCATCGGCATCGTAAACGGCTGGTCGGCCGGCGAGCTGGCGAGCGGCGCCGGCTCTGAGCCAATCGGAGGCACTACGCTTGGCGCCGGAGGTATGTTTGGTAATACCGGCGGCTGCATTACAGGCACTGGCGGCTGGGCGGCCTCCGGCGCCGGAGGCGCCGGTTCACTCGGCAAAGCCTCATACTCATGACTAGTGGACGTGATATGTTCCGCTTCTACAGTCGCGGTTTTGAGAGCCTCACTGATCGCCTTGTGGGCAGCTTCGGCCGTATCAGCGCCAGCGCTTGAGGGACTGGCGCTCGCCTCGGGTTGTGCCGGGACATCCGGCGCTGGCACAACCAGGTCAGGCTCAGGCTCATCATCGGCTTTCTCGTCATCGGAGTTGCTTGCCGGTTCGTCATTCTTAGCAGTATC
>JBDHUK010000083.1:0-4108 GCA_039809165.1 Saccharimonadales bacterium (SeqCode) | reverse complement strand
CTCGTCTCACGGGTCAAATGAGCCGTAACTTCCAAGCTATGCAGGATTGCTACTGCGAGACCAAGCGCCAATCCGAATGTCGCCTCAAAGAGGGCTACCGAGCCGGGCTTAATGCCAGAGATAGTGCGTGGATTCTGACGCAATTCACGCGGTTGCGGTGTTGTACGAGATACTGATGTAGCCATATTACTGTATATTCCCTTCTATTATGGTTGCTTGTTAACCGAATGATATGAAAATGACTCTGGAAACATCTCGAACGCCAGTGTCCGCAGCTGTGCGTAGCGGAATAGTACCGCACCAGCTACCCAGACGAATACCCATACTAGCGATTGCTCGACGTGCTTGCTGACCGAAGCGATTATCCCAATCTCACGAAACTCTTCTATCGTCACACCGCCCGAGAGCAAGAAGATGCCGCCAAGCACGAAACCGGCGCCCAAAAAGCCCGTTACAAAGGTAACCAGATTTTCGCCCAAGAAAGGCGCCGTTCCGGCCAAGACCACACCGCCAATGAATCCGGCGATCGAGAGCAGCAATACGATAAAACCAGTGTCCGATAGGCCGAGCGCCACCGCCAATAACGTAACGAGTGAGGACATTGCCATGCCGCACAGAATCACCAGCGCAATATTAAAGAATGCGTACGACAGAATTCCAAGCACCAGCGCAAACACTATAGCTACCAGTACCGCAATGGTCGTACTAGTAACCCCCGTGCCGAATATACCCTGGAACCCCGTAAAGCCGATGACCGCACCGGCTACAATACCTGCAACTGGCAAGAGTACCCGAAATAGCTTGAAACCAAGCAATCCGACGGCCAGTCCTACCGCTAATAGGCCCACCGCTGTTAATGACAGCATACTTCCTCCTTCCTTACAGAAACTATCTAAACGCCTTAAGTATACCACATCCCCACGCAGCAACATGTGTTCCACATCACATAATCAAAAACTGTTCAAGGCCTATAAGAGCCTAGGGTAAAAGCGTTTGCCAGTAATACCAGAAATGCTGCACGATCACACCAAGGATAATCAGATACCATAGCACCAGAATATCGCCATGATGGCGCCGTGCAAAACTGGACACCTTGGCAAGCGCCCCACGGACCCGGATATGTCCTTGCTGCATATTATGGAGCGTCGTATACATGAAGATCGGAATTGTCACCGCCCAAACCACCATGCAGTACGGACAAAGCGCTCCAATCCGAAAAATACTCTGAAATTGCAGCCACGTCACAAAACAGACGCCAAAGACTACCCCGACTTGCAAGCCAAGCCAGAACCACCGCTTGAAGGCGGCGCCGGCCAAGAGGCCGGCGCCCACGGTCGCCACTACCGCAAACCCAACCAGGCCGATAAGCGGATTCGGAAAACCAAACGCCGAGGCTTGCGGTGTATTGATCACCGAGCCACAGGCCACCACTGGATTGATATCGCAACCAAGCGTTGCACCAGGATGCTGCAATAGGTGGAACTTCTCAACGGTGAGCATCCCGGCACAAAACACGCCGATGATACCGCCGATGAGCAGCAGGTAAGGCAATACCTGTGGCAGTTTCAATACTTTAAGTTTTTGCATGTTCCTACTATTTTACCACGCCCCACATCCATCCCTAAGGCCTGCCACCCTGCGAGCGCCACAATAAGCAACGATAACCTACTGCCTAGGAGTTAGCTTATCGCCGATAACCGGACGTTCCGCCTTTGACTCTGGGGCGACTCTGCCGAGGGCTTTTTTAAACATAACAAGCGGCAATAGTATGCCAGCAATTACCGTCGACAGCCAGACAACGAGTGGTGCCGCAATCCATGTGGCTATACCGGAAATATGCAACCCGTCGGTAAAGATCATCGTCAGAATCAGAACAACCAATGTCGTCACTAACGCGATGCCGCCACTAAGCACCGGCATATAGCGGATTGCCATCTTGAGGACAAAAGGCCCCAGTATAATCTGCGCGATCGTAAAGAACAGCAGACTGACTACAAACCCCGACCCGGTAATCCGAAAATCCGGTAATAGCAACGAAGCTGCCACTAACCCAACCGCATTACCAAGAACACTTAGAACCGCTTGTGCCATCATCCGCATCATACATGATTCCTCCTGGATTTCATTATGTCACACTACGTCAAACGCGGCAGCTACCACGCATCTAATCGATAGCCCTTGAAATCACAACCAGCCGTTTGTCGTATTGCCGAGCCTGGCTTTACACTCCCTGTATACCAGCCAGCAAAATTGACGTTGGTAGGCACCGCGATCGCATGCTCCTTCGTCAAGCAGAGAGTGCGATGGCAGATATGCTACACTGAGCATGATAACTATAGTGCATCCAGTACATCCTGAAAGGAGTCCATTATGGCACAAGCACCTAAGGCCGAACTTCCGCCAGAGCTCGCGGACATTAAACCACCCATCCAGTTGCGGATCAGCAGGATCGCCAGTTACGTGCTCTACGTCTGGGTGCTGATCGGTATTATCGCACTCGCCAGTCGCCTATTCCTACTACTCTTCTCGGCTAACCCGGCCACACCATTCGTCCACTTCATCTATCGCCTGTCAAATGACTACCTTGATCCGTTCCGGGGAATTTTTCCGCCGCATCAGGTAGGCGAGACCGGGTATTTTGACGTCGCGGCGCTGTTTGCCATCTTCATCTACCTGATACTTGCCTGGCTAGCCGGGTCGCTGATCCGCTACGTACAGGCCAAGGTTGATGCCAACGACCACGAACAACGTGTGTTGCTTGCCTACCAACAAGCCGAAGCGACCAAGACCCAAAAAACGACCTAGACATGTCCACATAAAAGGTCTTGTTGAATTCGGAGCAAGCGTGTTACTCCCTTGTTGCCACTTCTAAATTCCCAGTAGCTGCTTTTTCTTGGCAGCAAACTCCTCGTCAGTGAGAATACCCTGCTGATGCAGTTCAGCCAATTTTTTGAGCTGCTCTATCGAATCATTGCCAGCGACCGACTCTGATGAAGCTATAGTGGGATCAACTGATTGCGGAGCCTGCGACGCAGCAGCAGCTCTCTTGTTGCTTCGAGATGAGGCAAGCGCGGCCCCCATAATCATACCTCGACGACGTGCGCGGCGATGTGCTAACGACATGATCGTACCTCCTTACTGTAACGATGTTCTTTGGTAGGATTTCCACTTCATTATGTCTTGATGCCGGCTAAAATACAACTAGAGTTGTGCTACGAATGGCAGCGTGTGAAGCTAGCCACACGCCAACCGTCGCTCTGTTTGGTCAACTCAAAGTTATAGGTACCATACGTACTCGGATAGTAGTCGGACCCTGTTACCCTCGTGGGCGAATAAGTGGTAAGCTTAACGTCAACATCCGTGCCGGCTGGGACGTCGATGAGATATGATAGAGCGCTCATCTCGATAGCACTGCGCTCGCTCGATGATATATTGAGCTTGTCGTTCGCTCCCAGACAGGCTTCGGTGGCCTTGGTGGCCTTAGCTTTCGCCCAGTATTGTGGGGTCTTCCCATCTGAGGCCGCTGCCCTGCGAGCTATGGCATACACGCCGCCAGCAGCACCTAAGAGTACCACGACACTTACCACTATGATCAGAATAATCCGCTTATGCATACCAGCGATTATAGCAGATGCATGGGGAAAAGCTCCCGGCTAAAACTCTGTCTTTTTCTACCTGGCACAGGCGCTAACACGACTCACATTGCACGAACGCATAGAACCCATTGCATACCACTCATACCAGGTATTATAGTATCCCGTATGAGCGAATTAGGCCTAGGCCCCGAATTACCACACGATCAGAGCAATCAGAACCCGGATGTCAATAGCCCCCAGATAGATACTATAGCCATCGTTGCGGAGATAGATCGGCGAGCAAAAGCTAAAGGAACGACCGTCTCCGCATTGCTACAGAAGGCATTAAGAACTCAAGTCCGCTACACAGATGGGTCAGATCCCGATACCTCAAATACATGAATCAGTATTGAGATAACTTAGAGGATGCTCTACTTGTCAGGAATAAACCGCACGGTAGCCGCTCGCTGCGTTTCGCCCGACATTGAGTTCGCGTACGGACTGTCGGCATATTTGGCCGGATAGATCTTGTC
>JBDHUK010000082.1:0-4275 GCA_039809165.1 Saccharimonadales bacterium (SeqCode) | reverse complement strand
AAACCATACAGCCGCCCCACCTCTTCAACGACATCCTCGGGCAGTTCGATATCGGTGCGCCAGAACGGCGGCGTAACTCGCAGTTTTTCTGCCACAACCTCAACATCAAATTCAACATTTCTGAGTAGTGCGGCCATCTCATCACCACTCAAGTGGAGCCCTAAACGCACGTTGATAAACTCAACAGTCGCAGCAACAGCCGGGACTTCCGTGGAGCCGCTCACAATGTCGACAACCCTACTGGCCTGTGCACCCTCAGCCACGTCATGTACCGACATTACTGCCAGGTTTAGAACATGCGGATTCTGGAGGGGCGACTGGCCTTTATTGAACCGGGTAACCGCGTCGGTAAATAAACCGTGACGCATACTGGTCTTGCGGATAGCGTACATATCAAAATTAGCGCATTCCAGGATGATAGTTGTCGTAGTCGTCGACACCTCGGTATCCGCGCCACCCATCACACCCCCGAGACCTATCGGCCGGGTGCCATCGGTAATAATCACGTCATCCGGAGTCAGCTTGACGGTTTTGCCGTTCAGGAGAGCGATTTGCTCGCCATCAGTCGCCTGACGCACACCAAGCACCGCACCTTTCTCGCCGGCTGCTACTTTATCGTAATCGTATGCGTGCAGCGGCTGGCCGGTCAGCAACATAATGTAATTGGTGACATCCACGATATTGTTGATCGGCCGGCTGCCCATCCGAACCAACTCGATTTGCAACCACAAGGGGCTTGGTTTGACGGCAATACCCTGGATAGCTACCGCCATAAAGCGCGGCACCACTTCGGAAGCCTCATTCCGTACCTCAAGCTTTAGCGAACCGTCACCTTCCTTGAACTGCGGTGTATCAGCATACCAGTCCGGACTTTTGAAGGGCTTGCCCTGAATACCAGCGATTTCGCGCGCCACACCAATGAGTCCGAAACAATCCGGCCGATGGGTGAACATTTTATTTTCAATATCGATAATAGTATCGTCGAGGCCAAACACCTCTGCAAACGACGCACCGGGCTTGACCGACTCCATAGACCCGGGCAGCACATCGGTAGAAGGGTCAATTTCAAGGATACCCTCATGACTATCGCCGATCCCGAGCTCACGTGGGCTGGCCAGCATACCGTTACTGGCCATGCCGCGCAGCGGCCGTACCGAGAGCACGAACGGCTCAGCATCACCAAAACTAGCCGGCACCGTAGACCCGGGTGGCAACCACACGACCATGATGCCAGCCCTGGCATTCGGCGCACCACAGACGACTTGCACTAGTCCGTCGCCGTCGCGCTCTACGCCCTGGGTCACGCCACCATCATCAATCCTGCAAACATGCAGGCGATCGGCATTCGGATGATCTTCGCAGCTCACGATCTTTGCAATCGTGGCGCCACGGTAGCGCGGCCCGAGTTCGGTGACTTCTTCGGCAGCACCGAGCTGCTGATTGATTTTGCCAACCAGTTCATCGGCCGGCACATCGACATCAGTATATTGCTTGACAAGATTCAGGCTTACTTTCATATATTTTCCGCCTCGCTTAGATCGATCAGACGCACTTCATGCTCGTTCTTGCCGGCATCACTGTACATGTATTTCATTTCGTCAGTCCTGATCCTTTCCTTCAACCCTAGGTCTTATCCCTTATGTGCCCTTATGTGCTATAATTGATTTTTTCTTCCGATTCCGCTATAGTAATAATTGTATCACCATGTTCAGGCAGGCCTAAGGTTTCGACCGACCGCTACTCCTGGATGATTTGCCAGCCCTGCCTAAGGTTTCGACCGACCGTACGGGCTGGTATTTTTTGTATTCCAGCGAATCACGCAATTTGTCGATCTGCACAATGTACCTCAGGTAGCCTCGCAATAATTTCGAGAAACTACGATTCGGTGTCATGATATGCAATAGCTTATGGTTCTCACACAGATATTCGACCAGGCAACAAAAATCACCGTCACCACTCACAATTATCGCTTGATCGTAGTCCGAGTAGGTCTTTGCTGCCGCGTATAATACGAGCTCCGCATCAACGTTGCCTTTATGTGTCTTTTTGCCACCGACGTCATATGCAACTGTTGGCTTGAATACCAGCTCATACCCAACCGATGACAGATGTGAGTAGAGCTCCTGGTTACCGGGGATAAGTCCGATAAAAAGGTACGCTTTTGTAACACCATATTTGTTTTTTAGATATAGCCGAAATCTTTTGAAGTCAAGCTTCCAACCCTGAGATTGGACACCGAGGTTAAGGTTTTGACTGTCGATGAATGCATAGACGACCGGCTGCGACTGCTTCATGAGGTGGCCTTGGGTATGATCCGTTCTTCGATTACTTGCATAGTCTTTTGAAATTCATGGTCCAGGTCGATACCGTAATGATTAGCAATAATAAGGAGTGACCACAGAATGTCAGCTAATTCATGTCCGAGTTTTTCGTCGGCATCCTCGATATCACGCAGATTTTCTTTGGCCATAATCAGCTTTTCCAGATCGCCGATATCGCCGACCAGCCCCATGGCATAATCCCGGATCGTCCAGGTATCCTTGCCATTTTTGGCATTGGCTTCATTGTATTTGGCGCGAATTTCTTCCGCTCGCTGCAATAGGTCTTTTAGCTCACTCATCGCTACCCATTATACCTCTTTCACAACCAAGTCAGAAGCGGCTCAGCAGGCTGTCCATATAACCGGGATCACGAGTAAACGATTCAAGATCTTCTTCGTCCGTAATCACGACTGCGGCCAGTGGTTCGATAAGCGTGCTTTTGAGCGTATACAGACAGCCGTGTAGGGCTGCACTCACGCCGTGATCGTTTTTCCAGCCGCCAAAACGACTGAGCGTTGGCGCATCCAGACCCGGAATCCTCAGCCACCAGTTGGTATTCGCGCATATTTTCCAGATCATTGCCGCCAGTTTTTCCGGCGCCATACGACGCACAACCCCATAATCACCGACGAAGACCTGATCCAGCAAAAAGTGCACAACTTCCGATGCCTGATCGAGCCGATCAGTATAGTCGGCGATGGGCAAGCCGGCTTGTCGGAACACCTCATCGTGTTCCTGGGTGGCCGGCCGCAGGCCGGCCACAACAAACGCATCCACGGCCGCATGCGCTTCAGCTAATTTTGCGGCCGCTTCGTCGAGCGGCAGTTTACGGAGTTTTGCCGTCGTCTGCCAGTTGACAGCCGAGAAGCATACATCACGCGAAAAGGGCATACCATTCCGTGAGGTATGCACCCGGCTGCTCTCGCAGGCCTGAACGGCCCGAACAAACCGCAGGTTGCGAAACACCTGCAACTGTACCCGTTCATCGACAGTCCCATCGGCGACCGGCACTTCGGTGATCGTGCGTACGATGTCAGTAACCGCATCAGATTCGGCGAAATCAATATGATATAACAGTTGTTTCTCTATGTGTTCGAGACCCTGGTCATGGAGCAGTCGCACGAGCTCCCGACGGGTCCGCTGTTCGCGGACCCACAGCAGTTCACGCACAGCAGGCGGATCACTACAGCTGACATACTTTTCCAGATGCGTCCGCCAGTCTTCAAATGTGAAGTCATCAGGGTCAAGCTCTTCGGGCGCGGCGCAATCCAAGATACCTTGCTTGATGCGCCGCCGTTCCATATCAGCAGCCGCAGCGACAATTGGCACGTCTGCAATGTCATACCATACCAGCGTCAGCGTTTTGTAGACCGACGGTGGCGCATCCTGCACTGAGTGCGGCTTGACCGGCGGTATATGGTGCCGCAGCTCTTTCTCGATCCGGTCAAGCATCGCCAGGCGGTGTTTAGTAGTATCACCAAAATCTCTACCCAAATCATCCAGCATCCAGTGATCTCGCATCAGCCGCCGTCCGGCCTGGCGGACGGCGCCGCTGGCATGCGTCAGGCTATACCATATTTCTCTGTCGTACAGATCCCGGCACTGCCGCGCTCGCTCCGCAAACACGGCCCTGCCGAGCAGCGTCAGATACTGTATGTACCGTGGCGAATCGTGCATGCTGGCCGGATCGACATCAAACACGCAGCCAAGATACTGTGCCGACCCATAGTCCCTTAAGTCGTGCATCGCCGATTTTGAGGCAATCTCATCCCCAAAGAGCGCCGTTTTGATGAGTTTGTCGGCTCGAGCTTCCGTCATCGTCTTACCGTCCATGACGAGCCGCCACCGCAAATTGCATAAAATAATCTTCCAGCCAGGAATCAAACGCATCATGTTCGGTGATCTGCCGGACGAACAGTTCACGGGCATACAGCAGTTCCTTAAGACCCGGATC
>JBDHUK010000081.1:0-4301 GCA_039809165.1 Saccharimonadales bacterium (SeqCode) | reverse complement strand
TTATCAGGTATAATCACCTCTGTTCTGCATGTTTTGCATGTGGCGGATGTAGCTCAGTCGGTTAGAGCGTCTGTTTGTGGCACAGAAGGCCGTGGGTTCAAGTCCCATCATTCGCCCCAAGTTTGGAACAAAATGGGATTTTTCTGTCGGGTGCGCTGTCGCTTCAGCGACTGTGGCGCAGCAATCTGTTAAAATTGTAAGTAATGGCAAGAAAAACCAAACTCGGAACAATTACTATTCGCGATGATGCCAACGTCTGGCCGCACGAAATGAAGTCAGCAAAAACGCTCATCAAGTATGGGCATAATGTTGAGTTTTTGCCCGAAAGCAAACGAGAGGGTGAGAAACGAGCCGATTGCTATCTGGACAATGTGTTGTGGGAAATGAAAGCACCGAGAGGTGCAACGCTTGATGTAGTGGAGCGCAATTTGCGGCGAGCTGCCAAGAAATCTAGGAACGTTGTCTTTGACTCTCGCAGGATTAAGAAAATACCAGATACAGCGATTGAGCGAGAGTTGTCGGTACAACTGAAGTCTATCAAGAAAATTGACGCGGTGAAGTTTATAAACCGCCATGCCAAAATCATTGACATTATGTGAGCGTTTTGTGCTATAATAAAGTTATTGAAGTTCTTGAACGGTGCGGTAAGTACCTACCTCGGGAGCTTCTTTTTTATTGCCTAGGCGGTGAGGCTTGTACTTTTTAGTTTGAGTGAGTACCATCGCTCTCTTTCCTCGTAATATTTGCGGTATACTGACAGTAAATGCATCTCATCCGACGTCTTTTATTGCTGCGCTCAATTTACGAGCGACAAACACCAGTCGAAATTGCAAGCCTTTACGGCCTCGGTCTTTTGGCCATTTTCCTGCTGTCAACAATAGTGGCCCATGCGCTGGGCACGCTTTACCCGGCTGCCGACAACCAACGGGCAATTGTCGTTATACTTTGTGTCGCATACGTCTACTTGCTCATCCGGACAATCACACGCTCCTTGATTGTCCGGCGTCGGCTGCGTGATTACAAAAGCACTATGAACGGCTTGGCAACGCTTAAGCCTGATAGCAATCTTTCGATTGCAGCCCAGTACGACAAAACCTACACCTCCGAAGTTATTGCCCAGGGTCACAACTACTGGATTTTTGCAGCGCTCTTTGACTTTCATCGGCATACCAAGTATGGCGATTATCTAGCAAAACAAGTCTACTATACCGTCTTTGAGACCACTCTCGACCGTGAGGTACCGCACATCTTATTTGATAGCAAGGTCGCTCGTCGTCGGCAATTCAAATACCTCTACCTCAAAAGTCAGCAAATCAGCGTACAGGGTAGTTTTGATGAGTACTTCGACACATACGTACCCGGAACATACCATATTGACTCATTAAGCTTTATTACACCTGAAGTTATGGAGGTACTCATTGAGGCTCAGGATTTTGATATCGAAATCATCGGCAAACGGCTGCTCATCTATGCCCCACTGCTCTCGGCAGCCGAAATCGAAGCCCTTACCAGGCTAGGTCAAAAACTGGCAGCTCATATCAACGATAATATCGACAATTACCGCGACGACCGGCTCACGGGCAACGAACGCGTCACTCAGGTCACTCCTTTCGCCCGACAGTTACTCAAAAGCTCGTTTAAGGCCGAGCTGAGTGCAGCATTCTGCGGCAGCCTGATCGTCATAATTATTTTTACTGCCGCCACATACCCCAATCGTTTTACCAATAACGGCAATTTGCTCTTCAGTGAGCCTGCAATTCTGGTATATATTATGTTTGTCACGAGCATTGTCCAGACAGTCAAAATCCGTCGCGAGAATGCCAAGGCCCAACGCGCATTTTATTATCTGGCTCAAACAGACCGTGGCAAACCACGGTCTCATTAATATATCCAAACCAGCTCAGCGGCTATGGACCCGGGCAACTGCCGGATCGCGTAGGACAATCCACGGTAGGATACCGCCGAATACAAAACTCACAAACACTGCCAGCACCCATACGGCACCAACTCCGTACACGAAGTTTGTCGTGGTATGTCCCAGAAATACCAAACAGGTCGTCGCGGCCAATGGCAGCCACTGCATCCGGCTCAGGCCAATCGCCCGGCGTGACAATTGATTCATCCGGACCGCCAGAAAACTCAGCGCTACAGCACTAATCGCCGCCGACACGCCAAGCACACCCAAAAACATTGCCTCGTGAGGTGCAGCCACAAAACCAGCCGACGGATAAAACAGCGGCAACAAGAAGCCGCTAAGACCATACAGTGCCAGCAGCGTCATGGCCGAGATACTAATGCCAAGCGCCCCACCCAACCAAAAAACTGCATGCGTTACCCACTGCGGCGTGCCCTTAGGAAGCCTCTGATATCTAAACATAAGCGAATTATAGCATTGATCTTCAAAAATCATTACAGTGCAGAAGGAGCATGAAGTAATATCGGGCCGCCCCAGGGGTACTGTTAAATCTGCCCCGATATTGGTATAATCCTCTGGTCATGAAAAAATCTATCCTCGGGTCATTTACGCGGCTTCGGAATTTCAAAGCATTGCAATTTCTTATTCAATACAAACTGTTCGGAGGCGCCGTCGTAGCCTCACTCGCAGCGCTTGGCCTCACATTCATGGGACTTGCCGTCATCGCTCATCTGATTCTCATCGCAATTGTTATCATAGTCGCAGTGCCGCTCGCGTACGGCATGATTCAGGATATCCGCCATGGTACGTACGGTGTTGATATTCTTGCGCTCACCGCAATCATCACCTCACTATTATTGGGTGAATATTGGACTGCCGCCGTTATCGTCCTCATGCTCACGGGTGGTGAATCGCTCGAAGATTATGCCGAACGCCGTTCCAAACGCGAACTCGACGCATTGCTTGAACGAGCACCGACCAAGGCGCATGTCTATCGCGGCCGCAAACTCGTTGATGTCGCCGCAAGCAATGTACGGAGTGGTGATCGCTTGCTTATTAAGCCCGGCGAAATCGTCCCAGTCGACGCACTCATCGAAGATGGCTCAGCCTTATTCGACGAGTCAAGCCTGACCGGTGAGAGTATTCCAGCCGGCAAAGAACCTGGCCAACAAATCCTAAGCGGAACTATTAATATCGACGGGGCCGTTACCGTGCGAGCTATACACAGCGCATGCGACAGTCAATACCAGCAAGTCGTACGACTCGTACAGCATGCGGCAGCCAATCAAACGCCCTTCGTGAGACTCGCTGATCGTTATAGCATTCCCTTCACGATTATTGCTTTTGGAATTGCCGGTCTTGCCTGGTTTATGAGCGGCGACCCGGTCAGATTCCTGCAGGTTATCGTCGTCGCAACGCCCTGTCCTCTCATCCTTGCCGCACCGATCGCCATCATGAGTGGCATGAGCCGGTCCAGCAAACAAGGTATCATCGTCCGAACCGGATCAGCGCTTGAGCGCCTTGCCAAAATTCGTACCATGGCTTTCGACAAGACCGGCACTCTCACCACTGGTACGCTTATCGTCGATACGATAACAACCTATGGCGACCACAAAAAGACCGACGTCCTGGCACTGGCGGCGGCCGTCGAATCTTCATCGAACCATGTACTCAGCCGCGCCATCGTTGAGGCCGCGACCCATCTCGGCATAAAAACCGGCAAAGCAAGTCATGTCCACGAGATTCCAGGGCGTGGTATTTCGGCCCGGATTTCCGGCAAGCGTATCTTGATCGGCCGCAAGAGCCTGCTTGATGAGCACGACATCGCCTACCCTCCTCATTTTCGGCTCGGCGGAGTCAAGCAAACCGCAGTATATATCGCCATCAATGATTCGCTGGCCGGCATCATCACCTTCAGTGACACCATCCGGGCCGAAACCCGGGCCACGCTCGACCACCTCAAAAACCTTGGCGTCACTGATTTTGAGATGATCACTGGTGACAACAAAGTTGTCGCCAGTGAGGTCGCCAGCCAATTGGGCATCACCCAGGTCACCTCCGAGGCGCTTCCATCCGACAAGCTGCTGGCCATCGAGAGCATCAAGAACCGGCCCGTCGCCTTCGTAGGCGACGGCGTCAATGATGCGCCGGTTCTTACGGCGGCTGATGTCGGCATTGCATTGGGCGCCCGTGGCTCTACCGCCGCCAGCGAGTCCGCCGACATCGTCATCATGGTTGACGACATCAGCCGCGTAGCTCATGCGCTTGGCATTGCCAAGCGCACCTTCAAAATCGCCCGTCAGAGCATTCTGGTCGGCATCGGACTTAGCGTCGTCCTAATGGTCATTTTTGCCACCGGCAAGTTTGCGCCCATCTACGGCGCGCT
>JBDHUK010000080.1:0-4308 GCA_039809165.1 Saccharimonadales bacterium (SeqCode) | reverse complement strand
GAGCAGGAGCTGACGCAGCGGCTGGCCGATTTTCGGATGAATAACAAATTGGTAGAAGCACAGCGCCTGGAACAGCGTACCCGATTTGATTTGGAAATGCTGGAAGAAACCGGGTTTGTAAAAGGGATTGAGAACTACTCTCGCTATCTGACCAACCGTGAGCCGGGTGAGCAGCCGGCTACTTTGCTCGATTATTTTCCGGATGATTATCTATTGCTGGTTGACGAGTCACACATGACGATTCCGCAGGTACGCGGTATGTATAATGGCGACCGGGCGCGCAAGGAAATCCTGGTGGAACATGGTTTCCGCCTGCCATCGGCGCTTGATAACCGGCCGCTGACGTTTACCGAATTTGAGCGCCATGTCAACCAGGCGATTTACGTATCGGCAACCCCGGCCCAGTATGAGCTAAGCCGGAGCCCGGAACCGGCGATTCAGGTCATCCGTCCGACGGGCCTGCTCGACCCGATTATTGAAGTGCGACCGATTGATGGGCAGATTGATGACCTGATCGGCGAGGTCCGGGCGACGATTGCCAAGCATCAGCGCGTGTTAATTACCACGCTCACCAAGCGCATGGCCGAAGATCTGACCGAGTACTTGCAGGAAATAAATATCAAGGTGACGTATCTGCATAGCGATGTAGATACGCTGGATCGGACTGACATTCTGCGCGACCTGCGACTCGGCACGTATGACGTGGTCGTGGGTATCAATCTACTGCGTGAAGGACTGGACTTGCCAGAGGTGTCGCTGGTTGCGATCCTGGACGCCGACAAAGAAGGATTCCTCAGGTCGGATTCGGCGCTGATTCAGACGATTGGGCGCGCCGCCCGGCACGTGGAGGGCAGGGTACTGATGTACGCCGACCGTGTCACTGACAGTATGCGGCGCGCCATCGATGAGACTGAAAACCGCCGCCAGGTACAGGAGGCGTACAACAAAGAGCATGGCATCACGCCGACCGGCATTGCCAAGGCCGTCGACAAAGGTATGCGTCCCGACCTGCCCGAAGAGGCCAAGGTGGCCAAACTTGATCTCAAAAAGATTCCCAAGGATGAATACAAACACTTGCTCAAAGACCTGAACCGGCAGATGGAGCTGGCAGCGGCCAACCTGCAGTTCGAGCAGGCGGCCGAGCTGCGTGATGTCATTAATGACATCAAAGCCAAACTGTAGACAGCTTGGTATGCCTCTGAGGGGTGATATTAGCAACTGACGTGAGGCCGCTTGGGCTTTTTGAACGGATCACGCAAAGATACGAGGTACGTGAGTACGGCCGGATTGAGCTCGTACATGCGTCCGGCCATCATGTCAAATTTAGCTTTCGGTATGGGCATGGTAGGGTCAACCAGTTTGTATGAACTGGGGTTAAGTACCATGCCGCCAGTGTCGGCGCGGTCCTCACCGATATTCGGGTGATAATCGGTCCAACTGAGCAGCGACTCCTTGAGCTTCGTTTCTGCTTTGACGGTCTTGCAGTATTTGGCTATGTTGCCGTCTTTGGCCGCATGCGTGGCAGCCTTGCTTAATTCGTGGAGCTTGGTTGCCTTGGTGCGGTATGATGGATGCTTGCCGTCGAGATTCGGGGCTTTACCTTTTTTGTTCCGCTGGTTGTACAGCCGCGGTTCACCGCCATGGAGGCCGGCAAAGCCGGGGTCGTTGGCAGCGTCTCCTCCCTGGCATAGCCCACCATTCTGAGCTCCTTTATCTTCGAGTGTATGGATGAGCTCGTGGGGCAGGGCTTCTGCGGTATTTTTTTCGTAGATGTTGACATATATCGTACCTGCTTGTGCACTGGCGAGATCGAAGCTTGTGGCTAGCTTGATTGTTAGACCTTGTGGCCCTACCGGCTGGTAGAGTTCCTTCGGCATGCCGTCTACTTTTCTGAGGATATCGGCCAGGACGGGCGTTCCATACTCGTTCAGGTCTTTTTTGCTCGGAGGCCATATGTATACGCCGCTTCCAGGATCCTTGGCTGTGCTGGCCCGTACGACAATACCGAGTTTGCGTAGGCTCCGGTTGGCCTTTTTCTCGGCGTCCGCGTAGTCGGGTAACTTCTCGTCGGCATAGAGTGCGTCATAGTAGGCGTCTTCAATCTTGTCCGCGATGGGGGCAGTATGTACGACCGTCAGACCGAGCTTTTCGGCTTGACGTTTCTTATATGTCCACAGTTTTTTGTCCAGATCTCCATACCGGTCGCGGTAACTGGCGGTTACGATCGGATCGGGTGGTGTATCAAGCAGTTCGTTCACGGCATGCATGGTAGCTGCGGAGGGCACGGCGCACATTGAGGGACTGTCGTGGCCGCCGCCGTCCGCGCCGGTACCAGCAACGTGGCAAGCGCTGAGCATTAGGGCAGCTACGACAAGGGGTGCGGCGCTGCCGCGGACTTTGTTGTGGCTCGTGAGCACGCTCATTTGTACATATTAACATAAACGGTAATAAATGTCAAATACTTGGGGCACTGCCCGGTGTCTGGTATATTTATAAGATATGGCCGACCTCACACGGGATGATATTTTAAAGCTTGCCAAGCTCGCGCGCATTTCTCTCTCCGATGATGAGATAGAGGCTTTTGCGTCTGAGTTTACGGAGATCTTGCACTATGTCGAACAGCTAGACTCGGTCGACACAACAGGTTTACAGCCAACGAGCCAGGTCACCGGCAAAACGGACGTTATGCGTGATGACGTCGTGATCGATTACGGATATCCGACCTCCAAGTTACTGGAAAATGTACCGGCCGTCCAGAATAACCAGATAAAAGTCAAAAGGATGGTCGGGTAATGGCCGGCGTCGTGTTTGGTGCGGATAGCCAATGGCTGCCAATTGCTGATTTGGCGGCAAGAGTGCAGTCTGGTGAGTTTAAGGCCGTGGACTTGGTTGAGCGCTCGCTGGCAACTATTCACGACAAAGCAGAGTATCGGGCAATTATTGTAACACTTGACGAAGCGGCTCGGGCACGTGCAGCGGATATCGACAAACGTGTTGCAGCCGGCGAAGAGGTTGGCCGGTTGGCCGGGGTGCCGTTTATCGCCAAGGATAATTTTCTGGTCTTTGGGGCGGATACTACGGCCGCCAGCAATATTTTGCGTGGTTTTAGGGCACCGTACCAGTCGACTGTCATTGATCGTCTGGAGGCTGAAGGGGCGATTTGTGTCGCCAAGGCCAATCTCGACGCGTTTGCGCATGGTAGTTCTACCGAAAACAGCGACTTCTTTACGACCAAAAACCCGTGGAATGCTGAGCGCGTACCTGGCGGCTCGTCTGGCGGCTCGGCGACAGCGGTCATGCTCGACATGGCACCATTCGCGCTCGGTACCGACACGGGTGGATCGATTCGGCAGCCGGCTAGTTTTACCGGGGCAGTCGGTTTTAAGCCTACCTACGGTACCACTTCTCGCTCGGGGGTAGTGGCAATGGCGAGCAGTACTGATGTGGTGGGTCCTCTTACGCGCAGCGTAGACGACGCCGCGCTCGTGTATGATGTGTTTGCCGGCCCTGATCCATTAGATAGCACGACGATTGAACGTGACGCACTTGGGTATGATCGCTTGGCGGTTCGTGATCTGTCTCACGTAAGGGTCGGCGTTGTCAAGGAGTATTTTGGCGATAGCCTGGCACCGGATGTCCGTCAGGTCATCATGTCGGGAATCGAAAAACTGCGTGGTGTTGGCGCTGAAATTATTGAAGTCAGCCTGCCTTCGTTGCCGCTTGCTCTGGCGGTATATTACATCGTGGTTCCTGCGGAGATCAGTAGTAATCTGAGCCGGTACGATGGCCAGCGGTACGGGTTTTGTGCGGAGGATGCCAAGAATCTCGAGGAGAGCTATACATTGGCGCGCGGCCACGGTTTTGGTCGCGAGGCCAAACGCCGGATAATGATCGGTACTTATGTTCTGTCGAGCGGTTATTATGATGCCTACTACAAAAAGGCGCAGACTGTGCGTACTAAACTTATCAATGAGTTTAACGAAGCACTTACCGATGTTGATGTACTGATCGGGCCGACTGCGCCGACGACAGCGTTTAAGATCGGCCAGAATATGAATGATCCGCTTCAGATGTATTTGGCCGATGTCATGACCGTTGGGCCGAGTTTGGCCGGATTGCCGGCGATTGTAGTGCCGGCAGGCCTATCGTCGGAGAACGGACTGCCGGTGGGTATGCAATTGATTGCGGCTCAACGATCTGATCGCATGCTGCTTGAGATCGCCAAAAGAACTGAGGGATTATTCTCATGAACACAAATGGAATTTTGAATCTGAATACAACGCAGTTAATCATGGCCGTGGTGGCGCT
>JBDHUK010000079.1:0-4408 GCA_039809165.1 Saccharimonadales bacterium (SeqCode) | reverse complement strand
ACGTCCCACTCGACTTTACGGAGGCGCAGGCAGGCCAGTCCGAACATTACACCTTCGCGGATGCTGCGTTTGTCTCCTTTGTAAAGCGGATAAAGTTTGCTGATGGCGTGGAGTTTGAGACCGTCTTGCGCCTTATCTTTGTCCGGTGTATCCCACCAGTGCATCGTGTAGATGTGGACATCATGGCCGACCCGGGCAAGCCGGGTGCTGAGCTCATAGAGCCGTTTTTCTTTGCCGCCCCGAAAATAGGGATAGATAGCGTCCGAAACAAAAACTATCTTCACGCCTTCTCCTGGTGTTCGAGCGATTGTTTGAAGTGATCTGAGGCGGGATGGGGCTGCCAGGTCAGGTTGCGCATAAACATCTTGAGGATGCGCAAGCCGTCGTATATTGGGCGAATGTTGCTGGCGCCTTCTTCGTGGCGAGGGTGGTAGCTGATAGGTACACAGTAGATTTCGTGACCCAGCCGTGACATTTTGGTGATCATTTCCATTTCGATAGCGAAGCCATCAGAGACAAGATGAGGATAGAGTTCGTCGATGGCTTTTTTGGTCCAGGCGAAATAGCCGGTGAGGACGTCGGTGATGTTGGCTCGGTATACATAACGGACGATGTGAGCACAGAACCAGTTGAAGGCGCGGTTGCCCATAGGCATGCTGCCGGCACGCATTTTGCCGCTGAGCCGGCTGCCAAGCACGACGTTGCAGAATTTGCTATCGAGGGGTTCGACCATTCGCAGAATTTCGGTAGGGCTGTAGGTGTCGTCACCATCGAGCATTACAACGTAATCGGTGTCGGCTGGCAGCTCGGCGAATCCTTTGCGCATAGCATTGCCTTTGCCTTTGGCGCGTTCCTTGAAAATGCGCGCGCCGGCTTCCTGGGCGACGTCGGCCGTGCCGTCGGTGGAATTGTTGTCAATTACGATGATGTCGAGTTGATAGCCGTTGTGTTCGAGTTCTGCGCGAGGGAATTTTTTGACCACCGAAGCGATACTCTGGGCTTCGTTGTGGCAGGGAATTAACACGGCTAGTTTTTTAGTCTCCTTGGTCATGAGCTCGCTCCTTCGGGTGGGGTTACGTGGGTTTGGTGAGTGTTGGTGATCCAGTAATAAATTGATTGTGAGGTGTTGGTATTCGTATTGATGAGAGTGGTGGTGATGAGGGAACGATTGCCCATGTCAACTGGGGTGAAGGCAATGGGTGTCGTTTGGGCGGCGTTGCGAGCAAGCTTGAAGGTGCCGGTGGCGATTTGCTGGGGTGTTGTCCTGTCTGCAGTCTGCTGCTCGACCGTGTAACGGTAGGCGGTATCCTGATATTCGAGATTGTGAACGACAAAACTGAACTGCTGGGGCACTCCTGCCGTGTAGGTGGTCGGGAGCTTGGCATGGTTTGCGAAGTACAACTCGGTTAACCGCTCGGGGCGCGGCAGGAGTGCCCATTGATCGAGTTGGCGGTGGATGGCGTTCGCATTCGCGAGGGCAAAAATACAAACAAATACGATCGCACACGCTATGGCGGCAATCCGAATCTGGTTCTTGCCAACTTTAACGGCCTGCACGCTGTTCCCTTCTTAGATTATGCACCCCCCACTTCTTCTTATCTACTGTAGCATATGATTGACGCTTATGCACAAGAGATGATGTGATAACTGCAACGTCGTCGCAATGCCGGCAGCGTGGGAAAGTCGAGGCTTGGCTGTCCGGTTATCTAGTTGCCTGATTTTGCCGTTTTCCGATTGAGTAGCGTAGTACTCAATTCGACACCTTACAAATGGGTGCTGGACTACTCGGACGGTGGTTGTAATTGTGACAACTGGGAGGTGAAATGTTTGACAATGGCACGTGTGGGACATATATACTGTCGGCCATGGATGAAAAGGACGAAGATGTGCTCAGGGAAATCGAAGCAATGTCAGCGCAGCGATTCCGATCGCCGGAGTCCCTTCGGACTTCGCTTCCGCCTCCGCGTCGACGAGAGTATCGGTCGCAGGTTAGGATTTTGCATAATCACTTATGGGTGGCGCGGATGGCCGCCCGAATGACGCAAGAGGAGTTGGCGCGCCGAGTCGGGGTGCAGCGCAAAACCGTCCATACTATCGAAACGGGCAAGAGCGTACCCTCAGTGATTGTGGCGCTTAAGCTCGCCAGAGAACTTAATCGGCCGATGGAGGCGTTATTTAAGCTGGTCGACCGCCGCTAATAGCGATCGCGTAGTGATGTCTCAGGCGTCGTGGGCCCGAAGTGCTGAAAAATCGGCTTGGATCTCGCTGAATTAGGCCCCGAATTACGGCTGAGTAGTCTGATACTCATTCTGACGCTGGAAAAAAGAGTAGTAGAATACTCATCGGCAAAATCGCCAAAAAGTTTGTGTCGATTTTGCCGGGTAAGGAGTCGGGGGCGTGAGAGTTGCAAATAATAAAGAAACATGTTACAATACATACTAGTATGAAATTTGAGAAGATTTTGACACCATTTTTCGACTTGTATGCGCATGTTGCCACCAGGATGTACACTGGGACGGAAGCGGCGCAGTTGACGCGCTTCCGGCAAGATGTTCCGGCATATTATCTGGCGGCCATCATTGCCGATATGGTGCTGCGACTGTGCGTGGTTGGCCTGGGACTGTTTCTGGCAGTATATATGACGCTTAAGCTTGTCAGCTAGACGTGCCTGATACACAATATCCTTGATGAGCAATGTAATGGACCACAAAACAGTCGAGGAATATATCCTCAGTATGCCAAACGGTGTGCTGGACTATCCGTTTGGCAAGGATGTGGCGGTGTACAAGGTGAGCGGTAAGATGTTCGCGCTGGTTGCCGAAGGCTCAAGTCCGGTGCGGCTCAGCTTGAAGTGCGATCCTCAACTCAGCCAGGTCCTGCGCGAAAAGTACGAATCAGTGATGCCCGGCTATCATCTCAATAAAAAGCATTGGATTACAGTAGTACTCAGCGGCCAGCTCAGCTGGGAAGAGGTGCAGGATTTGATCCGGCATTCGTATAATCTGGTGGCAGCCGGGTGAGTGGCTGGGGGCTAGGATTTTTCGAGCATAACGCGGAGCAGTTTGGCATCGTTCAGGTCACGGTCGATAACGGCTTTTTCGGCCTCCAGGGTAGCGGTCGACGAGAGTCGTTCGAGCCGGTTTTGATAGGCGGTGACTATCTCGAGCATGATGCGTCTATAGGTGGATTCGTAGACGCTGGCGGCCTTGGCGGATTCAAGAACCTTGTCAGTTTGGGGATCGGCTTTATAATTTTTGAGTACTTCTTCGTCGATTTTGCCGCCATGCTTGACGACGTAATCTATGGTCGCCTGTTGGCTGGACGTGGTTGTGATAACGGCGGTGGCCAGGAAATTTGACAGATCTCTGGAGGTAACGTCTTTGACGGCCAGATTATTGACGCGGATGATCTCTTGCTGGGCTTTGATGACGTTGGTTAGACTATCGGTGTTGGTGGCGTTTTTGGTTTGATAGTTGTTTAATATGACGGCCGCGCCACCCAGGATGAGCAAGAAGACGATAGCGCCGATGATAATCCAGGCGAATTTGTTGGTTTTGGACGGTACGAGCGATGGTTTGGGAGTTTTGGGTTTAGATTCCATGAAGAAGGCGTAGCGATTTGCCTCTTCTTTGGGTTCGTTGTTGTCGGCCACGGTCGGCAGGTTATTTATGGGATGAAGTGGTGGGATGGCCGGCGGTACTGGATCAGGATAGGGCGCCGGAGGCTGCGGCAGGTCATTATCTGGTGGCGTCTGTGGGCTAGGCTGATTATTTTGCGGAGGCATACTGCTTTTATTTAATCACATCGGCTGACAGGGAGCTAGTTTGACTATCGGGACTCGGGCGGTAGCGCAATGATACTGTGTAAGTCAGGGTAAGTAATACTGATTGACTATAAGTAATACCTATGATATATTGGTAGTATGATTTACACTAATAGTATTACTTCAAAGGGACAGATTACGCTTCCCAAGGAATTCCGGGATAAACTGGGCCTGGATGTGCTCGGTAAGGCCCAGATTAGTATGAGCAAACGAGGTGAAATCGTTATTAGGCCTGCCAAATCACTATCCGAGATTCGTAAAATGCTTGCCGCTCCGACTGGTGCTGACTCGCCAACCGACAGAGAGCGAACCATGGGTGCCGCGCTGGCCAAAAAGTATGGCGTTCGTTGACACTAACATTGTGCTTCGCTGGATTCTTGGCGATGACAAGCTATTAACACCAAAAGCCGAGAAGCTGGTTGACGTTGCGAGGCCGGGGTCGCTGATTATTACCGATGTCGTTGTGGCTGAGATTGTGTACGTGCTGCGAGGTACGGGCCGCGATCGGATGCAGACTGTTGAAGCTCTGGAATTCTTGATGCGCACCCCAAGCTTCACCTACGAGAACGAAGAGCTCACCCAGGA
>JBDHUK010000078.1:0-4415 GCA_039809165.1 Saccharimonadales bacterium (SeqCode) | reverse complement strand
CGCGCCAAGCAACTCTTCGGAGCCGACCACGCCAATGTGCAGCCGCACTCTGGTGCACCGGCCAACGAGGCGGTGTACTTTGCCTGGCTGGAGCCGGGCGACACCGTGCTGGCCATGGATTTGAGCCACGGCGGCCACCTCACTCACGGAGCGCCAGTGACACGCAGCGCCAAGCTGTATAACTTTATCCGGTATAAGATGAAAGATCCGGCCACTGGCGAGATCGATTATGATGAACTGGGCGCACTGGCGCTCCAGCACAAGCCCCGGATTATTCTGGCCGGTTTCAGCGCCTATCCGCGCGAACTTGACTACGCCAAGTTCGCCGCTATCGGACGTGAGGTGAATGAGCAGATGGGCGGTAATCACTGCTTGCTGATGGCTGATATGGCGCATATTGCCGGCCTGATCGCCGCTGGAGTAGCACGCAATCCGTTTGATGACGGCTTCCACGTGATCACGACCACTACGCACAAGACGCTGCGCGGCCCTCGGGGCGGCCTCATCCTGAGCAAGGGGGTAGTCGGCAATCCGCTCAAGGCACCAGAGAAAACGCTGGAAAATATCCCGACGCTCATCGACCGGGCGGTATTCCCGGGTATGCAGGGCGGTCCACACGAGCATATTATCGCCGCCAAGGCGGTGGCCTTTGGCGAGGCGCTCAAACCTGAGTTTAAGACGTATGCCGAGCAGATTCTCAAAAACGCTAGCCGCCTGGCTGATGAGCTCAAAGCTCGCGGTTTCACGCTCGTAACGGATGGCACATCCAACCATCTCATACTAGCCGATGTCTATAAGAGCTTTGGCATTGACGGCAAGGTTGCCGAAGAAGCGCTCGACAAGATCGGGCTGACGCTTAACAAAAATGCCATTGCTGACGATCCATTGCCGCCGTTCCGCCCAAGCGGAATCCGGCTTGGCACGCCGGCTATTACCACCCGTGGCCTCAAAGAGGATGATATGGAACGGATTGCGGAGTGGATGAAGCAGGCGATTGACGCTCGCGACGATGACGCCAAGCTGGCGACGCTTCACGAAGAGGTGAAGAAGTTTGCGTTGTCGTTTCCACTGCCAAGTGATTCGACAAACAATGCATAACTATCATTGCAAATCGGATAGAAGGGATTTATATGGCTGAACGATTCCAGACGCGGATGGCGGTATTTGTAATCTTGCGGAATAAAGTGGGCGAAATCCTCCTCCAACAGCGCGCGATGCGGCTATATCGCCGGCGACCTAGCAATAGGTGTCTTTGACGTGTTGAGCGGCTTGTACTGCCTGGTCTTTGAGTGGGACCAGTTTTTGGTTCTGGGCCTCAGCCCAGCGGAGTGCTTGGGGCGTCATATCGCGACGTTCGGCTTCTTTGACGACCTTTAGGGCTGCTTTGTCGAGTACTTTAGCAGTGGTAATGGCGGCTCGTACATCTTGGTTGGCGGTTGTGTCCGGTATAACGCGCTTCTTGCCCTTTTTGATTGTGATCGAATGCTCAAGGTCTGCGCGCTCGGAATCGGTCATGACAAAAGTACCCATGTTTTTTCCAAGCTGAACAGGCCTGTCTTCGCGCCACGTGAGTTCATTTAGAAGGTGGCCGACGAAGTCACAAGTGCCGCGGCTGAGCCGATCGGCCGTAGGGCTGGCTGAGGGCTTGGCTGGCTCCGGTATGGCGGAAACGGAAGGGGTCGGCGATGGAGAATCGGCCGGCTGAGGAGTCGAATGGTAGGGGTTGTTGAGTACAGCGAGCGTTATCGCAGCCGTGGCCATGATAGTGAGGACGGGGTGCCTTCTTACCGGATCGTAGTTGGAGAAATCGATAGAAGAATGACCGTGTGGTCCGGGTGCGAGGTGAGTCATGGCGAATATTATACTACAGTATATCACAAAAGTCAATATCAGTTCTAAAAACTTCCGGAGAGGTTAAGGCAGGAGTTCAGGCTCTTGTTCGAGCGTGATGCCGAATTTGGCGTGAACGGCGTCGACTATCTTTGTTTTGAATTTGAGAAGGTCGGCCGTTGACTTGGCATGTTCGTTGATGAGGACCAGGGGTTGCTTGGCCCAGGTTGCCATGCCTGTTTCTTTGTCGTGAAAATCTTTGAAGCCAGTCATCTCTATAAGCCAGGCGGCCGGAATTTTGCTGCCACCGGTTTCGTCGGGCCAGATAGGCATATTGGGGTATGTCTTGAGGAGTTTTTTGGCAGATTCGGTGTCGATGACGGGGTTGGCGAAGAATGAACCGTTGTTGGCGATTTTATGTGGGTCGGGGAGTTTGGCGGAACGGATATTAATAACCGCCTTGCGGACGACAAACGGTGTGAATGAAGTGATTCCGTGTTCACTGAAGTAATCAGTGAGGGCGCGGTAAAACGGCGGTTCAGGATTTTGCTTGATAAGCCGGAGTGTGATGTGGCTGATTAGGAAGCGGTCGCGGTCGACGGTTTTGAAGCGGCTCGTGCGATAACCAAATCCACAATCGGCGGCCGGGATGACAACCCAACGCCGGTTGTGCAAGTCGAAAGCTTCGACGCTGACAAGCGTATCGGCGATCTCCTGGCCGTATGCGCCGACATTTTGGACGGGAGTACCGCCAACGGTCCCGGGGACGAGCGACAAAGCTTCGATGCCCGATAGACCACTGGCGACCGTTTTGGCGACAATTTTGTCCCATTCTTCGCCGGCACCGATAGTTATGATTGAAGCGTTGCCCTCGGTGCGCTCTTCGTAGCCCTTGATTCCGTTGATGAGGACCAGGCCGTTAAATCCTTCGTCGCGCCAGAAGATGTTGCTGCCGCCGCCAATCATGAGCGGAGGTATTTTGTGTTCGACGGCCCATTTGACGGCGTCCTCGATATCTTGCTTGCTGGAGACCTCGGCGAGATAAGCGGCTTTACCGCCCAGGCGCATGGTGGTGTGTTTGGACAGGTCGCGATGCTCTTTGATATGCATATCATTAACAGTATACCTGACCATGCTCGTGCTTGCTTCAAACTCCGATGACGGTTAGTATAAAAGGGTGCAAGAACCTACCCAAAACCAACCATTCAAATCACTCGGTACTCGCCTGAAATATTTGCGCGAGCGCTTATCAGAGTCGCTGGCCGAAGTCTCGGGCGCGGTCGAAATCAACGAAGATGCGCTTGAGCTCATTGAGCAGGGCGTGGAACGTCCCAGTGAAGAAATCCTTATGTTGCTTATCAATCACTTTGACATGCACGAGATGGACGCGCTGCAGCTTTGGGAACTGGCAGGATACGATCGCCATAATGCTTTGGAGATGATGAATATGGGGATGACCGATGATGCCTCTGAGATTCCGAACGCAAAGCCTATGGTTATGATGATAGCTATCGATACGCGTACCCAATATACCGATAGTGTTGATGTGCATGTCAATAATGCCGGCGTTGTGATGACTTTTTCGCAAGTCACCGGCTTGAACCAGCGACAGGCCGTGTCTCGTGTGGGGATGAGTCTACAGCAAGCCGCGGCCGTCTCCGAAATACTCCAGCAGGCGCTTATCAAGGCACGGTATGGCACGCAATCCCGGGCGCTGCCGGCGTCTCACAAGTCAAAATCATCAAAATCGGCCCCTTTGAAATCAGCCTCGTCGACTCAAAAACCGACATCGGCCAAAAGGACAACGCGTCGCCGACGTTCATCTTCCACGGACGATAAGCCGGGCGTGTAGCAGCCAGCGCCTTTTTAGCGAGGGGATGAGGTTGGCGTGGGAGCGCTCGGAGCAAGTCCGAACTGCCTGAAAACCAGGTACACGATCCCGACCCACAGTACGCTCACACACCATCCGGCCAGGATGTCGGAAGGATAGTGTACCCCCAGATAGAGCCGGCTAAAACCAATGAGCAGACAATAAATGATACCGCTGGCCACTGCCCACCAGCGATATCTGGTGTGCCAGCAAAGGATGATGAGCGTGAGTGCCAACGAGCTGGTGATCATGGCGTGGCCGCTCGGAAATGAAAAGCTGGTCTCATTGACAAGATGCTGCCAAAGTTCGGGGCGGTCGCGTTGAAAGACGTGCTTAAACGCAACATTAATGGCGGCGGTGCCGCCGGCTGCGAGTGCCAGGAACACGGCTTGTTTTCGTTTTTTGAACTTGAGGTACAGTATCGCGGCAACGATGGCGAGCAGTGGCACGACAATTTCGGCATCACCAAGCATAGTGATGCCTATCATGAGATGATCCATGACCGGGTTTGCAAATAAATGGATGATCTGAAGCACGGCCAAATCGCCTGGTAACGGCCCGTTGCTCCGAATGGCATTAGCCAGTATTAAAAACAATGCCAGCGGCACGGCAAATGCGAGTGTAGTGATAGTGATGCCGAGTAGTTTTCGGCCTGCGGATTGTTTGGAACCAGAGGGAGAATCACTGGGCGTGGGGTCGAGCTGATCGAACATAC
>JBDHUK010000077.1:0-4441 GCA_039809165.1 Saccharimonadales bacterium (SeqCode) | reverse complement strand
ATAGCCGACAATAAGCCGGATCATATGTGCACGTTCTTGCTTTGGATCTAAATATTCCATGTGTTTTCGGTATCTAAACCATATAATACCATCTGGCTGCAAAAAACATGAGGATGTTCAAATAAACACTGGATAAGAGTTAAAATATTCACAGCAAAGCCCTTGCGGTTACGCGGCATAAGCGGTACGATGATAGTACTTTCGTTTATCGAGCAGGTATCACCTTGGGACAGACAAATACAACCGTAGAAATCAATGGCACCCATTACGACGCCGTCACGGGTGCGGTCGTAGAACCGCCTCGTCGAGGCGTTGCCAAACCAGCTGCCACCGTCCATTCAAAAGTCCACCGCGCACCACGTGGACAATCCGTTGATGGTTTTGCGCGACCAAACCGCGACGCCGCTATTCGGGCAGCCACTCCGAAGGCCGACATCAGCACAGCCGTCAAAAAGCCTGCCGCCCATCCCGACGTTACTCGCGTCCGGCAAGCCGAACATGTCAAACATCACAAGCAGCAGCGCGCCACCACCCTCATGCGCACGGCCGTCAAAAAGCCGCAGGTCAAGTCCGCCGAAGTCATCAAAGCCCAAACGCGCACCGACCTACTCGCCAAAGTTCCTGAACAAAAAATCGTCCCTAAGTTATCATACGGTTCGGTGAGCCATCAGCGTCAATTACGTGCAAAACGACTCAACAAGAGTGCCAAAGTCACTCATTTCAACGAGTCAGTTCTTGCGCCCACCGGCCAGGTAACTCGTCATGTCTTGCCGGTATCGTCGGTAGCCCCCAAAGCAAGCACCCGGTCAGCCCACTCGACACAAGTTCGAGGGTTCGATTTCATCAAGCCTACGGTAGCCAGCTCACACCTCACACCAGCCACACACGCCGTCCGGTCCCAACCACGCCAGCAGTCAACGCATATCGCCGGCAAACCACAGACTTCCAAGGTTCGCTCCTCGGAAATTTTTGAGCAGGCCCTAGCCAACGCCACCAGCCATGAGCAAACGTTCGAGGACCTCAAAGCACCTCGTACCAACAAGCGCAAACGAGCTCTCGGCTACGTTATCGCCGGTTTTGCAGCCCTCACTCTCATCGGATTTCTCGGTCTTCACAATGCCGACCAGATCAATCTCCAAGTCGCTTCCTACCGTTCCGGCTTGCATGCCAAACTGCCAACTTACCAGCCAGCCGATTATACCCTCGATAAGCTCGCCTACCAGCCAGGGGCCGTCACCGCCAGCTTCAACTCCGCCAGCACCAAAAGCAACTACCAAATCTCCCAAAAAGAGTCCAATTGGGACAGCCAAACACTCCTTGCAAACGTCGTCTCCTCTGCCAAAAGCGGCTACAAAACCTATCAGCAAGCCGGCCGCACTATCTACATCATAGGAAACAACACCGCCACCTGGGTTGACAGTGGCGTCCTCTACACCGTCGACGGCAACGCCGACCTTTCCTCCAAACAGTTGCTCGACCTCGCTTCCAGCATGTAACCTCAGACATTTCGGGGAATTCCACTTCTTTCTCGCTCACTCGGTTTTTTGTATCCACAATGTGTACACAAAAAACCGAATGTTCCGACAAGACTATGGGGGATTTCGATTTAAGGGAAAATCTTTTATAATTACAGCGTATGAACACACCAATCCGTACTCGTTTCGCACCTAGTCCCACCGGCTATCTGCATGTCGGCGGCATTCGCACTGCGCTTTTTGCCTGGCTATTGGCACGCCAAAATAACGGCACATTTATTCTGCGCCTCGAAGACACCGACAAAAACCGCGAAGTCGAGGGCAGCGGCGACCATATTCAGGCTTCGCTGCGTGCGCTTGGCCTTGATTGGGATGAGGGGGTCGGCCTGCCGGCCGGTGGCGGCCCACACGGCCCCTACCGGCAAAGCGAGCGACTCGACCATTACCGCCAATGGGCACAGCGCCTTATCGACGCCGGCCGGGCATACGCCGACCCCTATACGAGCGAAGAAGTACAAAAGTTTCGTGAGCAGGCTCAGGCCGCTAAACAGCCGTTTCTATATCGCAATCATCGGCCGGCTCATCCGCCCACCTGGGATGGCAGCACGCCGCTCCGTTTCAAATCCGACCCCAAGCCATATCACTGGCACGATGCGGTAATGGGGGATATGCACGCCGGCGCCGAAGCTATCGATGATTTTATTTTGATCAAATCTGACGGCTATCCAACATACAATTTCGCCCACATCGTCGATGACGCCGAAATGCAGATCACGCATATTATCCGCGGTCAGGAGTTCATCGCCTCTGTACCAAATTACCTTAACCTCTACGATGCACTCGGCATTTTAGAAGGACAGGGCCGCCCCATACTCGCCACCATGCCGCACGTTCTCGGACCTGACGGCAAAAAGAAACTCAGCAAGCGCGACGGTGCCAAGGATGTCCTGGACTATATCCGGGAGGGATACTTGCCGGAAGCGCTCATCAACTTCATCGCCAGCCTGGGATGGAATGACGGCACCGAGCAAGAGATCTTCAGCCGCGACGAGCTTGTCGCCACCTTCAGCCTTGGCCACGTTCAGCGCAGTGGAGCACGCTTTGACGAGCAGCGGCTCCTATGGATGAATGGCACCCACATTCGGGCCCTTGACATAAGCGATATATGCACCCGTTGTCAAGAGTATTGGCCACCCGAGGCCACAGCCTATCCCGAGGACTACCGCAAGCAAGTGCTCGGCCTCGTACAGGAGCGTCTCAAATTCCTCGCCGAATTACCTGATTTGACCCGTTTCTTCTTTATCGATTTGCCCGTCGATGATGAGCTTATTACCGGTAACAAGCAACTCAAAAAGTTTGAACGTAGCGAGCTCAAATCTCTCCTGCAAACCGTGCGCGACAGTATTGCCGAATCCGATTTTTCGGTCGGCGATCTGACGGACCGCCTCAATGGCCTGCTCGAAGCCACCGGCCAAAAGCCGGGTGTACTTTTCAGCCTCGTCCGGATTGCGACCACTCAGGCCTCGGCCAGCCCGGGGCTGGCCGAGACTCTGGCCGTCCTCGGCCGGGAGCGCAGCCTGGCCCGGATCGATACCCAGCTTGCCGCCCTTTGACCGTAGGCCGCAATCACCCCCAATAGACATAGCCTCAAAACAAAGCCTTTTCCGGGACCATAGTTACCGCTCAGATGTTACAATAGTGATAATGCTTATAAGTTATGATAACTACGGCACGCCCGGACAGCCCAAAGGGAGCAGGCCGTGATTGACGACTTCAGGAAGCCGCCAAGCCGCATGCGTGCCCGGCTCGAGGCGGCCAAGAGCGGTAGTCTTGGCCTGACGCCGATTACACCACCACCGCGGCCTGGCACGCTACCAACCGCAGATACCAAGACAACGGACAGCCCCGATCCCGAGCCGGCATTTCGCACGCCAGAGGAAGTCGCCGGCATCGCCCCATTCGGAATGTCTGAACTTCCCAGTCCGATTGGGGCCACTGAGAATCACGGCTCAGAGGATGACAAACCCCACAAAACCCCCAAGCCTCGCAAAGAACGTAAGGTCATCAGACTCTTCGGCAGGCGGCCCATCAAGCAGCGCACTCTCGTTATCATTACCGTCGCCATTCTCATGCTGCTGGGCGGCGCGGTGGCATACTATCAATTCGTCCTGAATAAACCCGAGCCCACCAAAACCGCCGTCCCCACCAAGAAAGCTGCGCCGCCGCCCACACCGCCGCCCATCACCTCGCCACTCACCGGCCTGACCGTTGACAGCAAGGAAAAAACCACCTGGCCGGTGATCGGCGTCATGGTCGAGAACAGCCCCGACGCCCGGCCGCAATCAGGCCTCAAACAAGCCGGCGTGGTCTTCGAGGCAATCGCCGAGGCTGGCATCACCCGATTCTTGACGTTATACCAAGAAGATCGCACGGCCAATGTCGGTCCTATCCGCAGCTCCCGGCCATACTATCTGGACTGGACCATGGCCTTCGACGCCAGCTACGCCCACGTCGGCGGTAGTCCGGACGCACTCGATCGTATCAAGTCAATCGGCGTTAAGGATATGGATCAGTTCTACAACCCAGCTCCGTATCGTCGTATCACTACTCGCTATGCGCCCCACAATGTTTATTCAACCGTCCAGCAACTCGCCGATCTTTCGGTGAGCAAAGGCTGGTCAAGCAGCACCTTCACGCCCTTGCCACGCAAAGCCGATAAACCATACGTCGCTCCAACCGCTACACAACCGAGCACAAACAGCACCTCATCAAAGACATCCAAATCCACTGATAGCCGAAAACCAGCCAACGCCATCGACATCGCTATCTCCGGCGCCTACTACAACACTCACTATGATTACGATGCCGCCACCAACACCTATAAGCGCTTCATGGCTGGCAGTCCGCACATGGACGCCGATTCTGACACCCAGCTCCAGCCCAAGGTCGTCGTCGCCCTTGTCATG
>JBDHUK010000076.1:0-4472 GCA_039809165.1 Saccharimonadales bacterium (SeqCode) | reverse complement strand
GCAGGCGACAACTCGCCTGCAAGAACCAAGAGCCAAACCAAATCCCCAAATTACACTGTGCTACAACTCAAAAATTAACGAACTTCCTCGCCAAACTCCATCACCAGTCTCCACGAAGCTTATTCATAATAACATACATGGTGATTTTTGTCAATCAAAAAACCGACACTCAACAGGGGTCACGAGAGTATCGAAGGCTCAGACGATACCGCTTCAGGCACGGTACGCGGAGGGGCGTCGGCCGAGTTCACGTCCTGAGCCTTAGTCTCATTTTCATCCCTTACAAGCAGCTTCTCTTTGGGCAGCGTAAACCCGAATACACTGCCCTTGTGCTCACGGCTGTCAAAGATCACCGCGCCGCCCTGGGCGATAATTACCTTTTTGGCCATGAACAGTCCGAGACCGGTACCATCCGGACGCTCGCGCCGGGCATTCGCCGCCCGATAAAACTTGGTAAATAAGTGTCGCTGCTCGATCCTCGGTACGCCAATACCGTCATCGCGTACCCGTAGCTCCACGGCACGCGGCGTTTCAGAAAGTTCAACCGCGATATGTCCGCCCGGCTTTGTATAATGGATGGCATTATCAACGAAATTCATTACTACTTGGCGGATTTTGGTTTCGTCAAGCATGAGACGCGGAAAATCCTTCGGCCGGTCAAATGCCAGCTCCACGCCGCGTCCGGCCGCCGTTTCACGCAACTGGCCGATTTCCTGGTCGATGAGTTTTGCCAAATTCACCGGTAACGGCTCAATCACGAATTTGCCCGTCTTGAGCCGCGACACATTGAGCAAATCGGCGATCAAAAACACCATCCGCTGCGAACTGATAAACGCCTGATTGAGCATCTTGCGCTGCTGCGGACTAACCTTGCCGGCATCACCGTCAAGCACCATACTCAGATAGCCCTTCACCGCCGTCAACGGCGTCCTGAGCTGATGGCTGGCCATGCTAATAAAATCGTCCTTGGATTCGTCCAGTGCTATCAGCTTGGCATTACTCTTCTGTAGCTCCTTTGTCCGAGCGTCAACCTGTTGCTGGAGCGTAAGGTTGAATTTCTGGATTTCTTCAAAATGAGTCGCATTTTGGATAGCGACGACCAGGCCATTGATGACCGTCTCAAGGGTTCGTATATCTTGTGAATCATATGGATTGCCTCCACGCTTCTGTCCAAATGCTATATATCCTAGGTCGCCCTGACCCGAATTGAGGCTTGCAGTTATCCGAGCAAGCAATGCGACATCGTTTGCTTGCAAGACATTTTTCAAATGACTGTAACCTGGCGATAATTGATCCGCGACAATAATTTTCATATCAAAGCCAAATATCTGAGCTCGGACCTTTGCAATATCATCATCCATAGCAGTCCGTTTGTGCATACCTATGACACGCCGAGGACTTGATGACGTTTCATTAACCACAAAAAGACTGTCTGCGTTTAGATTTTTCATAAGTACACGAGATGCTTCCGTCAATATAACTTTCACGTCCAACACGCCGACTACCACCCGGTTGAGCTCCGCAATTAACTCCTCGGGATTATATCTATCCCTAAAAAATATCTTGTTCGTGCTCGCATTAAACCAATGCCGAATCCGCTCATAATACATAGCGGCGACAGACATTATTACAAGTGTTACCACGAAATTACCCACCGTAAAGTGGGTCCCGAAAACAACCGTACCCACGACATACAATATAGGCGCGATATACAACAGACTCATGACAATTGTCGTCATACTATATGCCGTTGCGCGCACTACAAAAAAATGAATGTCAAAAAGCCGATGTTTTATCATCGCCAACGCAACCATGACAGCGAATACAAATGTGCCGATGGGCCCCAGCCAAACGTAATCTCCTATCCCCATAAGGGGGAGGGTCAAGTTGGTCATCATTGCTAACATACTGCCAATTACCAGGCCGTAGAAGGTGTAGGCAGTCCGTGTACGAGATGAGCCTCGTTGTCGCCTCAGTTTCCAGAATAGGATCACGTAAGCAATCATAAAGAATACGGAAAAGTATGCAGCGTACAATATAAACCACCGAGGATTTGCGACCGGCACGTTCAGATCGAGAGACCGAGTAACCCCGTAAATGATAATGTGCAAATCTTTCAGCAATAAGCCCACCCACACCGTGAGAGGCAGGCCGCAAATCAGCCAAACGACAGACCGTATTTTTTTATTATTCGGAAATGCATATGAGAATAGCATAATTGTTATTGGCGTAATCATCGGTGCTATATAAAACAGCTTTGCACCAAAATCAATAAGGTCCGGACTTTGCGCCTTGAGCATGATAAGATCACCTGCCGCCCATGCCGCGACACCGAATACCGTTGCCGCGAATAACCAACCATACGTCTTATCGCCAGCACGCTGCAGTACTATCAGGCCGAGCGCTACATTAGCCAGAATCGCGAGAACAAGTGAAGTGATGACAACATACTGCATGTTGCCTATATAGTAGCAGGTTTATGCTTATGCTTCGACGTATTGGCCGTATCGCTGCGGTCTAGCAACACCAATGCCGAATCTCTTAAACAACTTGCCGAATCGTATGACATCTTCCGGCTGAACGGGACCGCGCAGTGCGTATCCCCGAACTGCTTCCCCGACTTCGTCTTCGGTGTGTCCCTCACTGCGCATTTCCGCAGCCATTCTGGCTATCGCATATATTTCCGCCTCACATCCGTAGACATTTGAAAGTTTTTCGGCCATCGTATCCCCATATCCGAACGTCTCACGCTGAAGACCACCGCTCGCATCTTCGCCAATAACCCACAGTAATTTTCCTCCACGGTCCTCGACCTGGTCAGGGTGAAAACTACCGGGCTGCGCGTCATCAATAATAACTTTGCCAGTGAGCTCCAAGCCTTCCATTGGCTCAAGGTCTATAACAGACGTAGCCGTAGACATTACGACATCACTACGCTCAAGCAGTTCCCTTTCGCCTTGCGCGATTTCAACAACACCAGTACGACCCAAAATCCCCTGAATGGCCTTCAGGGTTCGTTCTGCTTTTTGACAATCCGGATCGAATAGGACCACATCCCTATGCGGATATTCGACAGCGTGTACATATGCGGCTGGTCCACCCATATACCCTGCGCCGAGAAAGCCCGACGTCGGATTGGTCGTATTGCCGACAAAGCCTTCTCTGAAGGCCATTTTTTCCTCTTCAAGCATAAAATGGAGTGTGCCGGCATGACCTGTCGTGGAAGTAGCCGTGGTGTCAACATTTTTTCCGTAAAAAGTAACTCGTGGCATGATTGCGCCCCAGCCGATATACTCGACTCCAAGTCGGCCGACAGCAAAATCGGCCGAATTCTGAGCATGCTCATTTGCAATTTTTTGCGCCCTACGTCCGTCCTTGACCTCATCAAACATATCCAAATAAACTGGAGCACATATCAGGTAGCCTTGCTTGCCGTCACTTTCTTTGTAAGCGTCCAGTATAAACGGCGGCAGCCCGACCATCATTTGTGCGCGCAGATCAATCGGCACATAGCGAAGCGCTGGAATAATCGTTTCAATTTCACTGCCGTAATCATTCTTTTTGCTCATTCGTGGATGAACAATAAAGGCAAATGAGCCGTTCGCATTCTCGTTGCGCGAGCCATCCCTATTACGGCCTTCGTACATTTCAAAGGCATTTCTTACGAACAGTTCCGTGGCTATGGTCTCTCCGTCAGAAACAACACTATCACAATTGTATGTCAGAAACCGCAGCAATTCCCCAAGCCGCGAATCAACCAGCTCCTTACTATAAGATCCGTAATCAGTGCCTTCCAAAATATCATTATTCGTAATCCACTCACCAACATCAAGCTGTACGGCATGAATCATATCTTCTTCGCGTGCTTGCTCGACAGCTCTCTGGCTCCTGCCGGCTTGATCGGCTACGCCATTCCTCCGGGAAGATTCAATAATAGTACGGAGGCTACGATAGGCCCTGAAGTCCTCCATCGCAACCCTATTTCTTCGACTCTGCTCTTCAGGGCTAAGCGGCAGACGAGTCACGGAGGCAATATGTGACTCGTCAAAGGGATAGGCCCTGGGCTTAGGGTCGATAGGGTTAATGGATGATCCGTCAGAAACAAATTCTGCTGTCATGATAAGTGTAGCAAGCGCATAATGTGATAATATTTTATTTCAGATATTATGATAACACACTTTTGCATTTTATTCAATTGATTTTTTATTGTATATGTTCTCTACGATACAGGAAACCTCGAAATCTAAAAAGCGTTCAGACCGAAGTCTGAACGCTTTGTCTCGTAATGTACTGTATCTGTTAGGAATATAGCAGGTTTTGTGATACAAAACAAGAATAGCCATGAGTACCCCCGATTCCACCCCGACTATCCTGATCGTTGAAGACGACGAGCCAATCCGCGAGCTATACCGGGCCAAGTTCACTCAACAGGGCTACAGCGTCGCCACTGCCGTCAATGGCCGCGACGGCCT
>JBDHUK010000075.1:0-4672 GCA_039809165.1 Saccharimonadales bacterium (SeqCode) | reverse complement strand
GCGACCGCCTGCAGGTGGGCGAAGAGCGGTTCTTCCGCTTCGGATTTTATTTTACCGTGTATGGCTCGTCGCTTGACGAGCTGGAGTTCGTCAGCAACAAGGTCGAATCACTACTCGGCCAACAGCTCGTCTACACCAAAGCCGCCACCAGCCAGCAGGAGCAGGGACTCAACAGCACCGTGCCGCAGTTTGTTGACCAGTTGCAAATCCGGCGCAACATCAGCACCGGTGCGCTCAGCACCAGCTTTCCATTTACTTCAGCTGATCTGAGCCAGGATAATGGCATCTTGTATGGCATCAATATGCACAATTCCGGCCTGGTGATCTTTGACCGATTCAGCCTGGAAAACGGCAACTCAGTCGTTTTTGCCAAGTCCGGGGCTGGTAAATCATTCACTGTCAAGCTCGAAGCGCTGCGCAGTCTGATGTTCGGCACCGAAATCTTTATTATTGACCCCGAGAACGAGTACGAGCGCATGGCCGACGCCGTAGGCGGCGCCTATGTCCGATTGAGCTTGAGTTCGGCAACGCGCATCAACCCGTTTGATTTGCCACAGGTCGTTGAGACCGATGAAGCCGAGGACGCACTACGTTCTAACCTCATCACGCTGCACGGACTGCTTCGTCTCATGATGGGCGGAGCCCAAGCCCAAATGCAAGCCGGTGGCGGTGTGTTAGCCCCAGCCCTCAACCCAGTTGAGGAGGCTGATCTGGATGCCGCTCTGATCGAAACCTATGCCAAGGCCGGCATCACTTCTGATCCGCTGACGCATGGTGCGTTGCCACCGACCATTAATGACTTATACGACGTACTGCTGCACATGGGCGGCAGTGGCCCTCAGTTGGCCCAACGCCTCCGTAAATATACCACTGGTACTTTCGCCGGCATCTTTAGCCAGCAGAGCAACGTTAACATCAACAATCCGCTGGTGTGTTTCAATATCCGCGATCTCGAGGACGAGCTACGTCCGGTCGCCATGTATATCGTCCTGAACTACATCTGGAACAAGACCAAATCCGACCAGAAAAAACGCATCCTGATCGTCGATGAAGCCTGGCAACTCATGAAGTACGAGGATTCGGCCAACTTCTTATTCAGTCTCGCCAAACGCGCTCGTAAATACAACCTTGGTATCACCACCATCACCCAGGATGTCGAGGACTTCATGGGCAGCCGCATGGGCCGGGCCATCGTGGCCAATGCCAGCATGCAGTTCCTGCTCAAACAGTCGCCGAGTGCCGTGGATGTGCTCAGCGACGTCTTTAAACTCACCAACGAAGAGCGCAAGCGCCTCAGCCAGTTCCCGGTAGGGCAAGGGCTGTTTTTTGCCGGCCAAAACCATGTTCATATCCAAGTCGTCGCCAGTCCGACCGAAACCAGTCTCATCACCACCAATCCGGCTCAAGTGCAGCAAATCAACGCTGCCCAACAGACCCAGAATGCCCAATTCGGCCAGCAAGATCCCTATGCTCAGGGCATGGTAGGGCCGGGCATTCCACCGGCCGACCAGATGATGGGCGGCGGCATGACTCCGGCACCGGGCCAGCCGCCAGGCACGATTGATCTTGGGAACCGGCTTTTCCCAGGAGTATAATTGAGGTTAAGGATAAGAGTTATGGGAATCAATTGGGACAATGCATCATACCGGCAAGTCCGCCATGTAACGGAGGTTATGTAGTATGGCCCTACGCAGCGCGCAACCTATTGATGATTCCGACGACCAGCCATCAAGCGCCCAAGAGCGAGCAAACGAACGCTGGGGTTTCAATAGCAATCCATCACAGAAACCCGTAGACTCAACGGCAGACATTGATTTTTCACCTCCTCAAAGGCCGAGCGCACGCGAGCGTGCCGATGAACGCTGGGGCATGAACAGTAATGCATCTCAACCAGGACGGCTTACCAGTGTCGGCCCCCTCAAGATCGCGCCCACTTCCGGCGGAACGTACGACCGGCCAGGTAACGCACCGGACAAAGGTGGGGGCGGCAGCAAAGATGCCATTGGCAAAGCCAAGGATGCTGACGGCTCTGCCAAAGAGGGCGTAGGTGGGTCTCATGGCGGTAAGGGCAAGACCGACAAGCCCAAGATCCTCGACAAAGACCAGGCGGACGTCGCGCAGGCGCTCACCGGCACCGGCGGTATTTTAGGCACGCTCAAGGGCGTGCGCGCCGTGCTGCGGCGGCGCAAAAACGGTATGATCGCGCTTATTCTCGCGCTAGTGCTCATCGGCCTAATCACCGTGGCCTCAGTTATCACACTTTCGATGCAAGCACTCAGCCTGGCGGTCAACATTCAAAAGGTCATGTTCAGCAGCGTCGAAGAAGCCGCTGACGCCATCGACGACAACCTATTCAAGAACTACGTCCTCAAAAAAGTCATGCCCGGCATGATCGAGGGGAAGTGCAAAACCACCAAGGTCAGTAAATCCTGTGCGCTTGTCAGCAAAGACGACGGCATGATCGGCAAAACCTGGAACGCTTGGAAAGACGCGAATCTAGAAGGCTGGATGGCAAATAGAGGCTTCGAGATTATACGTGAAGGTAATGGCTCTGCCAGCGACCGATTCTATATACGCGCGCCCGGCATAAATGAAAAACTTGACGTCGGTAACTACAATGGAGGAAACAAAGAGTTTGAAGGCCGTTTTTTTGCCCTCATGGACAAGAAGGAGGTAAGGGCAGCATATAAACCACTATTTAAAGATGGAACGCTTGCTGACAAGCTTATATATCGATGGGGGCTTAAACTCCTTGAGTACAAGTATGGTGTCAGAGCATGCGTCGGTAAGCTTCAGTGTGCAGCCGTAAATAAAATCGAAGGCATAAGGGATAAATGGCAGCTACGTAAAATGGCGTGGAAATCGCAGCTCGCCGAGCGCGTACTACTGCCCTATAGCGAAAGTGTAAGTATGGCAATGTCATGCGCTATACAGGGATACAGCTGCGCAGAGATGCAGAAAGCCGACGAGGATGGCCAACGCATGTCAAAATTCCAAAAGGATCTCGTTGATAGATATAAGATGTATCGATCAACTCACGGCGAAGCTTCGTTAGAAGAACTGGACAAAACTTCCAAGGAAATCAAGGAAGGTGGTTTTACACGATACGTCATCAAACGACTCCTGGGTGAAACCGCTGCGAAATTGTTCGTGCAGGCAGCCGATGCCAGCAACCCCATAGGGTGGGTCCTTATGGCGATTAACGCATCCGCGTTCGCCGCATCGGTTGGGCCGGCGCTTATGCATATCAACTATATAATGAACAGCTCAGCGATGGTACAGCTCTCGACGATGGTACGAACATATGTAGATCAGTTTAAGCCCGGATTTAATGACTTATTTGAAGCCGGTTCCATGGTGGCAGCCTTCGGCAGTAACAAAAATGGCGCACAAGGCGCCGGATCAGCACAAGATAGTCCGGCATACAAGGCAATGTTCACAAATGATACATTCGGATTTGCGCCGTCAGGCAGTCTATCCAGCGATAACTACACCGCCAGCACCACCGCACGATGTAATAATGGGCTGAAATACCGTCCGGGAGAGCTCGTCTGTCCAGAGGTTTCCTTCAGCTCAACAAGCGCTATCGCCGGAATAATTATCCTCACCAGCGACCTCTACAGGTTCCAATTCCACGCACAGTCCGAAGGTTCTGTGTTACTACAAAAATTTATCGATGCGGCTTTCGACTTCCTTCTATCTCCGACTCCAATCGGTCAATGGATAATCGACAAAATCATGGCGTTACCGATTGTCGCCGATGTCAGCAAATACCTTTTGGAACATTTTCAGATTCTCTACAACATGGTAGCAAATGTAATAATGGGCAAATTAATTATTCCAGCTATAGGAGAAAACGATTCTGGGTCTAGGACATTTGAAGCGGCGGCCGGTGGGTTTAATGTTTCCGCGAATCAAATCGCCCAATATCGTCAAGGTGGCTCAGTACAAAGCGACGAGACAGTCAGAACCGTCCGGCTTCAGGCGAAAGAAAGGCGCATTGAAGAATTCAAGCACCTATCATTAAAGGACAAGTTATTTGACAACACAAATAGCCTGTCGGCAGTATCACAGTTTGCACTCGCAATGCCCATCGGCGACGGCACAGTATTTGGTCAATTTCACAGTATAGTTCTTGGCACGTGGCAGGTTGGCCTCAATAATGTCGGATCTATGTTCGGTGCCACAAAAGCCTCGGCAAACGGCAAGATATTGCCCGATCCATGGAAGGTTATTCAATACGGTTGGGGTGATCTGAAAGACTGGGTTTTCACTAAAGCATACGATGAAACCGCCTGGACCGACGAGGGCTGTGACGACCCGGACTATAATCGCAAATGGGGAGACAAAGCAACTGATATATCAAGCCCGACCGGAGAACCGATCCAACGCGAACGCAATCGCTGTCTGCTCTGGCGCTCAGCTGCCGCTGCTTCAGCCGGACTCTTCAATAAAGATTTGCTTAGCGACCCCAAAGCAGATTCAGGTGTAGGCACTCCAGCCACTAACTCCCCGGTTTCCGTCGATGGCTGGACATTCCCACTCATTACAACTAAGTCTGCTATCATCAATCACCGGCCAGGACCCTGGTGCTATGACCGGCAAACCAACTGTCACCATGATTACCCTGCGGCGGACATCATGAGCGACCGAGGCACGACCGTGGTCGCAG
>JBDHUK010000074.1:0-4716 GCA_039809165.1 Saccharimonadales bacterium (SeqCode) | reverse complement strand
GCTGACCTGCTCATCGGCCGGCATGTCATCGAAGCTGGCCAGGCCGAGCTCCAGGCGATCATCGAAGCTCAGGTAGTCGAGTGCCAGGCGGCGGACGATGTAATCAGTGATCGACGAAGCAGTGCGAATATCGGCGTCATCGGTGATGCCGCTCGGCGCGAATGAGGTGCCACGCAGTGTCTTGACGTAGCTCTTGAGCGGCACACCGTACTGCAGGCCGTGACTGACGCTGATCGCAAACGAATCGAGCAACCCGGCCAGGGTGCTTCCCTGCTTGCTGACGCTCAGGAACAGTTCTCCTGGAGTGCCGTCCTCGTATTCGCCGACGGTGAAGTAACCTTCGAGGTCGGCGATCTGGAATTTGTACGTCTTGGAGCTGCGGACACGCGGCAGCCGGCGGCGCACGGCGCCCTTGACGATGAATTTGTCGTAGTCGGCCACAGCTGGAGTGGCGGCGGCAGGAGTCGGGGCCGAGCCGTCGGCTGCCGCATCCTTCTTGTCATCACCGTCTTTTTTGGCCATGCTGAGCGGTTGCGCAACCTTGCAGTTGTCGCGGTAGATGGCGACGGCCTTCAGCCCCATCTTCCAGGCGTCCATATGCAGGGCTTCGACTTCTTCAACGGTTGCCTCTTCGGGCATGTTGACAGTCTTGCTGATAGCGCCGCTCAGGAATGGCTGCGCAGCAGCCATCATCTTGACGTGTCCGAGATAGTGGATGCTGTTGTCACCCATCGAGCACGCAAAGACGTTGAGGTGTTCGGGCTTGAGATCAGGCGCGCCAACGATGGTTTTTTCAGTGTCGATGTACGTAACGATTGCGTCGATCTGTTTCTGATTGTAGCCCAGAGCCTTGAGAGCGCGCGGAACGGTCTGGTTGACGATGTTCATCGTACCGCCGCCGACCAGTTTCTTGAACTTGACGAGACCGAGGTCAGGTTCGATACCGGTAGTGTCACAGTCCATCATCAGGCCGATAGTGCCGGTTGGGGCGAGTACGGAAGCCTGCGAGTTGCGGACGCCGTACAATTCGCCGAGTTCGACCGCGTCGTCCCAGGCCGCTGCAGCAGCGCTCAGCAGGTCTTCGGCGACCAGGCTGGCGTCGATCTTGCTGACTTCGTCACGGTGCATACGCAGGACGCGCAGCATGCCGTCACGGTCTTTGTGATAGCCGGCAAACGGACCGACTTTTTGAGCAATTTTGGCGCTGGTAGCATAGCTCTGGCCAGTCAGCAGCGCGGTGATGGCGGCAGCCTGGGCGCGGCCCTCGTCGCTGTCGTATGCCAAGCCCTGAGCCATCAGCAGCGCGCCAAGGTTGGCATAACCGATACCGAGTTCACGGTACGCCCGGGCGTTCTTTTTGATCGATTCGGTCGGATAGTCGCTATAACCCACCAGGATTTCCTGAGCCGTAAAGATCAGTTCGACGGCGTGGATGAATTCACGAATGTCGAATGAGCCGTCATCTTTCAGGAACTTGAGCAGATTGAGGCTGGCCAGATTACACGCCGAGTTGTCGAGGTGCATGTATTCGGAGCAAGGATTGGAACCGTTGATGCGACCGGCGTTGGGGGTAGTATGCCAGTGGTTGATGATGGTATCAAACTGGAGGCCAGGGTCAGCACACTTCCAGGCGGCTTCGTTGATCTGGCGGTAGAGATCGCGAGCCTTGACTCTGCGGACTGATGTGCCGGTCTTGACCGCACGGAGGTCCCACTCGTCGTCATTTTCGACGGCGCGCATGAAGTCATCAGTCACGCGAACGGAGTTGTTGGCGTTCTGGTATTGGACGCTGAAGATATCACGGCCATCGAGACTCATATCAAAGCCGGCAGCCTGTAGGGCACGAGCTTTTTCTTCTTCACGCTCCTTGCACCAGATGAACTCTTCGATATCCGGGTGGTCGACGTTGAGTACTACCATTTTGGCGGCACGGCGCGTCTTGCCACCGGACTTGATGGCACCAGCACTGGAGTCAGCACCGCGCATGAACGACAACGGACCCGAAGCCGTGCCGCCACTCTTACTCAGTGGTTCGACGCTGGACCGGATAGCGCTCAGGTTGATGCCGCTACCGGAGCCGCCCTTGAAAATCATACCTTCTTCGCGGTACCAGTTAAGGATGGATTCCATGGTGTCGTCAACACCGAGGATGAAGCAGGCGCTGGCCTGCTGGGCGCGCCCTGGTGCGCCGATATTAAACCAAACGGGGCTATTGAAGGCGGCACGCTGCGTCGCTAGCACGTACTTGAGCTCTTCGCGGAAGTCTTCGGCCTGAGCATCTGAGCCGAAGTAGCCCTCCTGCTTGCCCTGGCGAACGATGGTGTCAACCACGCGGTCGATGAGCTGTTTAAACGAACGTTCACGACCCTCGGTACCCGGCGTGCCGCAAAAATACTTCTGAGCCACGATGTTGATAGCGTTCTGGCTGAACTGCTCTGGGAATTCGACATCGAGCTGCTCGAACACCGGCTTGCCGGTGACCGGATTCATGATGACCGAATCGCGCGACACCCATTTGATGGCGTCATACGCCTTGGTTCCTCGCTTAGTGAAAAGCCTGCTGAATAACTGGTCTGATCCAGTAGTTGTTTGTGCCATACTAATACTCCCCTCTTATTGCACGGCAACGCACCATCGGCTCTCACCCCGACAGATCATATCCGTGCTCCCTCTTGTTATTTTGTAGTTTTTGTTAGAGTCTGAGGGATTTGATCCTCTATCCGGAAGTCAAACCCCCTGGCTCTCCGATACGCCCGACCCTCTGAAGATCGTCATAGGAAACGTGGCGCATGGGAGAGCCGTCAAAGCTCGCTCGCCATATCAGGCGGAAACTTTGACCGGTTCTATTACATCGGTTGACACTAGCTCGTGATCGGCGTCACGAGCGCGCATACGCGTCAATTCAGCCTCGAAGCTTTCGATATCCTTGAAGCGCCGATAGACACTCGCAAACCGGACATATGCCACTTCATTGACCAAACTGAGACGCTCCATGACCAAGTTACCGACCTTGCCCGACGGAACTTCACTTTCGCCGCAGGCGTAGAGTGTTTGCTCAATATCCGAAACAATTCTCTCGACCTGCATGCTGGTAACCGGTGTTTTCTCGCAAGCATGGTAGATGCCAGCCAGCAACTTGTCACGGTTGAACAGTTGGCGCGTGCCGTCATTTTTGATGACGACAAGTTGTGGCCGCTCCAGCCGTTCGTAGGTTGTGAAGCGATTATTGCAGGCCGGACACATTCGCCGTCGACGAATGGCTTCGCCCTCTGCAACATCACGCGATTCGATAACTTTAGTGTCGCCGAGCTGACATTGGGTGCATTTCATCTGCATTCCCCTTTCTGTTCTCTAGCGAATTCTGAAAGGTACAACACCATCCGAGCCCTCATCCCAGGTACTACATATAGTGTAATATACTTAAGCATAACCCCACAGCTAGCGTTTTTCAATAAAAAATCCGATGTAGAATTTATCACGCTTGTGGTTATTGCAAGGAGAGGATCGCTTCGCCTAGAGCTTTCCTTTGTCCTCGGTGGACTTATCATTATCGTCGTTCTTTTTGCGACGCAAGCGACGGAGAAACGAAGGACGCTCAAGCTCTTCCTCTGTACCACCAAAGAAACTCGCCACCGGATCAGGTACTTCGGCCGGACGCTCGGTTGGCTTGGACGGCTCGACGGTTGCCGCCGAAGAAGTACCGGTTGTACCACCCTTGTCGTGGAGTGCTTTGTCGGTCTCTTCGTCAATAGCCCAGATGTTCGGCATCGGTGCATCTTTTTTGAAATCGTCATGCTCGTCAGCATGCGAGTCGAGGTTCATGTCAAGGCTGGCCATGTCGTCGTCTTTGGCCGCATTTGCGCCCGGCTTCACGCCGTCAGTAGCCGGCATCGTAATATCACTGAACGGCTGTTGAGTCTTTTGGTCGTCATCAAGCGGCACTGATGCCGGAGCAGGCACGGCGGCGACTGGTGGCGTAGCATCACGTTTAGTGTAGTACGCTTCGTCGAAGCCCGTAGCAACTACGGTGATGATCATCTCGCCTTCCAGTTCAGGATTGATGGTTGCGCCAAAGATGATATTTGCCTCTGGATCAGCGGCAGCAGTGATTGTTTCAGCAGCCGTATTGATCTCATGCATGCTCAGATCATTGCCACCGATGACATTAAAGAGAATGCCGCGAGCTCCATCGATAGAAACTTCGAGCAGCGGTGACTCAATGGCCTGCTGGGCGGCCTGGATGGCGCGGTTCTCTCCACTAGCCCGGCCGATGCCCATGAGCGCCGAGCCGGCACTACTCATGACAGTCTTGACATCAGCAAAATCGAGGTTAATGAGACCGTTGACCGTAATCAGATCGGAAATGCCCTGCACACCCTGGCGCAGCACATCGTCGGCAACTTTGAAGGCTTCGAGCAACGGCGTGGCACGGTCGATAGTCTGGAGCAAACGGTCGTTTGGGATGATAATCAGCGTATCAACAGAACGACGGAGGTTATCGATGGCCTGCTCGGCGTTTTTGCGGCGTTTCTCGCCTTCAAAAGCAAAGGGCTTGGTTGCAAAACCAACCACCAGGATACCAAGCTCCTTAGCAACCTCGGCCACGACATGACCAGCACCGGAGCCGGTACCTCCACCAGCGCCGAGGGTAATAAACACCATATCGGCGCCTTCGATGGCTTTTTTGATTTCGTCGCGTGATTCACGTGCGGCAGC
>JBDHUK010000073.1:0-4760 GCA_039809165.1 Saccharimonadales bacterium (SeqCode) | reverse complement strand
AACAAACACTTCCAGTCGATTATTGGCAAGGTCATCGGCAGTGTGGAAGCTGGTAATGCGTTGTCGACGGCTATGGCCGAGCATCCCAAGGTGTTCAACAAAGTGTATATCAGTATGATTGCCGCCGGCGAGGCCTCCGGTACGCTCGATACCTCATTACAGCGCCTGGCGGATCAGCAAGAGAAGGATGCTGATATCGTTGCCAAGGTCCGTGGTGCTATGGTGTATCCGGCGATCGTTGTACTGGTGATGATTCTGGTCGTCGGATTTATGCTCGTCAAAGTGCTGCCGCAAGTCCAGGTGCTTTACGAGGGATTTCCGGGGGCTGACCTGCCGCTCGTCACCGTGGTGCTGCTGGCGATGTCTTCTATTTTGCGCAAGTTCTGGTGGATTGCCGTCATTGTGCTCGTGGTAGCTTCCGCGTTGCTTGGCAAATGGGCGCGTACCGGTCCCGGCAAGGAAGTAGTCGACAAGTTCAAGATGAAGGCACCACTACTGGGAGTGCTCTTCATGAAGATGTATATGGCGCGTTTCGCCCGTACCGGATCGACGCTTATATCATCAGGTGTGCCGTTGATTCAGATGCTTGAGATTACCGCCGAAGCTGTCAATAATGTCCATATCGAACGGTCGATCTATAAGGCGATCGAAAAGGTCAAGTCAGGCAAATCCCTGGCTGACGCGCTTGATGGCGATCCGAACTTCTTGCCGCTGTTGCCGAACATGCTCAGGATTGGCGAGCAATCGGGGTCGATCGAGCAGATGCTTAGCAAAACGGCCGACTATTACGAGAAGGAAGTCGATAATCAGATCAAGAATATTCAGACCATTATTGAGCCGGTGATGATGGTGCTGCTCGGCATTGTAGCGTTCATTATCGTTGCTGCGGTGCTATTGCCGGTGTATGGCTTGGCCGGCAAGTCATTCACGGCGTAACAGATTGCATGGGCGAGTCACCTAAGATTGTGGGGATGTGGCTATGGCGGTTTGTTACAATACTGTGTATAAAATGCTTGCGTTTTTAGAGCGCTTTGGATATATTCTAAGCATAAGCTATTAAATTCAAAGGGGGCATTTGTAATGCTTAAAAACAATATCAAACGTCAAAGCGGTTTCACGATCATCGAAGTTTTGATCGTCTTGGCTATCGCTGGACTTATCCTGTTGATTGTCTTCCTTGCCGTGCCTGCCTTGCAACGCAACTCACGCAATACTGCAATCAAGAATGATGTTCAGAACGTCCTCGGCGGTGTCGGTGAATTCCAAGCTGCTAACAGCGGCGCATTGCCAACTAACGTCTCCGGTACGGGTACGATCACCTATGCTGGTACGAATGCAACCACGATTCGTGTGCAGGGTACGACGGTCGTCGCACTTGGTACTGGTGCTCCAGCTACGGGCCGTATTAACATCGTCCTGGGTGCGAAGTGTACTGGTACTGGTATTACTACCACCGCTAGCACGCGTGCCGTATCGGCTATCTACGTCATCGAGACGGCTTCAGGTACTGTTCCTCAGTGTACTGATTCCTAGACCGAGTGTCCGGACTATAAAACTCCTCTCAACTGAGAGGAGTTTTATGTATTTGGATTCATCTTGTCGGATGATACTATACCTGTAATGGTTATTATGATTTTGATTATTCTGGGGCTGTGCTTGGGTAGTTTTGTGAATGCGCTCGTATGGCGCTTGCATGAGCTCGAAGAGCTGGAGCTGTCCGAAACGACGGCCAAACAAAGCTCAAAAACGCAAAAGCTCACAAGACGTGATTTGTCGATCGCCCGAGGCCGATCGATGTGCGTCCAGTGCCATCACGAGCTGGCGCCCAAGGACTTAGTACCGGTTCTGAGCTATCTAAGCCTGCGCGGCAAATGCCGCTACTGCAGGGCTCGCATTCCGGATACGCCTCTTTCTGAGCTGCTCACGCCACTGTTGTTCGTCGTCTCTTACTGGGCGTGGCCAGAGCCGTTAAGTGGGGCCGGGCTGGCAGCGTTCATCGGGTGGTTGGTATTTCTGGTCGGTTTCGTGGCTCTTGCGATATATGACGTGCGATGGTTTGAACTGCCGCATCGGATTGTCATGCCACTGATCGGGCTGGCTATCGTGCAGGTGTTGGTGATCGCCATAGCCTTTGGGGGTGGTTGGCCGGTGATTGCCAAAGCCGGACTGGGCGCGCTGATTGGCGGAGGGTTTTTTCTGGCTTTGTACCTCGTATCGCCCAGGGAAAAGTTCGACGACAGTGATTGGGTTAGTCAGCATATCGGTGTGAGTAAATGGATTGGCGGCGGCGATGTGACGCTTGGTACGCTGCTCGGACTGTTGGTCGGCGGCCCTGGTGGGGCAATTTTGGTGATCTTCTTGGCGTCACTCGTAGGTACGGTTGTGGCATTGCCGCTGCTCTTGTCCGGTCGGGCGAGCCGCGGTAGTCATCTGCCATTCGGTCCGTTCTTGCTGATCGGGGCAGTGATTACGCAGCTGTGGGGTGCCGACATCCTGAGCTGGTATTTCTCCTTTTTGGCCGTGTAAACCCCGGATTCAGGTTGTACTGGCTTGCGTGATGATGCTTATGGTATACTACTGACTATGAAAGGTGGCGCTGGTTTTACGATTGTAGAAACCTTGATCGTACTTGCGGTGACGATGTTTATGTTTGCGAGCGCTGTCTTGCTGATTAATGGCAGGCAGCGCAGCACAGCCTTCAATCAGGCTATCCGGGCAGTACAGAATCAGCTTGAGCAGACGATGAGTGATGTCGGCAGTGGGTATTATGAGAGCGACGGTACGATAGTTTGCCAAAAGGGCGTCGATGGAGGCATTCAGCTGTCGACGGGCAGTGATAATACTCAGGGAACCAACAAGGACTGTTTGTTTATGGGTAAGGCATTGCAATTTGGAGTACTGAATACCGACCCTGAGCGGTACAGTGTGTTTACGGTGGTCGGGCTCAGGACGGCGAGCGACCCAGAGACGGGCACGTTTAACTTACAGAATGCTAAGGCTCGAGTTATTGCCCGAACGACGACCGATAGCGGAAGCACGCCCAATGCCTTTAGTACGCCGATATTGCAATATGGTCTGACGCTCAAGAGCATGTATTATGACTCGCCGAGCAACACTATCGGAGCGATTGGCTTTCTTTCTAATGTCTCGAATCTCGGCGAGTCGGATGGTGCGCGACGGGTGGATGTAGTGGCATTCCGTGGAACGTCGATGCATGATACTACGCAGGGTTCTGCGGCTGCGATTAATGACAGCATCTCGAATGGCAGTGCAGTAGTAGCACCTGCGAATGGCGTGTTCATGTGTTTCTCGAGTGGCGGCACTGATCAGTCGGGACTGATTTCTATCGGAGCAAATGGCCAGCAGGGCGCGGTGACGCTAAAAATATTTAATAATAGGACGTGTTCATGAGTCGACGAACCAGTATCTACAAAGGTGGATTTACCATTATCGAGCTGTTGATTGCCACCGTGGTGTTTTCGTTGGTGGTTATGGTGATTACGGTGTCCATTATGCAGTTTACTAAACAATACTACGGGGGTACGGTAGCGAGCACGACGCAGAGTACGGCGCGTGCGCTCGTCGATGACGTGACGCGTTCGATACAGTACAACAAGAGCGGAATCTATGAACTCAAGATCGGAGCCGATGTCCGAGGCTATTGTATGGGTGGCTCCAAACGCTATAGCTTTATGCCGTTCCAAAAAGTATCGGCCACCAAGCATGGCCTGGTGGCCGACGTGCCGAACGGCGGCTGCAATAGTACCGCTGATGCACCGCTGAATTTGAGCTCTGCAACCACTCTGTCGACCCCCTATGCCCGGGAAATGCTCGGTGAGCGAATGCGACTTGCCAAGTTTAAGATCGAAGATCAAACCAATGGCTTATGGTTGGTGACGGTCAAAGTGGTGTATGGGGATGATGACTTGCTAACCTCGACGACGGCTGACACGATGCAATGCAAGCCCGGTTCCGGTTCGCAGTTTTGCGCAGTATCCGAATTGACAACAACAGTTAAAAGGCGAGTAAACTAAGCATATGAATTATTTAAAATCTATTCGCCGGCAACAGGCTGGCATGGCATCTATTATGATAACGATGCTGATGATGGTGGTCATCAGCTTGATTGTGCTTGGCTTCGCACAGATATCAAGACATGAACAGCAGCAAGCCATTGACCGGGCGTTGAGTGCCCAAGCGTTCTTTGCCGCCGAAAGCGCCATCAACGATGTTCGCCAGACGGTGCAAACCAAGCTGGCCAGAGGCGAAGCGGTTCCCGAGAAGACCGAATGCGCTACGAGTACTGACGACCAAAATTATCCTTTTAATCCAGTGATTGATGGGACCAACAAGGTCTCCTACTCGTGCCTTTTGGTTACGACTAAGCTTGATGCTCTCAGATCGGGCGTTGCTTCAAACACCGACTCGGTAAAACTGCCCATAGAAACGGATGGGGCTGCTATCACTAAGCTGCGTATCGGCTGGAAGAAAAATAATGTCACTGCTGCGACTTTGAATCAGTGCCGAACCAGTGTGCCGGCAAATGATAGGTTTGATCCTGCTGGCGCATCGAGCACCTGGACATGTCCGTTCGGCGTGCTGCGGTTTGAGCTGGTTTCGACTGCAACGATGTCGGATGCCGCACTGGCGGCCAGTCAAAGGGTAATGTTCTTATATCCGACCAGGGCTTCGGGCACAGCCACCAGGGCTATGACAAACGGCGCGGTCGCTCAAATGAATTGTACTGTCGCTGACGGATG
>JBDHUK010000072.1:0-4920 GCA_039809165.1 Saccharimonadales bacterium (SeqCode) | reverse complement strand
GCTATATTGACGAGCACCATCACGAGGAACACAGCAAGCATTATTTTTATCGTTTTGAGCTGTTTACCGAGTCTTTTGATCGCATCAGTATCGTTTGGCCCCACGTCACATTCCCCCTGTTTTAATACATATATTGATTCCATGCCACCACTTCAACCTACAACTCGCCCCAGTTGTCGCCGATCGTTATGTCAACATCAAGGCGCACCGGCAGCTCATAGATGTCCTCCATGGTCTCCTTGAGTAATTGTCCGACTGCTTCGGCCTCATCTTCGGGGGCCTCGACCAGAATCGAATCGTGGACCTGCATGAGCTGCCGGGCGCGCGGATACTTGGCAGCCAGGAGCTGGTCTATGCGAACCATAGCCAGCTTCATGAGATCCGCCTCAGTACCCTGAATAGGCATATTCACAGCGGCGCGTTCGGCGGCCTGCCGAACCATGAAATTGCCGCTGCGCACGTCCGGAGATGGACGGCGACGGCCCAGCAGCGTTTCTACATAGCCCTGGTCATGCGCCAGTTGGCGCGTCTTTTCCATATAGTCGAATAGGGGCTGGCGAACAGATTTATACCTGTCTATAAAAACCATCGCTTGTTCCCGGGTCATGCCGGTAGCCACGCTGAGCCCATGAGGGCTCATACCGTACAGGATGCCGAAGTTGATGACCTTGGCGGCGCGGCGCATGCCTTTGGTGACATCTTCTTGTTCGCGGCCATAGACCATAGCGGCAGTTGCCATATGAATATCGGCGCCGCGATTAAACATAGCGATAAGCTCTTCGTCGCCGGCCATGACGGCCGCCAATCGCAGCTCAAACTGTGAATAATCCGCGCTCACCAGTTTGAGCGGCCGGCCGCCAGCGCCAAGCCCCGGACCGCCGTCCGAACCAGCGATAAAAGCCGTGCGAATCCGGCGGCCGAGGTCGGTACGTGTCGGAATATTCTGCAGATTGGGATCGTTGCTACTGAGCCGCCCGGTCTGCGCCACCGTTAGCGCAAAGGTGGTGTGCACACGAGAATGTTCATCGACTTGCAGCGGCAAGGTATCGACATAGGTGTTCTTGAGCTTGGTAACTTCGCGGTACAAGGTAATGAGGTTGATGATCTCATGTTGGCCGCGCAGCTTATCCAGCTCGGAGGCAGCCGTCGAGTAACCTGTTTTGCCCTTCTTGATACCAGTAGATGGCAAACCGAGCGTGACAAACAACACATCCGCCAGCTGAGTGGGACTACCGATATTAAACTCACGATCCGCCAGTCCGTAAATCTGTTGCTCATAATCACCGATCAGATCATCGATTTCGGACTCAAATTCTCCCAGATACGCGGTATCAAGCAACATGCCTAGATATTCCATGCGTGCCAGTACTGAAATCACCGGAAATTCGATATCTTCGGCAAGCTTGGCAATCTTGGGCAAGGATTTGAGTTCTGTGGTCTGCTTGTCCGCCAGAGCATGAATAACGGCCACTACCTCCGCCGCCCGGCTCGCGAGCTCCTCGGTGTCACACTCTTCAAAAGGCGCACCGGCATATGATAGTTCAGCTTCGGCCAGTCCGGTCAAATCAAGATCACGCCGCAGCGCATTCAGCAAAAAGGCAGCGATCTGTGTATCAAAAACTGGCGCATCGACTGCTAGTCCAAGCTCATAACACACCTGAAGCGTGGATTTGATATCGTGGCCAAGTAGTGTGATATGTGGATTACCGAAAATGGGCTGCAGTACATCGTGGAGCCTGGTTTGGGTTATTTTGGCAACGTCTATAGTGAACACAGCTCCGGGCTCCGGGCTCACGATCAAAAGTTCGGGACGCTTACCATGTTTACCGGCAGCGCGGCTATGAACGGCGAGTTGCTTGGCGGCACCCAGTGCCCTGGCAAGCGGTTCGAGTTTGGCGTCGGTATCAACTATCGCATTCTTGCCCTGCTTGAGGTGAAGCCGCTCAACTGGCGTCAGGTCGGCTTCGGCAATATGCATGATGGTTGGTAATTGTTTGGCCAGGTTTTTGAACTCAAGCTTCATGAGCAACTCCTGAATGCGGTGCGGATTGCAATCCTTGCCGCTCAGCGTCTCCAAATCAAGCGGCAATGGGGCATCAGTCCAAATCGCCGCCAATTCACGGCTCAGATACGCCGACTCACGACCGGCTTCGAGCTTGCGCGCCACCGAATCTTTAATAAGCGGCAGATTTTCATAGATTCCATCCAGCGTTCTGTATTGCTGCAACAACTGGATTGCCCCCTTTTCGCCAATCCCGGGCACGCCTGGAATATTATCCGATGAGTCACCCTTCAGCGACTTGAGATCCAGGAACTGATCAACCCGGATGCCATATTTGGCCTCAAACGATTGAGGAGAGTAGAGCTCGATATTGCTCAGGCCTTTTTTGAGGGCATACACTTTGACATGGTCATTCACGAGCTGCAACATGTCCAGATCAGAGGTGATGAGCATCGTATCGATATCCTTTTGGGATGCCTGGACGGCCAGCGTACCCATGATATCGTCCGCCTCATAGTCATCCAGCTCGTACAGCGGCCAGCCGAATGCCTGCAGCAGTTCGTGCAGGACTGGAATCTGCGCCTTGAAGTCGGGCGGCGCTGGTTTGCGACCGGCTTTATACTCCGGGTATAACTCAAGGCGGCGGCGTATATTGGTTCCGGGTTTGTCCCAGGCCACGGCCACGTAATCGGGCTCCAGTTTTTTGATCACCTCGAGCGCCATGGTGGCAAAACCAAATACGCCGCCCGTGGGCTGGCCATCTGCGGTGGCCAGCCCCGGCATCGCATAATAGCCGCGATAAAATACGGACTTACCATCAATGATCGCCAGTTTTTTGTGAGATGAGTTCACGGACATGTCCTCAGTATAGAGGCAGATACGGAATTATCCCAGACTACTGGATGCCGATGATAGCTTGCACATACTGCCGCGTCCGTTGCAGCAGTGCCGCCGGGGCGGTTTCTATGAACTTCGGATAGCGTGACTCCAGATCGATACTGCGGACATGTATTGGATTCTGCGCTATAATGTAAGCACGAACGGTATCAGGTAAACGTAACGACGCATGAAGCATTTTGCCCATCACAAACACACCGGCAGGGTGCTCCCTCACCACCATACGTCATACCCGGCACTCTTTGGAGTATTACTGCTCGTCGGTCTGCTTATCGGAGGCATTCAAGGTGTTGCTCACGCCGAATTCATGGGTCTGGCCGCCAAAATCTCCAACGAACTGCCGACCACCCCGGCGGTGATACGCACACCAGCCGACAAGCAGCATGTTACCGGTCCTGAGGTGGTCGTACAGGGCACGTGTCAGGAGCTCTCCCCCACTTCCATCATTATTGTATATGTCGACGGCTCGCTGAATGCCGGCTCCACCGTCTGCCAGAACGGCGGTACCTTTAGCGTTGCCATCACTCCACCCACCGGTACTCATACGCTCATTGCCCGTACCTCGAACGCCACCGAGGACTTCGGTCCGGACAGTAATCCTATATCCGTCACCTACACACCTTCGGTTATCAGGGGTAGTAGCAGCCCCAGTTCAAGCAGCTGCAAAGACCCGGGACCACTCCGGATCAACAGCAGTCAACCATATCTCAATTACGGCCGGTCCATGCCTGCTGACTGGGAGTTCAGCATCTCCGGGGGCTGCCAGCCGTATCGCACCGTCATCGGCTGGGGCGATACGCCCCCGGTCTCTGATACGCTCATCATCAAAGACGCCAGTTCGCACACCGTCCGGCATGGCTACGCCGAACTGCGGCCTTCGTACTTCGTTACCATGACCACACGCAGCAGCGACGGGCAAACCGCTCGTTTTGCAACCGTGGCCACAACCTCGTGGATTCCGCCGAATGGCAATGTCAGCGGCAGTATCGTGCCGGTCGGCACGCCATTCATCAATACTTTTCAGGGCACGCTTATCAAGGCCTACGCCGCCTATCTGGCATTACTGCTCCTGGTCATACTGGCCTGGTACGATGCACGGGTTCGCCGGTTGCATATTGCCGGCCGCCATCTTTTCCCCCGTCCCACACAACCATCGGGAGGCAACCCAAGATGACCACACGACCTCCGAATACGCAGAATCAGGCAAATGGATTGATAACCGTTAGGTCACCGAATGCCTGGCCAGCCTGCAAATCTTCGCTATAGAGGGTCTGGCAGCCGAGATCAAGGGCCGCCTGAATGATCAGCGCATCATAAAAACTTACGTTGTGGGTATTGAATAATGCGACTGCCCGTCCGTAAAATGCAGCGTCAGGCGTGTGTGCAACCATTGGTTTCAGAACGGCATCGAGCACCGTTACCAGGTCAGCCGGGCGCATCGTAACACCACGCTTGGTCAACATGACATTACAAAACTCAGCGACGACCTGCGTACTAATAACTCCCTGCGCAGCCACCACCGAATCGAGCAATGCAACCGCCTGCTCCTGTTTGGCAGGTTCGCGGCCGTCGTAGGCATACACCAATATATTCGTGTCAATAAATGTGGGTGCGGTCACCGCTGATTCATTTCCTCTCGCGTGTACTTGCGGTCCAAGCGGACATACCGAGTCTGCCGTAGCGTATCATGGAATTTTTGTAGCTGCTCCTGACGTACGGTAGACGCCAGATTGTCGGCCCATTCCCGAAAGAGATCGTTGACAGATTTGTTCTGGGCTCGCGCCACCTGTCGCAGCGTGTCGATGGTCGCATCCTGGGCTGAGAGGGTGATGTTTTTCATAGTTTGAGTGTACACTATATCGTGCGCACTGTCAAGTGACATACGTCGGTGGAACTTTGGATTAGGCCGGATTAGGCCCCGAATTCACATGACAAAACCATATCCATTATGTATACTGTGGGTAATTATGAGCACAATGCTTATCCGCCATTTTCTAACCCCCACCGAGAGAGAGAGAGAG
>JBDHUK010000071.1:0-4958 GCA_039809165.1 Saccharimonadales bacterium (SeqCode) | reverse complement strand
GCTGGCCTCAAAGACGAAGTAGGCGCCCTCAAACAAGATGTCGGCCTTCTCAGAAAGGATGTCACCGATCTTCAGCAGGGCCTTGACGCTCTTGCAAGAGATACTGCCGCTGGATTCCTGGAGGTGCATGCCAAGATTGACATGGTAGCCGCGGAGGTCGTTTCGGTGAAGGTTGGGCTGGCAGATGTTACGCATGTTGTAAGGCGGATTCAGCGTGTGCAAGCCGCCGAGATCAGTCGTGTTGACCAGCAAGAACTGGCGTTCAAACGCTTGCGGAAGGTGGTAAAATTCTGATGGGATTTTTGGATAATTTGGTAAAAACTATTGACTCGGGCATAAAGGCGGTTGAGTCCGGTGAATTTGAGAAAAAGCTTAGCCAGGCAGCTGACTCGGTTGAGAATGTTCTAAGAGTTGCCGAAGATGGAGTCAATATGGCCGAATCAAAAGTGTCGGGTGTGAACAAACAAGCCGGTAAGGCTCTGGACGGTATAGCCAATAAATTACCTAAAACATAGGCTCCCTGTCAGGGCTGTGGCATAATGACAGCAGATAAGGTACATAACAGATATGGAACAATCTAATAACGGTCCGCTTCGACGCAACCCTATCGGTATGCAGATTCAGATTATTGTGAGTGGAGTGGTGGCGCTCTTGCTTGCCATGGCTTTGACGTGGATGTTCTCTAGGTTATTCCACTGGACGAGCGCAGGCGGAGCCACGATTTCACGATTATCGATCGCGGCGATTCTGCTACTCTGGCTATTCGGATCACTTGTTCTGTATATCAAGTGGCGCGTAAATCGCTATGAGATTGGTGATGACGCTATCCTGGTGCACGCTAAGGCCGGTAAATTCGGCAAGGCTCAAACACTGTATCGTTACGAATCGATCAGCTCGATCCGCATGACGCAGGGGTATTTTGGGAAGCGTTTTGGCTACGGTGACATCCGGCTTATGATACCGAAACACGATCGTGATGTTGTCCTGACCGACATCCAAAACCCAGTCCGGCAAATGGAACTAATTCAGCGGCATATGTCCAAGCGGTCGACCGCGGTTACGACCGCACTTGTGGCGTAGATTTATTTGAAATCCTGACATACGAAGACTATACTTAATTCAAACGTAACCATAACCAAGATAGGATAGGGTGGGATGAGCCAAATTGACGTCATGAGTATCGGCGATATCGTTACCGATGCTTTTATAAAACTTCAAGACGACCAGGCCTGGACGTATATTGATGAGCATGGTCAGAATGTGCTGGCAATGCCCTTTGGTACTAAGATTCCTTTTGAGGCCGCTGATGTAGTGGTAGCGGTAGGTAATGCTTCAAACGCAGCGGTCTCATTTGCGAGGCTTGGATTGAATAGTGGGTTTGTGACGAACGTCGGCGGTGACGAGGATGGGCGCCAGATGATTCACGCCTTGGAGGCTGAAAAAGTCGATCATCGGTTTGTTCGCGTCAACCCTGGCAAGAAGAGTAACTATCATTATGTGTTGCGGTATGGCGCAGAACGAACTATCCTGATTAAACACGAAGAGTACGATTATCACTGGCCGCATTTTGCTACCAAAGACATTCCCAAATGGTTTTACTTTAGTTCGATTAGCGAACGCGCCATCGATTACCATGACGAAGTGTCGGATTGGCTCGACGAGCATTCCGACGTAAAGTTGGCATTCCAGCCGGGTACGTTCCAGATGCAAGTCGGCGCGGAACGCCTGAGTCGGCTTTATAAACAAACCGAAGTGTTGATTTTGAACCGCGAAGAGGCAGTGATCGTCGGTGGTGGCAACCACGAGGACGTGCATGATTTGATTAACAAATTACATGAGCTGGGACCGAAAGTTGTGGTGGTGACCGATGGGCCAAATGGCGCCTACGCTAGTGACGGCGAAAATCGCTTCAAGATGCCTTTATACCCTGATCCGGCCGATCCGGTAGATCGTACGGGCGCTGGTGATTCGTTCGCGAGCACTTTCGTGGCGGCACTTATCAAGGGCGAAGACATCGAAGGTGCACTACAATGGGCACCGATTAACTCGATGAATGTGGTCCAAAATCTTGGCGCTCAGGCCGGCCTACTCTCTGAAAAGAAATTACTGGAGTACTTGCGCAGCGCTCCTGAGTGGTATAAGCCCGAGCGTTTCTAAAGCTTTGCGATATGCAACCCAATGGGGATTATTCCTGACTGTCCTGGCTTATTATGCGCTGCGTGCTTTAACAAAGCTGTGCATAAAAGTGAGGGCATTTGCCGTGTTTTGGTCGGGGGCGTACGAACCAAGCAATTGCCCGTAGCGTGCCAGTAACTCCTGCGACTGGTCAATGACGCGTGCATCATTGGCTCTGAGCATGGCTTGCGTGGATTTGAGGCTCTTTACGTCAATGACTTCCCGGAGCAGCCGGCCTATGAGTGAGCCGGAACGTAGGTACTCGTCGCGATACTTGAGTCGTGACTCACAGAGTGCAGCGGCAGCGTGCTGAGTCATATAATATATGTCACTGACGGGCGGCCCAGGATTGCGAGTCTCTTTAATGGTTCGCACTATATAGTAGCGTGCCGCTTCTATCTCCTGGCAGGCCACAACTTCCCCTAAAAAGGCGCCTGCATGGGTTTTTGTGTTATATTTTTGTGCGCTATCGACGGCGATCCGATCCACGCTCGGGTCTATCTGGGCTAGTGATTCGAGGTGTAGCTTGTTAAAAAGCCTATAGGAAATCGGCCCACTGGCTGTGGACCTAAACTGGTGCGGTGCTACCGAAGGATTACACACCACGGCAGTTGCGAGTGTAATCGCCTCCTCGTATGAGGCCATGCGATCGGAGGCTGGTGTGGTAAATTCATGCATGGATATAATAGTAGATGATTTTGAAAATTTTGCAAACCGAGGTTGAAGAGCTCAGCGATTCGGTCTACGAAAGATCGTGCTTGTGGTAAGATAGTAACAGCATGACGAGGGTATTGTCAGAATTATTGGAGGCCGAAGAGCCGCATTTTCAGCATAGCTTACGCCAGCTTGAAATGCTTGCCGCACATCCGGCGGCTGACATTCGGGTAAGCGTCGAAACTCAGCAAGGGATGCGTAGCAAACTCCAGGAGCTTGGCTTGGATGGCCAGGATACGACAGCGCAAGAACTGTATGCGGTACTAGGGGAACGATTGAAGGCGGATGAGCGCCGGTTCCGCGAGCGTATCGGGCTTGACGGCATGAACGGTCAATGGGCGAGTGACATCATACTGCAGGTACTGCGTGCGGTGAGCGAAGTTATAGAGCCCAAGACTTGCTTTGCTCTCAAAGCGTCCGTAGCCAAAAAAATGCTGAGGGCACAGCAGCCGAAACGTGTTATGAAAGCGCTCGGCTATCGTTCAGCGGAGTCGATGTTTAAACACGAGTCGGCTGCTGCACTGTTCGCGGCAGCGGCATTGGTGGAGTCCGCGGCGTGGCATAAGCGCTTGTTTGCAAGCTATTCCAAACTTAAGGCAACGGATTTTGAATTACGAGACATCATACTTGAGCAACCAACTTCCAGACGCTGGCAGGAACTGGCAGCCCAATCGGTCGGTGAGTCGAGGCGCTACGTGTATGGATTCAAGGAGCTCGGTGCGGTAGTTGTGCTGCCGCTGCCGAACGTGCAGCCGCAGCTGATTGCGCTTATGACGGCAACCCTTACGGTGCAGGCGGTCAATGAAATCCGGGTGGCAAGCTCATATTTACGACTCCATCAAATGAAGTCGGGCTTCGGGGCTACAGTGAGTCAGGTCGTGCTCGGCGGTGTGCTCGTGTCGGCCGAGGTGCTCGGCCGGCCGATTACCTGGGATATGCTACACCAGTTCTTTGGCAGGTTGCAACATGTAATTCAAGCAAATATTTTTGAACCATTGCTGCACCGGGAGGAGCTGGCGTGGCTATCGGCCGAAGAGGTGCTGGCGCGGATTGAGCCATCATTGGAGTTCTGGCGCGAAACTGACCACGTGGGACTGCAGGACGGCCAAGGTCGGCCGTTGACGTGCAATTTCACTGATATGCTGTTAAGCCATGCTAATGGTGTGAGCTTTGAGCAGCGCTTGACACATCACTTCAAGCAAGCTCTGCATACTGAATTGCTGCTTCGCTATTTAAGTGGCGAGGGACCGCGTCAGGCACTGCTCATAAATTTACAAACGAAACTGGCGCCCGAAATGGCCACGATTGAATAGAGGGAGATAGTAATAATGTATCAAATATGTGTTTCAGGGGCAGCAAAAGGGGCGAGCGTCGCTCAGGGCAAGGATTTGGCGTATCAGCTGGGGGCGGCAATTGCTCGCGCCGGTCATGCGCTTATGACCGGCGCGACCGTCGGACTGCCTAACTATGCGGCCGAGGGCTACAAGGCGGCCGGCGGCAAGATGAGCTTCGGTATCAGCCCGGCCACCAATAAAGTCGAACACGTACGTAAATATCGCCTGCCGACCGAGGCGTATGATGTCATCCTTTATTCCGGTCTGAATTATGTGGGCCGCGATGCGCTGCTGGTGACATCCAGCGATGCGGTACTTAGTATCGGCGGCCGGCTCGGCACGCTCCATGAATTTACGGTTGCTATGGAGGCTGACATACCGGTGGGGTTCTTGCAGGGAGCTGGCGGCGTGAGTACGGAAATCGTTGATCTCCTCAAGGCGGCTGGATTACGGAGTTCTCAGGAGACCTTGCTGTTCAAGTCGGACCCCGATGAGCTCGTCAGGGAAATGACAAAGCTGCTTGATGTGGATCTTGCCAAGTACAAAGACCTCTACGTCTGAGGTACAATAGACGGGTGAGCAAGTTTGTCCTAAAGAGTGACTACACGCCCCAAGGCGACCAGCCGGCTGCTATCGAGCAGCTGGTTCAGGGTGTTCAGGACGGTTTGCGAGATCAAGTACTTCATGGCGTAACTGGCAGTGGAAAAACTTTTTCAATGTCGCAAATAATACAAC
>JBDHUK010000070.1:0-4976 GCA_039809165.1 Saccharimonadales bacterium (SeqCode) | reverse complement strand
GTTATCTCGCAAAAGCGGCGACTATCGCCGGCAGCCCGGTCCAATTAGCAACCAGCTGGTTTGGTGGCTATTCACTCATGATTAGCCCTGCTTTTATCATCTCTTCGGACCCCTATATCTCCTGGTATATCGTCCTGTTTTTAAACGCATTGATGTGGGCTGGCAGCGCATTACTACTGCAGTATGTGGTACGTCGCATATACCCTCAGGCATCACCGTCAGCCCTCTTCGTCGCCGTCTTGGGCGCCATGCTGTATCCATCTTGGGTGTCCATGAGTGGGTATGCGTTTGCTACAAGCGGCTTCGTTCTCGTATTCGTGGCAGTTCTCGCCGCGATACTCAAGAGCAATTTCAGCAGCTTTCTGTGGCTTAGTGTTGCCGCTGCGTTGGCCGGATATCTCGCCTGGATACATCCGCTTGGCTTCTTGTGTGTCGGCTTGTTTGCCATTACGTCATGCCTCCAAGCAGTTCTGCGCAAACGGCCCGAACTAACCCTGCCGGCGGTTATCAGCCTGGGACTCGGCATCACATACGTCCTGGCAATTCATCCATATCTGAATCAGCTTATGAGCGGCAGCATCGGGAACGACGGCCACTACGCCGAAACGGTGGGCGGCCTGTCGCAAGCCATCTTTACCGGGCAGTACTGGTTGCACGTACTTGGTTTGATGGCCGGTTTCACGCTGTTTGCGCTTATCGCCACTTTTGGGCTGGCCGCATTCGGCATCATGCCCGTCATCCAAAGACTTATCGCAAACCGCAGGAGTTGGCATACATATCTTCAGGATACGCCGGTTGTCGTCGCTCTGATGTGTGTCGCACTGCTCATTGGATATAGTATCTTTAACGCGCTATCCTGGGGCGCTGCGAGCCAACTCCGAATCGACCAGTGGGTATACGGAAGATACACCGATATGTACATTCTACCTATCATCTGTTTCGGACTACTGATGGCCTGGAAGCGAAAACATATTGCCTATGCCGCCGGTGGAGTCCTCATTTCGGGCATCATCCTCACGGTACTAACCAACCCGTCCAACACCTCTGTCGTATTCAATAATAAAGTTAACGTCCAAAGCCTGTGGTCGATGCACGTCGCTTCACTGTTCCACGCCAATAATTATATGATTTGGGCGATTATCGGTGCCCTTGGCATTGCAGTTTGGTGTCTACTGGCCGAAAAGCGCCGCCGACTCTTCATCCCACTCTTGCTATTGCCCATACTCATGACGGGTGCCGCCAACACTCTCTATCGTCACACCATCGTAGACGAGCATGCATATGTTTCATCGATATACAGTTTCATCAAAGACCACTACACCAAGGCGCAGTGCATTGGATTTACGCCCGACCCTGATAGCAATGAGCGCTTTAATCTCTACTCCTACTATTTGCATGGCTATAACATTAAAAAGATGAGTTACGACCAATGGCAAACCGAAGGCTGTTCAGGACCCTACCTTACCTATGATCATGCACTTGCTGCGATTCCCAGCCTGCAGCTTACCGGCGTTGAGCAAGGAAGCGATCTGCGCATGTACACCAAGAAGGATAGCGCGCTCGCCAACGTTCCAGACCCCGAACTGTCGCCAATCATCTCCAAGGACGATCTGTCAAATTACGGGATTATATTCCGCTGAAACTCACTTCCGTAGTTCGGGCGTGGCCATAAGGGTAGAGATGAGCGCAACCAGCCGCTTCTCGTACGCTTCCTGGCCATACTGTACGTCATCAGGACAACGTCTCTGCATGTCCAGCACCCACACAAGGTCATCGAGCTGATTTTTGAGCGTGTAGGCACCGACGCGCTCTATGACATCGCTTCGGCCCATGGCGTGTTCGTATGCCACCAGAAATGCTTCCTTGAATCCGGGAGTCACATCATTATTGGTGACCACATAATCGACATCATCTGCTGGATCCCCAAAGGTAGTATTCCAGTCGATAAATCTGACCGAACCATCCGCGCGCCACAGCATATTGTCCGGATTCAGGTCGTGGTGCAGCAGGCTAAACCGGCGTTTAGGGTCACTGAACAACGACGGTCGGGCACTGATCAGCCCATAGAGCCTGTCCATTCCGGCAACAACCAGATCCCTCGCCTCACATGACAGCTCGATACTCCCATTCCGCAATCTACCCATTACACTCTCCGTCAGCATAGCCGACAGATAATCACCGTACGTACCGCTACAGAGTGGCGGAGCCGCGGCAGTACCGCTGAAGCAACTGCTGGTTCGCTCATGAATGCTTGCCACCGCCCGTGCCAGCTTACCAGGGTCTTGCGAAGACAGATCTTTGCGGTCACCCTGGATACGCTCCTCGATCACGATCAGGCTACCACTGAGCGCCAAATTGCCCATGTGCTCTATACGAGGCGCCGGCGTGCCCTCAAGATAGGCGGCGTTCGCCATCGTGGCGCGAGCTGCTTCCGGGCAGGTGGATACGCGCACAACGGCTTCCTGAGCCGTACATACGTCTGCGGCATTGCCTAGATGGTACACTTTGTTATGGCAGCCGGCGTGCATCGGTGTAAGCTGCGGCTCAGGAACACCGAGCGCTCGCAAATAGGTCGTGACTTCTGCGTCTATACCGGATACGACAACTGATTCTACAGTGGCGGCCATGATTGCAGTAAACTATACAATTAATTTGCCCTGAACGCAAGGGCATCCGTTTGAGGCCTACCTACGCATCGATGATGGCAATATGGTCGCCACCGGTGACGTAAATAAAGTTGCCATTCCAAAACTGGCTTGGATTTTCTATAACAGCCAGGACGGATTGCGCTACATCTTCTACTGTTGCAACTCGACCTAACGGATTGCTTTTCGCAAGTTCTTCCCAGGCTTCGTCAGACGTAAGATTACTTTCTTCATAATATCCAAGTGTGGTACGAACAGCGGTCGGGCCAACGCCATTCGTACGAACGCCGTACTGAGCCAGTGCCCGAGCCATGACTTTCACGAATCCGACAGCACCTGCCGTACCCACCGAATATGCCGCATCCTTGACATCCGGCACATCACCGAGGCTCGACATGATGACAATCAAGTCCGACTTATCGCATTTTCGTAGCAGCGGCAGCGCATATTTCGTGCATAAGAAATTGCCATCAATCTTAGGACTGACTATTTCGCGCCATTTCTCATAGGTAGTATCTTCAATAGGAGTCAGGCCATCCACGCCGGCATTGTTTACCAGTACGTGTAGTTTTCCGTATCGTGAGCCCACCATCTCAAAGCATGCCTGTACGCTTGACTCATTTGTCACATCCAGCTCAACGGCAATCGCCTCGCCGCCCCGGGAAATAATCTGCTTGACGACGGCCTCAGCTTTTTCTTTGTTATGACGATATGTCACGACGACCGCGTAGCCTTTTTCAGCCAGAAGTGTAGCTATCCCGGCGCCAATGCCTTGCGAAGAACCTGTGACTACGGCGACTTTGTTTTTCATATATGAATAATATTATTCTACATCGGCAAGATAGCAAAGCCAACAATACCGAACCTACTTATGGCGCAGGAATTCGTCAGTCGTCATATCAATGTCTTTACAGATTTGGCGCAGCAATAACGGCGAAACATCGCGCCCTCGATGATCAGGTACGGTCGTAGCCCTGCCATCAGCGTGACGAAACTGTTTGTGCGAACCTTTTTGGCGCACCATCTCAAAGCCGAGTGTATTAAGAATACTAGCAATCTCTCGTGGCTTGAGTATCGGAAGTTCGCCACCCACAATTATATGGTGACCAGTTGCGTGCCAATAAAGTGGGACTCCGGTTTCTGATTCGGATCGTAATTTTCGAGCACCAACTCGACGACTTCTTTTAGGTTTTGTTGCAACTCTTCGAGAGTTTCTGCTTGAGTATGAGCACCGGGCAAGTCAGGCACGTAAGCCACATAATAGCCCGTGGCAGTGTCCTGTTCGATTACAGCAGTATAGGGTTGCCTTGCCTTCATAATAAGTACATTATATCACCACTATCATAACTTGGCCCATAGCGGAACCTACTCTGTAGCCAACTGCGACGAGGGAAGGCCCGGCAACTCGTGCAAATCAATGGAGGCCTCTTCGCCCGTAAACAAATTCGGCACAGTAAACGCGAGACCCTCATCGTCCCAGCCAATACTTTCCACATTAGCCTGAAATGTGAGCAAGGCCGTTTCGATTCGTTCCGCTTCGCTTAAATCATCTTCGGGATCGATAGTGGCGTCGGCCACTAATTCTATGGCCTGCTGCCAACGAAATAGAATTTCTTCTCCACCCATAGACAAATCCCCTGCCTCGCTTAGGCGTCGCCGGGTAAGATCCGATAAACCACTCAGCCACAGACCGTATAATCCGCGGCATCAGGCGCCTCAAACAATTCGCGCCATCCTTGCGGATAGCGAAGGCCGGAGTGTGCCTCGTGTCGTGCAGATGATTGCTCCATATTTTGAGAGTATAACAGATTAAAAAATCTTCGTTCGGAGATCTTAGGTAGAGACACTTCGGCTCGCTACGACGCGTTCAAGAAAGAGCAAGTCCCTAGCGCGAACTAATTTGCCGTCACGATTAACAGGGTTAGCCCTTTTAACCAGCCGTACGGCTTCACCTAAACTTTCGGCCCAGACCACCGTGTGACCCTCCTCTATTTCAAAACCAGTCGGGGCGGTATCGGCAATATGGCGTATTTTCGTTGCAGTAAAGCAAAAATCGGTTTGTTTGCTGGACCATCTGTCAAAATACACCTCGATAGCTCCCACTTCACTGGTTAGTTTTATCTCGCAGCCAAGTTCCTCAAGTACCTCTCTGTGCAACTCGGCGACCATATCCCCATTTTCGATGCCACCACCAGGAAGCATATAGTAATCGTGCCGCTTAACATGTATGAGAGCAACTTTATTCTCATCAAGTACAATGACACGCACTGCCGTCCGCGGCCTATATAAAGTGTAGTCAAAATCCGAGACATGCACCGATTCTACATCTTG
>JBDHUK010000069.1:0-5074 GCA_039809165.1 Saccharimonadales bacterium (SeqCode) | reverse complement strand
GCCTCGACGGCCAGATCGATCCGTTTGTAAGGGATTTGGCGTCCGGTAATGACAAACCCGAAGCGTTCGCGGCCTGTTTCGCCCTGTTTGTCGACGAGCGTGCGGAAGCGTGCGGTATCAACCGGTGGGAAGACGACGACCGAATCGCGATTATAGTATTTTTTGATTTCGGACTGGATGTGTGTGGAGTTGGCGATGATGTGATCAGGTTTTTGAGCGGCACGAAAGTCCCAGTGACGCATCGGGTTGACGAGAATCCAGAGGCCGGCCCGGAAGAGGTTGTCGAAGATGCCCATGCCGGGGTTTTTCATATACTCTTTGTAGCGACTCCAGTAGTAGTGGGTCGGCGCATGGCAGTACCAGATGACTTTGGTGTGTGGGCCGGCTTTGATGGCCTTGGCTTCGGCGCCGCTACTGATAAGAACGATATCGTACTCACTGAGGTCGAGTTTGCTAAAGACATGAGCGCGCAGCAGGGGCAGGAATTTTTTGAGCTTGGCTGGCAGAGTTTGGAGTTTGGTGGGGCGGATGTCAGCGTCTTTGAACCACTTATCACCATACCAGATCTTTGGGTTGCGGTCGTATTGAGAGGTGTAAATCGGTGCCTTGGGAAAAAGTTTGTGCATTTCAAGCACCACGCGTTCAGCGCCACCGGTGCCAGTCAGCCAGTCACAAACAATGGCGATTTTGAGTTTGCTGAGGTCGACGGCCGGTTTGGGGGATTTGCTGGTAGCTTTCTTTTGTCGAGCCATATCCTTATTGTAGCCGTCCGCTCAGTAGTGCGACAAGTGGAAACAGGAGTTGATGCATAGATTACAATACGCGGCTTATTCGGCGCCCTCACGCATGAGTACGACCCGGATGGTCTTGAGAATAATGGTCAGGTCGAGCCAAAAACTCCAATTTTGAACATAGTAGATGTCAAGCTTGCGCCGCTCCTCGAAGCTGATGTTCTTGCGGCCGCTGACTTGAGCGAGACCGGTCATGCCTGATTTGACGCTGAGGATGGTGTGTCGCTTGTCGTACCGATTTAGGTCACGCGGTACCAGTGCGCGTGGACCGACCAGGCTGATATCACCTTTTAGGATGTTAAACAGCTGGGGAAGCTCGTCGAGGCTGCTGGCGCGCAAAAACCTGCCAATACGAGTGATGCGTGGATCGGCCTTGATGAAGTCACCGTTGGCACGGTATTCGGCAGCCAGTTCCGGCTTGCCGAGCTTGGCGAAGGCTTCTTCGGGTAATAGGCCGTTGACGCTTTGTTTCATGGTGCGGAATTTGAAGACCCTGAACTCACGGTTAAAGCGAGTCAAGCGCATCTGACGTAGAAATACCGGCCCACCGTCCGATAGCTTGACGCATAGCGCAATGACCAGTAATACAGGAGATAATATAACGATAGCCAGCAGCGACACGGCAAAGTCAAAGATACGCTTGACCACCCGGCCCCAGCCGACGAGCGCGGTCTGGCTGACGGCGATGACTGGCACAGAGCCACGGAAGAGTTCAACGTCCAGATTGCCGACGAACAGCTCGGTGTTGCCGGGCACGAAACGATAGGAGACGTGGTTGGCCTGGGCGTATTCCAGTAGCTCGCGGTTATGGCTTTCGTTGCTGTATAGTTCGGTCTGAATGATGGTATGGACGGGACGTTTGAGGTGGGCTAGGGCTTCTTGAAGGTTGCGGAATGCCGGGATAGCAGTGTGAGTACCCAGGGTTTTTTCGGAGCCAATGATGCCGACGATAGTAAAGCCGGAGGTGCGGCTATCGTGAATCAGCTCGATCAGCTCGGTAGTGAGCGGATTATTGCCGGCGATCAGGACATTTTCGAGTCCAATGTGTGCCCGGAACAGTTCGGTGCGGATGATGCGGATTAGAGTGCGGACGATGACCAGAAAGAGGAACGCCAGTACAAAGCCGTAAATCGGTACCAGCTTGGCCGGGAAGAGCGGCTCGCTTGAGGCGAAGTTCAGAAAAACTACGAACAGCAGGCCGATGAATGAACCAATGAACAGCCGACCGAATTCAGTGAAACGTTTCTCGTAGATGCTGGATGTATAGAGTCCGAGCAGCGCGAAGATCAAAATCCAGAACGGCGTGACTGCCAGGAATATATTGAGGTAGGTGGCGGCGGATACCTGGTAAGCGATTGGTGCGTCGCTGATACTGACGCGCAGGATATATCCACCCACGAAGGCAGCGATGAGCGCCATGAAATCGCCGATGAGCAGGAAAATTTTGTAGGTTTGTGAGGCGTTATTCTTCATCCAAAAAGCTTTCACCGGCCCAGGGGTACCGTATACTAGGTATTGTATCACTTATGAAACAGTCAAAAACTCCCAACAAAAGCAGTACTGCCGGCATGGCGACCTTATCCATGGATGTTCCGGCTCGCCTGCTCGGCGTGATTTGTGGGGCGGTTATTGTGCTCATGCCGTTTCATGCCCTCTTGACGGTATGGGGTGCCAGTCTAGTGGGGCATTATACGGCGCTTCGCCTCTGGAAGGAGGTAGTGTTAGTGCTGCTCATAGTGGGTGTGGTCGTATTGCTTGTGCAGAGGCGAAGCGCCGTGCGCGCGGCATTCATGCCGCGCGAGTGGGCGACACGCCTGGCGCTGGTGGCCGGAGCATATGCTCTCGTGGTGATACTGAGCGGCTTGATAGCATATCTGGCAGGCGGCGTGTCGCCCAAGGCTCTGGTATATGGGTTGATCCTGGATCTGCGGCCCGTACTGTTCTTTGGTGTCGCTTGGATTGTTTCGGTATACGGAGGTGGCTGGCTGTATACGCATTGGCGCAAATTGTTACTCATCCCGGCGATGATCGTAGTGGGATTCGGGATTTTGCAGTTTTTTGTATTGCCGGATGATTTTTTGAGTCATTTCGGCTACGGCCCAACGACGATCAGCGCCATGCAGACCGTGGATCAGAAGGAGCTGTACCACCGGGTGCAGTCTACGCTGCGAGGGGCGAATCCATTTGGCGCCTATCTGATCCTGATCGTCTCCGCCTGTGCTGCAGTGCTTATCAAAAAGCTCGGACGGGGCGGTTGGAAGAATCTGCTCCGCGGTTCTGGCCAGGACGGTCGGAGTGGGTTCCGGCGGCAGGTGGGATTATATGCCGCCGCTGGTGCCGCCAGTCTCGGCGCACTCGGCCTGACCTTTTCACGCAGTGCCTGGATCGGGGCGTGTATTGCGCTGGGATGGATGGCGTACGTGGCGCTCGGGCCGGGCCGGGTGCGCCGCGGCCTGCTGCTGGCAGCGGTCGCTTTCCTCATTGCATTTTCAGGCCTCACATATATCATGCGCGATAATGATGTGTTCCAAAACGCCTTCTTCCATACCGACGAGCATTCGGCGTCCCACGAGAGCTCAAACACCGGGCATTTCAATGCAACCTGGGAAAACCTGCAAGATGCAGCCAGTCGGCCTTGGGGCGGCGGCGCCGGTACGGCCGGTCCGGCGAGCGCCTATAACACCGGCAAACCGGCGAAAGTCGCCGAAAATTACTATATACAGATCGCCCAGGAAACGGGTCTCTTGGGCCTCGGATTGTTTGCTGCGCTTACGGTAATGATCGGACGGGAGTTGTGGTTGCGTCGGCGTGATGCGCTGGCACTGGCGCTGCTGGCTTCGCTGATCGGTCTTACGGCCACGAATATGTTTATGCATAGCTGGACGGATGATACGATCGCCTATATCTGGTGGGGCTTAGCAGGCGCCGCGCTGCTGGCGGATAGGAGTGAGCGAGTTATGTCAGAGACAGAGAAGCAGGGAGGCCTATGATGAGTTCGATGACGATCGAAAAGTTTGTAAAACACCGGCGTGTGGTGCAGTTTTTGGAGTATCTGGTCGGCGGCGGCCTGTTTTTTATTACCGGCTACAGCGTGTTTGCCATATTGTACAGTGGGTTCGGCTGGACATGGTGGCATGCCAAAATCGTGGGTGATATCGCCGGTTTTTCACTGAACTACATCGTGCAGCGCTACTGGGCGTTCAACAATAAGCAGCTCTATAAGGATGAGGGTACGAATCGGCTACGGTATATAGTGGTGACGATCTGTAACGTGGCGCTGGACATCGGCATTATCGCCGGTCTGCATGCGCTCGGCGTGTCACCATATATTGGCATGATCGTGGCGGCACTGTTCTTTACGGGCTGGAATTATGTTTGTTACCGGTTTTGGGTATTCCGCAAAGAGAGCAAAATCGGCCTAACTTAGTGTGGCTCCGTTTTGTCTTTGGTACCCACGATGCTAAAACTTTCGGCGGCATTTTCGCGCAAAAATACATAGCTGATCAGCTGGAACAATCGCCAAAACATATGGGCAGGCAGAAAAAAGCTGAAATACGTACTGAAGTAATAGCATTTTAGGGTATCTACACGTACCCCGTTGGCCTCAAATAACCGGCGCATTTCCCGGGGTGTGCAATGGTCATAAAAGGCCGGAAATCCCTGGGCGTGAGCAGTCTCGGGAAAAATCGTAAAGAGTATCGCTCGCTTCAGTTTCTCGGGTAAGTAGCGGTTGACTATGGCAAACAGGGCATTTCGCGACGGGATAAACAGGGCGATTTTTCCGCCATCATCGGCAAGTCCGGCGATATTCCGGACGGCCTGCGCGTTGTCGGCGACGTGTTCCAGGACGGCTTCGCAGATGATGAGGTCGGCTTTGACGGCTTTTTTGGTTACTTCAGGGGGTAGAATCGCCGCGCCGATGTCGGAAACGATCACTTTGTCATATACACCCTGTGGTGCGGCATCCAGCTCGGTCTTGTCGATGTCAATACCAATGATATGGTGGCCTTTTTGTTTGGGTACTTCCAGGCCGACGAAGGGTCGTTTGCCTCCACCCACGTCGCAGATACGGCTGTCGTTCTGTATGAGTGGTGGTACTACCTCGTGCACGTAGTCCTGTAACCCGTCGATCTTCCATGAATTCGGAACGAAATACTTGTCAAAAGTCCGGCTGGCACGCCGGTTCCAGTTCACGAAAGCCCTCAACATATCAATAAGTATAGCCTATTCGGCGCCTATCTCAACCGAGTTGTTTTATGATGCAGGGCAGGAGAGTATAATGC
>JBDHUK010000068.1:0-5141 GCA_039809165.1 Saccharimonadales bacterium (SeqCode) | reverse complement strand
CCGATTCCACCCCGACTATCCTGATCGTTGAAGACGACGAGCCAATCCGCGAGCTATACCGGGCCAAGTTCACTCAACAGGGCTACAGCGTCGCCACTGCCGTCAATGGCCGCGACGGCCTGCGGCAAGCCGATCAGCTCAGGCCGGATATCATCCTGCTCGACTTGCGTATGCCCGTCATGACTGGCGACGAGATGCTCGCCCGGCTACGCGCCACCGACTGGGGAAGCGAGATCCGCGTCGTCATCCTCACCAACATCAGCAAATCCGAAGCCCCGATGTCACTGCGCTACCTGCATGTCGACCGCTACGTTACCAAGGTTCATCACACACCCTCCCAGATCGTGGAGATCGTCCGCGAAGTCCTAGCCTAAGAACCAATCCGGGGCCTTATTGCGTCCCTGAATCGTTTCAATATACAATGAGGTTATGACTACAAACTCGTCATCAATCCCCAAGATAGCCATCATCGAGGATGACCAGGCTATTTCCCAGATGTACCGCTTCAAATTCGAGGCCGAAAATTACGAGGTTAATACCGCCGACAATGGTCAGCTCGGGCTGGAGCTTATCGAACACATGCGGCCGGATATTATCCTACTCGACCTTATGATGCCGGAAATGTCCGGCGACGAGATGCTTATCAAGCTCCGTCAAGAGCCGTGGGGACGGGACATCAAAGTCATCATACTCACCAACAAAGGTGAACAAGAGATTCCAGAATCAATCAAGGCGCTCAACGTGAGCGCCTTGATTTTAAAATCTGATATGACACCCCGGCAGGTTGCCGAGCTCGTCAAACAACATCTTGCCAGCACTACGTAACGCCAAAAATGCTATGATGACTGTATGAACATAGCCATCCTCGGATACGACACTGAAGGCAAATCTTCCTACGAGTTTTTCAAATCTCAGCATGATACCGTCAACAAGCCGCACACGCTCACCATCCTTGATCAGAATCCCGATCTTGCCATCCCGGATGGCGCTAACAGTGTCCTTGGTGACGATTACCTGGATAACCTCGCCCGATTCGACCTCATCGTCCGCACCGCCGGGCTGAATGCCGACAAAATCTTTGTCGCCAATCCTGAGTTGCCCCGTAGCAAAGTCACCACCCAAATTAATGAGTTTTTCAAGGCAAGCCCCACCACCAACATTATCGGCGTCACCGGCACCAAGGGCAAAGGCACTACATCCACACTTATCCATCACATGTTAGCCGCAGCCGGCAAAGATGTCCATCTGGCCGGTAATATCGGCATCCCGGCCCTCAGCCTTCTATCAAAGTTAACGCCTGACTCCTGGGTCGTACTCGAACTCTCCAGCTTCCAGCTCAGCGATCTCCGCTACTCACCAATGATCGCCGTTTGCCTGATGGTCGTCCCCGAGCATCTCAATTGGCACAAGGATATGGCAGATTACAAAACCGCCAAGCAACAGCTCTTCATGTGGCAGACCTTTGATGACATCGCTATTTATAATGCCGACAACGAACATTCCCACACCATCGCCGAAGCCGGCAATGGCACCAAGGTGCCGTACATGGCAGCGCCGGGCGCGCTTGTCGCGCCCGATCCAGATGATCCTGCGGATCATCTGATTAGTATCGGCGGCCAGACAATCTGCCGCACTTCCGAGCTTAAACTGCTCGGCGAGCATAACTGGCAGAATGTCTGCGCCGCCATCACGGCGGTGTGGCAGGTCACCCACAATATCTCCGCACTTCACCAAGTGCTCACCAGTTTTAGCGGCCTGCCACACCGCCTCGAGCTCGTCCGGGAGCTAAACGGTGTCAAATACTACGACGACTCGTTTGGAACCACCCCCGAAACGGCCATCGTCGCCCTCCAGGCCTTCGCCCAGCCCAAGATTATGATTCTCGGCGGCTCAGACAAGGGTGCCAGCTATGATGAGCTGGCCAGAGCCGTACGTGATGGCAATGTTCGCAGAGCGCTCCTGATCGGCGACCAGGCCGAACGCATACGGGACGCGCTGCAAAAAGCCGGCTTCACGGATTTCGTCACGAACGACTCCACGCCACTGTCCAACATGACCGAAATTGTCGCTGCCGCCGCAGAAACTGCCCAGCCTGGCGATATCGTACTACTTTCTACCGGCTGTGCCAGCTTTGGCATGTTCCAGAACTACAAAGACCGCGCCGCCCAATTCATCGACGCCGCGACCGCCCTGACGACCCACTCCGCAAACAACCCGAGTTAGAACGAACTATATGCATTTCTCTCTTCTGAACGTATGGAGTGCGCTCGCTATTGGCATTGTCATTGCAGGCATGGCCAGCGTGCATTCCGTCAAAACAAAGGCCCTACTCTATGTATTGCCGATACCAATTTCAATTGGATTGGTTGCCACTCATGGGGTTGTGACTGTCAGCAATCTGTTTGGACTGATGCTGATCTGGGTATTCCTGTTCGTTTGTTGGCGACTGACCGACAAGCATGGACTGCATATTATTGCCGCAGATATCATTGCCGCGCTCCTCTACATCTTTCTTGGATACTGGCTGGTACGATTCATTAACTGGCCATTTCACTACGTTATCGCCGTATTCCTCGCCCTCTGGGGTGTACTCGTCTGGTGGATGCGCAGGCATCCGACACAGGAAAAACCCACCAAGCCGTCAACCATACCACCCACTATAAAAGGCGGTGCGGCTAGTGTCATAAGTTTTGGTATTTTCAGCCTCAAAGACCTATTGGCCGGCATCGTCGTCACCTTTCCATATAATGGTGTCTTTGCAGTTATCGAGGTCAAACATCATCTGGAAATATTCATCCGCTCGGTCATCCGTAACACGATCGCAATCGCCGCACTATTCGTTGTCATGCATTACCTCGGACCGCACATACCCGTAATCCTCAGTTTTGCATGTGGGTGGGTTGCGTTTGGCCTGACGTTGTGGGCTGTGCAACGGATATCCGTATAGTCACAATAGCTTTTTGACCTGCCGTACAATCGCGTGCTCAGGCTGCAGTACAGTTGCGCGGCCTTCGGCTAATACCCTAATTTCCTCTTGAATCCAATGATAGTGGGTACATCCAAGCACGATCATATCAGCGTGCGCATCGAGTATCCGGTTTATACGATCCGCGATTATACGCACGTTTACCTCACCATTCTCGATCATACCGGCCCAGTCGCTACAATCAGGCTCTAGCACCGTCAGCCCGGATGCAAACTGTCGTTTAAGTTCAGCATACCGCTGACTAGTAAGGGTAGCTGGCGTCGCGCATACCGCAATCACCCCCGTCCGGGTACGTATGGCAGCCGGCTTAATCATCGGCTCCATAGCAATCAACACCGTATCGGGAAATTGTTTGCGCAACGGCCCGATAATCGTCGTCGAGACCGTATTACAGGCCACCACGATAGTACTGCATCCCAACTCGATCATGTCGGCAAAAATAGGTACGACGAATCCCAAGATTTCTTCGGACGTCCGCGTTCCGTATGGCACATGCTCACGGTCTTCGCGGTACACAATTTCATATTCCGGCAACGCTCGCTCGATAGCCAATGCCACACTCAGCCCACCCACACCCGAATCAAATACGCCGATTTTCATGCTAAATTCATGTCTCTGCATGCGCCCGGGCTGCCCGGATAACATTATCGAACAGCGCGCAGATCGTCAGTGGGCCAACACCGCCCTTGGGAGGCGTGAGTGTCAGGTCATCGCGCTCATATACATCAGCAGCCAGGTCACCGATCGTCTTGCCCTGCTCACCGGCCACGCCGGCGTCCACTACTACCACGCCCTGCTTGATCATATCGGAAGTAATCAAGCCCGGCTGACCGGTCGCCGTAATCACCACATCCGCTTGGCGGCATACGGCAGTCGGGTCAGCCGTTTTGCGATCGATTACTGCTACATCAACACCGGAATCTTTGAGCATACGCTCAAGCGGCGCCCCCACAAGCTTACCGCGTCCGACAATAACCACACGCTTGCCGACCAGTTCAATGTTATAACCGGCCAGCAGCCACAAGATAGCCAGCGGCGTAGCAGGATCATAGATCGCATCCCGGCCAAGAGCATCGACGTCTTTTTCGGGAGCAACGAGATTGACAATAGCATCAGTTGTAGACGGATCTTCGAGTGGCAACTGCACGATAATACCATATACCGATGGATCACCGTTCAGCCGTTTGATCGTATCGGCTGCTTCCGCCTGGCTGATTCGATGTATTTCAACGTCAATCAGAATATCTGCGCCATATCGCGTTTTCATCCGCATATACACTTCTATTGCCGGATGTTCAATCGTAACCACAATCGCCAGTTTCGGAAATACTTGGTGCGCCTGACGCAGGGCTCGCACCTGGTGAGCCTGACGTTCTTTGATATATCCGGCCAGTTCCCGGCCATTGAGTTCTTTCACGAATGCAATTATACCATCCGTTGCACAAAACTAGACGAGCGGCTGAGCCGGCGGCGGTGTCTGGGCTGGTGGGGGTGTTTGACCTGGGCTGGGTGGTATCATTCCGGTACTATTGGTTGGCCCACCAAACTGAGGCGTATCGGTTGAGATCGAGGTATTGTACCGCGCCGATCCGAGCCCTAGTATCAGCATTCCAACGGGAGAAAACAAGAACAGCCCCACTACACCGAATAGTTTCGACTGGCCGAACTTTACCGCAAGATCCAGAGCGATAAAGATAAACATCACCAAGCTGGCAATCCACCCAATGAACGGAATAAAGTTTACCAGGATGGCTACCAGGCCAAACCAACCCGGACGGCCAGCGATTTCGGCCGCCACCCAGTAATTATAAAATGGCACAATAGAGGCCCAGCCAGGGCGGCCAGCTTTTTCAAACACCTTCCAGGCACCAATGATAACCACGATGACGAACGCCAGCCACAGCAGGAACAGGAGTATCCCAAAACCTCCGGCAAGAAAACTTGAAGTCCCAGACGAATCAGAATAGGAATATTGTCCGAGTGTTTGTAGTGCATTAAGCATTATAATCTCCTCATGCTTAAACAAGTTAATGACTTTATACTAGCATGTTTTAAGTTCCTCCAAAGCAAAAATCCAAACATGTAACTGTTGTGTTTGCAAAAACAGAGGTGAGGTGCTACTATATTCAGGTTATTTGTGGGCCAGTAGCTCAGC
>JBDHUK010000067.1:0-5216 GCA_039809165.1 Saccharimonadales bacterium (SeqCode) | reverse complement strand
GGGCTCGGCGTTGGTGTTGGCTGTGGGCTCGAAGCATTGGAATTCGGCCGAAACTGGTTTATGGAATCTGGCGGCGAGTTGCCGCTCGTCGGTGTCGGCTTATTCGGAGATGGTGGTTTTTTAGGATTATTGATCAAATTTCGGATTCCTTTTGACGATCCATTCGTCGTAATATCATCCTGAGCATCCTGGGATGGTGACCGTTCTGTGTTGATCTGATTATTCCACTGCTTCGCATGATTGCCGGCGATACTAAAGACCACGACGCCAACTATAAGTGAAGCACTAGCCAAGCTTGCGACAAGGCCAACGCGGCGCCTGAAAGCAATGCGCGGCGGAACAATCAGTTTGGCCGACAGCATGTTTAGGTACGTCTTGTGTCCAATAGTGTGTTCATATCCACGCACGACATAGGTATCCCCGATATGCATGGAACGAACAAGCTCCAGATCTTTGCTCAAGCAAAAACGCAAACCTTCGGTAGTGCGAAAGAGTAAGTGCGCATACCGAAGTCCGGGCTTGTGCCGGCGCTACAGCAACAAACCTTTGAAATCCGCCCGATTGCTAACTATTGAAGGCATGATGGTAGAGTTTCGATCCTCTCACTACCTTTATCATACGCTAGGCTTATGCTTTTGTTCAAATAGTCCGATTATTCTTCATTCGCCGCTCGTGTCGTCTCGGTCGTTGCCGATATGAGATGAATGAACGGTAAATTACCATCGGTAAGGATATGATCCCCACCGCCATTGCGACTACGAAAGCCGCTGGCGTAATGCCGTACGACATCAACATGTCCGACCAGGCCGGTCTGTCTGAGCGTATTAACCACATAATCACGCTCAATGTCGATCTCCGCGTCTATTTTGTGTGTAAATTGGAGCGTGAATGTCGAAAACCCGACTCGCCTGTCATAGGTAGCGGCGCCAAGCCAATCCGACTTATAGCCTCCAGGCAGCCACCAATTCGTCGGAGTCTTCCAAAAACGCACATGATGCCTCGTATGAGGGCTATTGTTAACCTCTTTTTGGAATACCAGATCTTGTTTGAATCCAAAAAGATATAGTGGGCTGACCGGCGCATGAGGATAGCTTTTGTTGCGCAGCAAGTGCCACACCATCTTTGAAGAATTCATAAGGTTCATCGGATCAGCCCTATCCCATCCGGCTCGCTTCATGGCGGCTATGAGTTGCCGTTTCGTACCCGTAACCGCCAAGTTTATCGGATCGGCAAGTAGCCCATCGACCGTCCGCGCCCGACCGATAAAATAGTTCGGCAAGTACATTTTTACCATTATCCTGTGTATTGCCGGCAACACGATGTACGCAGTGAATAACCACATCGTAAGTACAACTGGCACGAGAAAAATATAATACTGACGACCAGCGTGATAGCTATTCAAAAATAGCGTAATCAACAATAAGTATGTGACATACGCCGCCAGAATGGAAAGCACGAAAACTACAAGTCGCTTGAGGATTTTAAGCAGCTGGAACATAATCTACGGGCTATTGTATCATGTGACGAGCCCTGAAGGATGCTATCATACAATCATGAAATTACGTCATCTACTGGCTGGTCTTGCACTGGTCTTTAGCCTCAGCCTGACTTCCGGCCTCCAAGTAGCCTCAGCTCAAAGCCTCAATAACTTTACCATCCAAACATATAATATTGACTACCGCCTGGGCCGGGACAATGACAATCGGTCGATACTCCACACAACCGAAACTATTGTCGCCAAGTTTCCCTCTACTAACCAAAATCACGGCATTGAGCGTGCCATCCCGAAGATCTACGATCACCATAGTACATCACTCGACATCGTCTCGGTAACCAACAATGTCGGCAGTACACTCAATTACACGACCTACGATTCAAATGACAATACAGTCCTCAGGATCGGAGATGCTGACACATATGTCCATGGCCTTCAGACCTATAGAATCAGTTACACTCAACGAGACGTAACCCGGCATTTCGCGGATACTCAGGCCAACGAGTTCTACTGGGATACGAATGGCACTGAATGGGCAGTCCCGATAGCCGTCCTATCCATCAACATTCATTTCGAGGACGGCCTCACCGCCAGGCTGAATGGCAACAATGCCTGTTATCTAGGTGTTAGCGGCTCAACGAATCGCTGCGCCATCGACAAGTCCGATGATAGGACATACAGCATCACTGCCAATGACCTGCAGCCAGGACAAAACATTACCGTAGCTTTCGGCTTTCCGACAGGAACATTTGCCCCACACCGCCCCAGCCCTGGCGAGATCTTTGCTCGTTATTTTGCACTTATGTCAATTGTATCAATCCCCTTTGCATTGGTAGCTCTAGTGATCGTTTGCCTCCGTTATAGCCGCATCAGCAACCGAACCCGGGAACGCACCACGATCGTTCCCGAGTACTTGCCTCCAAGCGACACGAGCGTGACGGTTGCCGCCCGTATCACCAATCGTCCGGCCGCGTCCTTTGCCGCCCAGATGATTGATTTTGCCGTCCGAGGGTATACAAAGATCTACGAGGTCCGTCCCAAATCTTTCTTCCGTAATGCAGAGTACGAAATCGAAATCACAAAAGACCTCAAGGATCTCAAAGACGAAGAACAGGAGATTTTTCGAGATATTTTTCCAACCACCTCGGTTGGCACACGATTGAATATGTCGGATCTCCGCAAAGACACGACGTTATATATGAGGGTGAGCGACAATAAAGGCAAGATAGACAAAAATATTCGCGGCATCTACGGACTGCGTATCAAAGACAATGTCGCGCGAAGCTGGTTCCGGCGAGCCGCCCTAGTACTCATCGTCGTCGCAATCTTGACCGTATCAATCTGGATCGCCATAGTCGCTATCGTTAGCATCGTACTCAGCTTTCTCTTATACCCTCTTACCGACAAAGGCTTGATGCTTTGGCAGTATTTACAAGGCCTGCAGATGTATATTAAAACCGCCGAGGCCGACAGGCTTAACATGCTACAAAGCCCAAACGGCGCACTAAAACTCGATGCCCCGATTAACACCAATGACAAGCGCCAGCTCCTCAAGCTATATGAAAAAGTTCTCCCCTATGCGATCTTATTTGGCCTTGAAAAGGACTGGAATAAGCAGCTGGGGCAATACTATGAGTCACTCAAGCAATCACCCGAATGGTATAGCGGAAACACGGCAGTATTCAATGCGGCTATATTCAGTAGTGCCATGTCCAGCTTTAGCACCACCTCAACATACAGCGGAGCGGCCAGTTCTTCGTCGGGCGGCTCCACGGGCGGAGGATCCTCTGGCGGCGGAGGTGGAGGCGGCGGAGGTGGAGGCTGGTAGCCGCCCTCGTTATTGGCGAGTCTTTTTGGCAAACAACAATACCGACACTGGGATAGCTACAGCCGTGATACCAACACACCATACGATAGACATTATGATGTGATCGCCCGTAGGCGTCCCGAGCATCAGACCACGGACCCCCTCAATCACATGAGTGAGCGGCTGATTTTCCACAAACGCTTTTAGAAAACGGTTCATGCCCTCCGTAGGCACAAACGCAGTACTCGCAAATGTCAGCGGAAATACAATGATAAAACTCAGCCACTGTACAGCTTCAACGCTTTTGGCAAGGATACCAACAATTGCCGCCAGCCACGAAAACATAAAGGTAAACAGCATCAAAATCGCCAATATCATCAGCCAGTCAAGAGGGCTTGCGCTGCTGCGAAATCCTACCACCAGGCCAGTAACGAGCATCACCACCGTCGAAAGCATGTTACGGAACAGATCTGATATAACATGACCGTTGACGACCGCGATTTGTGTCATCGGCAATGAGCGGAAGCGATCCATGATACCTTTTGATAAATCATTACTAATGGCGATGGCGGTTGTCGTCGAACCAAATGCCAGCGTTTGCACGATAATTCCAGCCATCAGGAAGTTAAGATAAGGCACATCAGGTGGCAGAGCCTTACTGATAGCACCGCCAAAAACAGTCGCGAACAAGAGCAGGAACATGATGGGCTGGAAGAATGTTCCCAGCAACTGATCGGTATTGCGAATAATATGCGTACTGCTGCGCTTAATCATCAGGCCGGTGTCATAGAGCCACGAACCGACAAGGGAGTGCTTTTTGAACTGTAATTCAACGGCCATTATGCTTTCCTTTCTGCTTGGTAACAGCCGCTTGCTTGCCCGTCAATACCATAAATACGTCATCCAGAGTTGGTTTATGAATCGCGATAGATACTACTTTGATCTTGGCAGATGCCAGATCTTCGAGGGCGTTGCGTACATCAGCGTCCGGGGCAGTAATGCTCAAGCTGAGCGACTTTTCTGGACGGTTGAGATCCGGACTGCGACGCGCCAGCTTCTGAGCCGCAGCATCAAGGACCGCGGCAGTGGCGAATGTAAGCTCAAGTCGGTCGCGGCCAATACGATCCTTGAGCTGGCGTGCCGTACCTTCGGCAATAACCTTACCACCGTCGATCACGATTATTTTGTCGGCCAAGCGATCAGCTTCATCGAGATACTGCGTGGTCAACAAGATAGTCGTGCCACGTTCTTTGAGTCTTTCAATCATTCCCCACATCGCTAACCTCGAACGCGGATCGAGGCCGGTCGTCGGCTCATCCAAAAAAATAATAGGCGGCGCAGCAATCAGACTGACCGCCAGATCCAGGCGGCGGCGCATGCCGCCGGAATAAGTTTTAGCCGGCCGATCGCCGGCATCGACAAGGTCAAACTCTTCGAGAAGCTCCTGCGCCCTGGCGGCGGCACTTGACTTCGTCAAGCGATAAAGCCTGCCAATCATGACCAAGTTCTCACGACCAGTGAGCTGATCGTCAACAGAGGCTGATTGACCGGTTAGGCCTATCAGCCTTCGCACTGCGGTCGGATCCGCGCCAACATCAACCCCATCAATCATCACTGTGCCACTATCATATGGCAACAGCGTACTTAATATTCTGACGGTCGTAGTCTTGCCGGCGCCGTTCGGCCCGAGAAGAGCCAGCATGGAACCACGCTCAATATTAAAATTGACACCCTTGAGCACCTGATTGTCGCCATAGGCCTTTTTAAGATTCCGCACTCGTATCGCACTGTTTTTCATCTGCATATCACCTAACAGTATACCTTATTGTCTCTGTAAACTCGTCAATATTATACGTTTGCAATGATACAAATCACAATTCGGCAGATTCCACTTATGGTATATTACATATAGAA
>JBDHUK010000066.1:0-5216 GCA_039809165.1 Saccharimonadales bacterium (SeqCode) | reverse complement strand
GCCACCGCTTCGTTGGCGCTAGTCAACGATCAAAAACCCCATGAAGCCAAAGCTGCCACGACCGGCTGGATGTCGGGCGCATCGGGCGATAGCACGCCCAGCGGCGCATTCCAATCGTGGCGCGGCGAAACAGTAACAATTGCCGGCGACTGGAACGATGTATCCCCGGCTGCCCAGGTAGGCGTGTGGAATCTGGTACCTGGCGGCAAGTATGCAAACTGGAACAAACCAATCGACATCGCGATCGGGGCTATTTTCGAGGGTGAAACCTGGGCCAATGCCGCCAATGGCGCCTATGATGCTCGCTGGCGCCAAGCCGCCCAAGCCGCTAAGGCGAACTGGACCGACAAGGGCAAGAATGAATCATACTTGTATTTCCGCTTCGGACACGAAATGAACGGCGGCTACCCCTGGAAGGTCATGTCAGGCCAAGAAGCAAACTATAAGACAGCTTGGGCTCGCTGGTACGGCGTTATGAAGTCGGTATTGCCCAAAGCGCACAGCTCCTGGTGCCCGAGCAAAGAAAATTTCGGTGGCGCGACCGCCCGTCCGGTAGACTATTTCCCGGATCCTAATACGGTGGATGTGGTTTGCGTTGACTGGTACAACACCTACCCGTGGTGCGGTACCACTGCCTGTCTAGACACACAGTTCAACCGCATGAACGGCAGCCAGCCGGTCGGTCTCGAATCCTGGCGTAAATTTGCCGAATCGAAGGGTAAGCCGTTCGCGATTGGCGAATGGGGCAATGCCAGCCCCGGCTCCAACGGCACCAATAGCGACGGCAGCAAGAACGGCGGTGACAATGATGTGTTTATGAAATACATCAATGCCTGGATGAATACGCATGCCGGAACGACGTCAGGCAAACTTTTGTACGAGATTTACTTCAACCTGTGGCCGGAATATACGATTTACGGCTCGCAGGCAAGGCAGCCGATCACCGCCTCGACATACCAATCATTGAGCTGGGGATCCGGCGGCATTTATGAGCCGGGCGGCGGAGGAACTACGCCGACACCAGTGATTTCGCAGACCGATAACCTGGCGAACGGCAAGACCTTCGTTTCGTCGGTAGCTGACTCGACAAGCGAGGCTGGCAATCCGGTGGCGAATGTCAACGATAAGGATGAGTCAACTCGTTGGATATCACAGCCGGCAGATGGAGCGACAGTCACGACCGACTTGGGCGCTACCTATGCGTTGAATAAGGTGAGCATCCTGTGGGCTGCTGACACTATTAAGAACTACGATATACAGGTCTCGGCCAATAACACCTCTTGGACCACCGTGGCAAGCGGCACAACAAATAACTCACAGAAACAACTGGTCGACATAACGAGCTTTAGCGGATCTGCTACCGGACGATATTTCCGCATTGTTGCCAAAGACCGCTGGAATACCACCTGGGGTAATTCCATCTGGGAAATTGGATTGTACGGTAACGTCAGCACCGCTTCCGCACCCGGTGACGTCAATAATGATGGCCGGGTGAACGCTCTGGATCTGAGCTTGTTGATCTCGAATGACGGCAAAAACTACCCTGCCGCCGACTTCAATAATGACGGCATTGTCGGCGCGGCCGATCTGGCAATACTGCTCAGTAAGTGGACGTGGTAACCGGCTGATTTACACTTCTGAAATCAGTCATACCGCAGCAGGGCTAGCGACGATATTGTTCAAAACTTTGAAGTATGACTGAATGTCTTTTTGGGTCACGTCCTGTATCATACTCGCCAGTTGCGTGTGCAACTTGGATTCAACGGCATCGACGATTTTTTTGGCGCTGGCCGTTATCCGCAGCAGCTTCTCGCGTTTGTCCGGTGTTTGGGCCTCGCTAGTAATGAGTCCGCGACTGCGCAGTGGCCGGCTCATCATGGTTACGAGCGGCACTTCAACGTGCATGAACCGCGCCAGATCGGTTGTCCGAAGTCCTTGCCGTTCCTCTTCGAGTTTGCTCATGATCAGCCACTGGGTCAGGTTGAGGTCGTAATCCTCCAGCACGGCCTTGATCTGTGACTGTAGTTTTTTGTGCGCGATCATTTGCAAGGCTGCCACGCCGTTTTCAGTGAGCACGGCTTCAGTTTGTTTGGTTGTCATAGCTTACCTCCCCTGCTGTTTATTTGTACTCTTGAAGTCTACGCGACTCATGCGAGTTTCTGCTGTTAATTAAATTACTTAATTGCAAAATACGCAAATCGAGGCGGCCAATCCTTCAAGTTATTTTTAGCTTCTGATAGGCGCACTTAGCTATTGAGCTTGAGCCAGCCCTTTTCGATGCACATTTTGAACGACCACGCATCACTGCGCTCGGTTTTGTAGGACCAGAAGAACCAGGCAGCAGCGCGGCGAAAGCCGCGCTGCTGGGCGGCGGCATACGCGCTGTACACATCGTCCATCGATAGTTCGGCCGGCCGCCTGGCGCTCGACCGGCGGTCGAGCGCCAGGCTCCACTCACCGACCACCACCGGATGCCGCCGCCTCATATGGCCGAGCCGCCGCTCGGCCATATGCTCGGCCTTCCGAAGATGCCACATCACACCATGCAACTTGTCCCACCAAGAAAAGCATTGGTACCAATGCGTATCAATGTACACATTGGCAAACTTCGGCCGGCCGAGCTCGCGCCGCCAGCGGCGCGGCCGGAAGTTGTCATGAAACACCACCCACGTCTCGGCGGCCGAATGCCGCCGCACAATATCATATGCTCGAACATAATATTCCCGAAGCGTACGCTTAGGCAGCGTCCACTTGGGCTCATTCATGAGCTCAAAGCCAAGCAGTGCCGGCCGCCGGCCATACCGGATTGCCAGGCGCTCGATAACCGCCAGAGTTCTGTCGGTATTCGCCGCATTCATGTGCCACCCTACCCGGCCAACGCGTCCACTATGGTCCCAGCCATTTTGTGAACCCGGCGCCCCATGTAAATCAATCAGAATGCGTAGATTATACCGCTCCGCCCACTCAAATGCTTTGTCGACATATACGGCCGTACCCTGGTAGGGCGATTCATCACCAAACATCCAATAACCCACCGGCAATCGCACCGCCTGCACCCCATGTTCTGCCAACCACGCAAAGTCGCTTTCCGTCACAAATGTATCGCGATGCTTCGTAAGCCGTGCCGACACCGTCGCATCATGCATCGCCACCAACGAATAGCCATATTCATCCTGAGCTGACACGTCCGCAAACAAGCGAGGTGTCATCCATTTTTCAAGTACCAGCCAGCCGCCAAGATTAACGCCGATCAAAGGCCTATCAGAATCCATATACTCAGTCTATAGGATTACTCGATAAGTGCCACAGCCGGCAATATCGGCAACGATACGAATGCACTTTATTACCGTACCGATACTGCACCACGTTCGCTGAAGCATCCGCCTGGCGCTTGGTGTCAAATACCAGCTTATCCTCACACGGTAAGCCGGCCTCTTCTTCCGTATCATCGAAGTAATTGTGGTATTGCTGGCTCATCACCTTATTTACGATCCGATATCACGCCGCCGAAACCCGAGCCATCCCAACACCACGCAAACCGCCGCAAATCCCATGAGCAGCAATGCATGTTCCAGGCTTATCGGACTTGGGTTTTGATAATAATGGAATAACGAAAGTTTCTCGATCGGTTCGAGCGCCGACACCACTGCCACCATCGAACTTATCAAATAACTCGTAAACGCCGCCATTGCCGCCAGCCCGGTCGACAGCCCACGCCACGCTAAACCAGCCCCAAACAACACCACTAGCACTGCAAAATCCAAGCCAATTAACATCGTTCCAGCCATGTGTTGTAACACCAAGCTCATACTAAAACTCTCGCCGACCATTACGCCGCCGAGCGCAATCCCGACCAGCATCCCGACTGCGGTGCCTGCGATAATAATCAATGCCGCCAGTAATTTAACATACAGCACATGCGTCCGGCTCAGCGGCAGGCTGAGATGAGTCGTTAATACCCCACGCTTCTCATCGCCAACGAATAGGCCGGCACATAGAATGACCGACATAATAATCGACAGCATCGGCATCCGTAGCGCAAACACCTGTCCTGAAATATAATTATCCAAACTCGCCATACTATCCGACCCACCGGCCACCTTTTGCAGTGCTGGCGACAACCCCGACAGTAACTGATCAAGATTCGTATCCTTGAACGACGGATAAAACAAGACCATAAACAACGCCATTGCCGCAAAACCAAGCGTCCAGCCGAATATAAACCATCTCTTTTGATACAAAATCTTGCCAAGCAAACCGCGCATCATTCTGACGACCCCTGATCCGTGCTCCGTTGGTAATATGTCATAAACACCTCGTCAAGCTCCGGTTCACGAATCGTCAAGTCATCAAGGTCGTACCGTGCCAGCCAAACCAGAAGTGGTCGCACCCCACCTGAGTAGGTAAAATTCAGCGTACCAGGCTGTATTTTTTGAGCGGTCAGGCCCTTGAGGCTGGCCGCGCCTCGGGCAAGCTCGCCGAGCACCCTTTTATCGGCAGCGACACGAATCTGCTTGATTGCCGTTCGGTTAAGTTCGTCAATTGCCACCACTCCGGCAAGCTTGCCCTCGCGGATAAATCCGACGCGGTCGCACAGCTGCTGGACTTCGCCCAAGCTGTGCGACGAGATAAACACCGTCCCACCATCCTGGCGATATTCTTGCACCAGTTTAATGAACACTTCCTGAATTAATGGGTCAAAGCCACTGCTTGGCTCATCGAGAATCAATAAATCCGGATTATGCATCATAGCCGCCACCAGTCCGACTTTTTGACGGTTGCCTCTGGAATAACGTGCAATCTTGGTATCAATTTCAAGCTCCAACTCATAGGCCAGGTGATGCCGGTAATTCAGGCGTTCAGCCCGATCGCCGCCATACACGCTGTCGACAAAGTCCAGATATTGCCGCCCGGTCAAATCTTCATCGAGCACCATATCGCCTGACAAATAACCGATGCGCCGATGCGCGGCCGGAGTACGGCGATTACTCATACCAAACAAACGTATCGAACCGGAAGTTGGTCGCGCCACGTCGAGTATCATCCGGATAGTCGTCGATTTGCCGGCTCCATTCGGCCCCAGAAATCCAAAAATCTCGCCTTTCCGAATCGACAAATCCAAGCTATCAACCGCCGTTCGCGCACCAAATTTCTTGGTCAATCCGCGCAATTCCAGTAATGCTTTATTGCTCATACTTACACCTTAGCATAAGAAC
>JBDHUK010000065.1:0-5229 GCA_039809165.1 Saccharimonadales bacterium (SeqCode) | reverse complement strand
ATTTGGCAAACATCGCCAATGAATCCGCGATCATCGCTGCTCGCAACAACCACAATGAAATTACGCAAGCTGACGTCACTGAAGCCTTTGAGCGTGTGGCGATCGGTCCGGAGCGCAAGAGCAAGGTGATGACTGAGGCTGACAAGATTCTGACAGCCTATCACGAAGCAGGTCACGCCTTGGTTGGTCATGTATTGCCGGACAGCGATCCGGTACACAAGGTCACGATCATCCCACGTGGCGGAACCGGTGGCGTCACGTGGTTTATCCCACCCGAGGACCGTTATTACGTATCATTGATTCAATACAAGGATATTTTGGCCCGAGGTTTGGGTGGCCGTGTAGCCGAAGAAATCATGTTTGGTAAGGATCGGGTCACAACTGGCGCCAGCAACGACTTGCAGAAGGCGGCGGAAGTCGCGCGTGACATGGTTATCAATCAGGGTATGGGCGACAAACTCCGCGACCAAGTCTTCAAGATTGACGAAGGTATGATGCTTGACCGCATGGTTCACGAAAAGGACTACTCTGAGGATACTGCCAAGGTCATCGACCAAGAAGTTGAAAAGCTAATCTCGGAAGCCGGTGTGCGTGCTCGGGCGGTTATCCGTGCGAATATGGACAAACTTGAGGCACTAAAGGACCTCCTTATGACTAAAGAAACGGTTGAAGCCGAAGAGATTAGCGCGGTCTTCAAGGGTGCCAAACTGCCCAAAGACGCCGCCCTGTATTAAGACCCCATTCCAAATCTCCCCTCCAGCTTCAGAGCTATGTGGCGGCGCCAGACACCACATACCCCTTCACGTAACAGAGGGGAGGTATGAAAGGTTCTTAGAGGGGGTTCGGAAGCACCCTTCTTTGTGAGCGATATCCTGTCCAGAATGTGATATTTTACGATTTTCGCTTGCTTATGCTTTGAGAATCCGGCTAGAGTTTGTAGTATAGTATACATGATATATATTGGGCTGATCATTTTATGCGGCATCATATGGATGCTTTGGGTTGACCCGATTTCCTCGTAGTCGTATGGTGGTGCAATTTACAATGTTTTGTCTTTAGGCCCACGACGCTGGCTGTATAGGGCGTTTCTGTATTTTATGGCATGAAAATGCGATAATAAACTGATACAGGGGCACCGCAGTGCTTGCATGTATCTATTTTGAGCATATGGCACGGACTAGCAGACATTCCGACTCGGATGCACCCCTTGAATCAGGGGTCGTTCTGTTGTTGCAGGTTCCTCGGACGAACGATAAAAAAGAGCTTGCCGCGGAACAGATGTTCGCGAGTTTGTTTGGCTTGCTCACAATCCCGGCACACGGCTTGTTCCAGGTGACGATCCGCGAACGTATCAGTTTTGAGATTGCCGTCATCAATCGTCGGATCGGATTCTATGTGTGGGTGCCGGCCTATCTCAAGAATTACGTCGAAGAGCAAATGTACGCCCAGTATCCATCGGTGCAAATCTCGGAAGTGCCGGATTATACGACGATCCGAGGTGCTGGCAAAGATGACTTCAGTGCTATGCTGGCAACTGAGCTTAAGTTGAGCACGGCCGATGTGCTGCCGATCAAAACATTCCAGAGCTTTGAAGTTGATCCGCTGGCGGCGATTACGGCGACTTTCGCCAAGTTTGAGCCCGACGAGGAGGCTTGGGTGCAGGTTGTGATGCGTCCGGCGGCAAGCAATTGGCATCATCGCAGCGAGCGTTATATAGCTCGCACAAAAGCCGGGGCAGGCGCCACGAACGTGGCCGGGCTGGCTAAGGTTCTATGGAAGCCGCCGGAGGCGGCTTCGGCCGGCAAGCCGGTCGAATATGAATCAGTCCGCGCCAAGGGCGCGGAGACCAAAAGTCAGAAACTGGCTTTTGAGTCGCAGATCCGGGTAGTGTATCGCGGTCACGGCGACATACATCAGGCACGCATGAAAATCCAGTCAATAATCGCCAGCTATAAGCAGTTCAATACGACGTATTTGAATGGTTTTGATCAGAAGCGCTTATCAGCTGAACCGTATATGCTGGACTTATACCGTAACCGCGCATTCAACCGTAAGGGTTATATTTTGAACATCGAAGAAGTGGCGACGCTATGCCATTTGCCCCACACTAACGTGGAGACACCATATATTTTGTGGGCATCATCCCAGACGGCAGAGCCGCCGGCCAATCTGCCCGTGGTAACGCCGGAATATCGCGCTGACCTGAGTCCGATCGCCACGACAAACTTTCGTGGTCACAACACCATGTTTGGTTTGCCTCGCGCCGACCGTTCCCGGCATCTGTATATTATTGGACAAACCGGGGTGGGCAAGTCGGGCTTGCTGGAGCTGCTGACCATTTCTGATATCTATAGTTCGTATGGTTTTGCAGTCATTGATCCTCATGGTGATTATGCGGTTAACACATTACGGCGCATCCCGGCGGAGCGAGTGGCTGACGTTATCTATTTCAATCCGGCTGACACTGATTTTCCGATGGCTTTCAATCCGATGGAAGTTACCGACCCCAAGCTCAAAACACATACAGCCTCGGAGCTCATCGGCGTGCTTAAGCGAATGTTCGACAGCTGGGGGCCGCGGCTTGAATACATCTTGCGTTACAGCCTGCTGGCTTTGCTTGATTATCCAAATGCCACAATGCTGGACATTACCCGGATATTAACTGACAAAAAGTTTAGAACCGAAGTATTAAAGTATGTCCAAGATCCGGTTATCCGGCAGTTTTGGACGGTGGAATTTGCGAGCTGGAATGATAAATTCGCCGCCGAGGCGGTGGCACCGGTGCTCAACAAAGTCGGGGCCTTCACGGCAAACCCGTTGGTGCGTAATATTATTGGCCAGCCAAAATCAAGCTTCAATGTCCGCCAGATTATGGACGAGCGCAAGATTCTACTGGTAAACCTGAGTCGTGGTTTGCTCGGCGAAGACAATGCCGCGCTGCTTGGCAGCCTGTTGGTGACCAAAATTCAACTCGCCGCTATGAGTCGGGCTGACATTTCGGCTGAGCAGCGCACGCCGTTTTATCTGTATGTCGATGAGTTCCAGAACTTTGCCACCGATTCATTCGCCACGATCTTGTCCGAAGCGCGCAAATACGGTTTGAATCTGACAGTGGCTAACCAATACACGGCACAGATGTCGAGTGAAGTGAAGGATGCTGTCTTTGGTAACGTCGGCTCAATAGTCGCCTTCCGTATGGGTGCGGACGATGCTCGCTCGATGCTTCGCTATTTCGAGCCGAAGTTTGAGGAGTATGATTTGGTGCACATGCACAACCGGCATTTTGTTATCAGTATGACGATTGAGGGCGAAAAAACACCAGCCTTTTCGTCAATTAGCTTGAACTTACCGGTAGCTGGCCAGGATTATAGTGCGGCTATTGTTGAGAGCAGCCGTAATCGTTATGCCTATTCTCGCGAGTCGGTGGAGCGTTATGTGGGTGGCCGCTACTCCTCGGCACAGCCTGTCGCATCACCACCACAAACCCAGCCTCGGTCCGAGACTGCGCCAAGCCCAGTCAAGCCAAAAACCTTGACCTCGCCAGCCAGTCTCATAATTGACAAGGTCAAACATATGGGCGAACAAGCTCTGGAAACGCCCACCAAACCCAAACGTAAACGGACTCGTCGCCGTAAACGAAAAACAACACAGCCAGCCGGGCCAAAAAGTGGCATAATTGAAGAAGAGATCAGCCTCCACTAAGGCTGGCAACCGACGCGTATTTATGGCAACATCCGTGCACTCCAGACTCAAAAAGCGTATTCCACTCAGCAGTGTGGCGTTGCTCCTGATTGGTACGACAATGATTGGCCAGGTGCTTGGATTCTTACGCACCAAGCTCATTAACGCCAACTTCGACAATCCTCATACTCCGTTGGCCGAGCGCGCTGGCGTGTATTTTGCGGCCTTCAATATTCCGGATTTCTTTTTTTACACGATTGCGGCCGGCGCGCTCGGCGTCGCCTTTATGCCATACTTGGCCGATAGGCTGCATAAGGGCGACAAGCGAGGCATGTGGGAGCTTTCGGCCAGCCTTATGAACCTGCTGGCTCTCCTCATGTTATTTGTCGGTGTGGTCATATTGGTATTTGCGCATCCCCTCATTGAGTTGGTGGCGGCAGGTATGTTGCCGGAACAAAAAGACAATGCCGTGGCCCTGATGCGTTTTCTGGCACTCAACCCTTTCCTGTTTACCATCTCAGGTATTATCACTGCCGCCCAGCAAACGATCGGTCGATTCTTCTTCTACGCGGTCGCTCCGCTGTTTTATAACTTGAGCATCATTGTCAGTATTTATCTCTTCAAAGACACCAGCATTGGTATTGTGGGTCTGGGTCTGGGTGCCTTGGCCGGCGGTATTTTGCAGCTGGCGATCGTGTCGCTCGGCTTGATTGGGACTGATTTTCATTGGCGGCCCAAGATTATGTGGCGAAGCCGCGATTTCCGGGCCATGTTGCGCCAGCTGCCGCCGCGCTCGCTCGATCAGGGCATTGACCAGGTGCAGAGCGTGACTGATACACGGTTCGCTTCACAAGTCGCCGGTGCCACGGGCATCAGTAATTATAACAACGCATATGTGCTGCATACCGCGCCGGTACTGCTTGTCGGTACGGCAATCTCGACGGCGGTATTTCCTCGGCTGAACGAACGGTTGAGTCAGGGTCGGCCCGATCTATTTCGTAAGGAATTCTTAAAAACCCTCAGGCTGATGGTATGGCTGACGGCGCCGATTGTGGTGATATCGTTCTTCGCCCGAGGCTACCTGGCGCGCCTGATATTCAGCCAGAATGCTCCGGATATTGCAATCGTATTCGGGTTTTTGGCCGGGGCAATTTTCTTCCGAACGATTTACTCCCTGATCTCGCGGTGGTTTTACTCCCAAAAAGATACGGTAACGCCGCTATTGGTTTCGGTCTTTATCATTTTCTTGAACATAGCACTGGCCTACTGGCTGTCGCGGCCGACCGCATATGGAGTGGCTGGCTTGGCATTTGCGCAGTCCGTGGTGGCGACACTTGAGGTGGTAATCCTTATGACTGTTATGGTCAGACGTGATCGTAAGCTTATTACGTGGGATTTCGTAGGGGCGATCGTCAAAATTATTTCGGTGACCGGCTTCAGCGTTGTAGCGGCGTATGCGATCATCACGCTCTATCCGCTCGGTATCAATGACCGTGGCATCATTGAGGTCGGCGGCAAATTGGTGCTGCTTACGATTGTGACGTTTGG
>JBDHUK010000064.1:0-5348 GCA_039809165.1 Saccharimonadales bacterium (SeqCode) | reverse complement strand
TATGCTTTATGTATGCTTTATGTATGAGTAGTAAGACTATAAACATCACATTGCCCGAAGAACTTGTCAAAAAAATCGACAAAGCTGCTCAAAGCGAGTTTGCAAGCAGGAGTGATTTTATTCGGGAGACGCTGGTTCGCCGCATCAAAGGCCAGCGAATCGTTGATGAGTGGGGTGACACGCTGGGTGAGTGGGACGAAGGCATCGACTTGCGTGATGAGGATGGGCGAGGCATACCTGCCAAGAAGTTGCTTGATATAATCGATGACCTAGATTAGGTATTGTAGATGAGCGACAAAATAAAGAAGTTTTTAGGCAAATTGAGTGCCAGGGAGCTCGCTCGGGTGCGTGAAGCCTTGCGGTGTATAGCCCAAGGCAATCTGGATATGCTTGACGTAAAATCACTCAAAGGAAAACCGGGTTATGTGAGGATTCGAGTTGGCGGAGTAAGAATAATTTGCCAGCTGGTGGGCGGTGAGTACGAGGTACTTCACATCACAAACCGCAACGAAAGAACATATAAGGATATATAACCAAGCGGCTAGGGTTTAGTCAGCCGGATATTGAGCCGCTTGGGTGCCGCCAGCTCGCTGGCGGCAGCGTTGTTTTGGTGAGCGATATCGGCCGGTATGCGCGGTTCATGGCATGTAGTCAACACGAAGCCGGCTTCGGTAAACGGGGCTATGTATTCCTCTAGACTGCGATGGATCATTGTCACCTGAACGCCATAAGAGCCGATGGGCGTTTGGTAAGATGCTTGCTGCCAGTAGTTCGCGTCGGGTGTTTTCTTGACCGTACTAAACGGATGTGGGACTGAGAACACCAGGCTACCGCCCTCCCCGAGTACGCCGAACAGATTGCTGGCCACCGGCCGTAGATCGGGGACGAAATGCAGTGCCAGCTTGGAAAACACCGCGTCGTAATATCCTTGTTTGTCGGGAAGTGGCTGAGTGGCGTCCCACGTAAAGAACGTGAGGCCAGGGAAGTCGTGGCGTGCGTGTTCGAGCATGGCCACGGAAGGATCGCATCCCTCGACTTTGGGATACCGATCGGCCAGCATGGTTGTCACATCGCCAGCGCCGCAGCCGAAATCCAGGACATGCTGCGCACCGCTCGGCATGATTGCCAGCATGGCAGGCACATTGACCTCGTATTCAAACCAGTTTACTGCCGGATCGGCGGCTTTCCCGGCATATGTATCGGCAAGATTCGGATCGGACCATTCGGATATGGACATGATAGCTCCCAGTGTAGCATAGTAGGCATTAAGAAAGATCGGTAAGGAATATGACCATGCAATATTTTGACCCCCAGGACCTGGATGACGAAGAGCGCGAATTGTACGAAGCTATCGAGGCCGGTGAATTCGTACCGGTTCCCAACCAGGCCGCCGAAAAGGCCAAAGCGCAAGCTGCGGCCCGAGCCACGCTCAACAAGACCCGTAATATCAACATTCGCCTCTCGGAGCGCGACCTCTACAAGCTGAAGCGCAAAGCCATGGAAGAGGGCATCCCGTATCAGACGCTGGCGTCATCGATCTTGCACAAGGCGGCTGTGCGTTAACAGTTGATCGATTGTACAAAAACATTGCAAAATTAGCAAAAATGTGCTAATGTTTAACTAAGATTCAACATCTTAACGCATAATCGGTAAAAACATGCCACGCATCGAAGCCTCACATAACTTTCGCCGCACTATCGCAGGGCTGACTGCCGCCGCCGCAGTGGGTGCGTCGCTGGCGACGGCTGGTTGCGCTCCCGATGACGAGCCGGATATTCGTATAGAGCGTATTGTTGATGGAGATTCGTCCCCGACGGACGAGCTTGCGAAGCGGATCGCCGCTACCCAGACGGTGCTCGATGTCCTCGTCGGTAGTGAAGGGGGTGACAAAGCCTCCGATCTACTCGGTGCGGAAAAGGGCCACGTTATCGGTGGGCCGACACTTCAGGCTGCGGCGAGCAAGCAGCGAGCGGCAGATATCATCCGGACGTTTACTAACGAATCAGACGATGAGCAGCCTGACCCGGACAAAATGAATGCCGCATTCGGGGCGATAGGCGATCCGAAGCTCGCCAAGCGTGCTACGACGGCTGTCATGACAACATATGTTGGCAAACTGCTCGATCGGGTGGGTAATAATGACATCGAACCGGCCGCAGTCCGCACCTACCTACAGGGCTCCAAGTGGAACAACACCAATACGGCCAAAGTTATGAAAGTCGCAGAGACGCTGGACGCGGCGGACGCGGCCGATTTGGGCGCCTACTTCGACGCCAAAGATGTGGCGGCAGCCAAGCGCGACCTGGCTGATATCAGTGACAAAAAATTGCGAGAGCTGGCCATGGCGAATGTCGAAGCGCAGCTTATCGACGATGATTTTGACAGGCTCGGCTATAGAGGTATCAGCCTGAAACAAGTGAAGCGCCATATCAAGGGACTGTCCGACCCCACAGTACGTGCCATGGCGCGAAGGGCCATGCGAACATACAATCCGGATGATGCTTATTGGGAGATCGGCCGGGAACCGTACAATGTTAGTGAGTTGAAATATCGGACGGCTGACAAGCTCGATGCTCGCCAATACGTCGCAGATGATGCCGCCAGGGACATGCGAACGGCCACGACCAACTTAACTGATAGCCTTCGGGTTCGGTATGGTGATTTGAGCGGCGAAATTGAGGGGCTTATCAGTACCGAAGTCGCTAGGCACAATCACATGCCGACCGTCAGAAACGCCGAAGTCCATGTGGATAGGATTGCTGACGGCAGTGCGCCGATTGACCTGAGTGATGTGAGGGGCCGAAAACAAATTCGTGATTCGTACAAACCGGACACTACGTACGACCAGTTTGCCGAAGTCTACGCCGAGGATGGCGCGATGCGTTTCCGGGTTGAGGATAAGAGCCGTCTCAGCCCGGAGGCTCAAAAATCGATCGAAGCCGTGATTGCGGCTAACCGGCCGCTGCTTGAGGCTGCCTTCAGGCGTGGCGATTTGCTGAGCATGCGGTTCGTGATCGCAGATGAGTACAATCCGTTTTATGCCCCGAATTCGCGCGAAATCGTCATGGTCCTGCCACGGGATGATTCGACATCCGTCGATCAGCTGCGTTCGGCGATGACGCACGAAACCGTCCATAGCCTGGTGAATTCAGCGTTTGCTGAAAAGTCCAGCGTGACGAAAGCCGAGGCCGCCAAGGTCAAGCAGGCCTGTACGCTGCTGAGCCGTGATGCCTACCGTGGCTTCCAGAATTACGCCGCGATTTTCCCTGACAAACTCGACGCTCTGATCGCCAAAGTACCGAATAGCGACAAAAAGCTGTACCGCAAACTGAAGTCCGAAATAGAGAAAGGCAACATCTCGAAATTGCTCGAAGACCCATTGGCCATGGATTCATATTTTGCCAAAGATTTGAGATTTACTGATTGCCAGGAGGTGACGCTTGGCGACCTGATGCGCTACATTGCCGACAAGTCCGGCTCAGAAGATCCATCGAAGACGGCCGACTCGGCGATAGAGAATGCCAAAGACCTGCCGGAGTTCGAGGCTGTCCTGGATATGTGGATAGGTAGTGTCGTCGACTTTTCGCTGTTCAAGCGGTTAAGCGAATCACAGTTCGTAGACACCGAGTACATGTATAAGGAGTACTTGGGTCACCCACGCGACAACGCCAATGAAATGATGGCGACATTTACGGACGTGACGCTGGTGTATACTTCTCAAGTTCGGAAGCTTCTAAGGACCATGAGCCCGCAGGAGCGTAAGATCGTCTTGCAGGCCACGGATGCGAGCTATACGATTATCGAACATCGCCATCCTGCATTGAAAAAGCACCTGGATAAGGTGTACAAGCAGCTCGCGGACACCAAATAAATCGGGGGGCCGTCCAATGAATTTAATATGAATTTGTCGATTAAAACCGGTAAATTAGGCCGTAAATTAATATTAAATTCATAAAACTGCCACGAGTAGATAACCTAATGCGTCTAGCAGTAGCTCACAGCGTTTTTCGGGGTATTATACTGGGTATTAGCAGGTAAACTTGCAAAATCATAAAAATATGCTACTATGTAAATAGTAATTAATCAGAACAAATACGAACGACACACAATGAGCGAACAACCATTTAACCAACTCCCTGATGCCTCATCCGGCAACCAATTCGACCAAGACGATCAATTTGATATGGCCGAACAGAATGGGCTTACTCCATTCGACCCTGACCAATTTACTGAATTCCACAGATATGATGCCGAGGCGAGCGCTTGGCAAGAGGCGCGTGACCGGCTGGCTACGGATTTGGTCGCAAAATACCGTACGGCAAGCGAACGGGCTGTCGCTCAAAAAACTTCAGATAAGCCGCCAGCGGAGATAGACGAGTCATTATCATGGGAAGAGGTTATCAAACAAGCTTTCGCCGGCTACATGCGAGGCGAGCGGCCTCCGTTTTCGGTTATACTGAATGAAATGGAAGGGGACGTGTACGAGCAGGTCGTTGTACGCGACGGAGATATCCATGATCAGTTTCCTGACTTTGAACTCTCCGAGGAACAGGAAATTAGTTTGAGTAGCTTAGTTTCCGAGATTTGTAACGGCTATTATGGGCCAGACAAGCTATCGCCGGTGCTGGAAAAACTGCCGGCCGTGGTGCGTTTGACAGTGGATGCGTGGTGTTTGGCCGACGCCCAGACAGGGCTCGATTTATACTACGACGGCACCTATGATATCGATGAAATTACTGGACGATTGCAAAATGCTCCGCTCGGTGCTGCATCGGATGCGACGGGCATGGCCATGAATATAATTTTGGATGCAAACAGGTGGGAAATAGCCAAAAAACTTGACACCGAAGGCCGAACAGGCGATGGTGCCGGACTTCTCCAGACCGCATCCGTTCCATCTGTTCAGCAGGCACTACTCAGGGAATTGTATTCCGGCCACCGGGAGTAGGAGCGTTTGGAGGAGGTGGTGGACTCGGCCGATCGCAATGAGACTGGACGGCTACGTTCATATGTGTTGGCACAACTGGGGTGGCGTGTTATGCGGTACCGGATTTTACGTCAGAGGTTAGAGCTTGCCGAAACGTTTATGGTTTTGTATACTGTGGCTAAGTATGGCTGGCAAGAAGTTTATGCAGCGTTTGGCAATGGGCGGAACAGCGCTGGCATTTGCTTGCGTGGCATTATTGGCCGCGCCGGCGACAACATATGCGCAGACTCGCCCCTACCCCACCATCACCGGCGGCGACGCCGCCGCCGGTGTTTCCATGCAAACACCCACGCAAGCTTGTACGGCAGCACCCCACATTGCCAATGCCGGCATCGTGAGCTGGAATAACCACGGTTCACCG
>JBDHUK010000063.1:0-5672 GCA_039809165.1 Saccharimonadales bacterium (SeqCode) | reverse complement strand
ATAACAAAACCGATTTCGTCGAGCTTGATCTCAGAATCCTTAAGAAATTGTGAGTTCGGGCTGAGGCCAACGAACACAAACACGCCATCGGTTGGAAACTCGACTTTTTGGCCGTCTTGAGTACCCACGACCTTGACAACTTTAGCACCAACGCCGCCCTCAGTAGCTTCGCCAACAATCTCGTCAGTAGTCGTACCCAGATGAATGGTGATTTTTCCATCGGCCACATAGCGCTCCAGATCCTTCTGAAGTACATCGCTCGCCTTGATAGTAGAGCGGACAAGCAGGTCTATATGTGTCGCAAACCTGGTGAGAAAAATCGCTTCCTGTACCGCTGAATTACCGCCACCCACTACAACCAGTCGCTTGTCACGGTAAAACGCACCGTCGCAGGTTGCGCAATAATGTACACCTTTGGCGTAGAATTCCTGCTCGCCGGGCACGCCGATCTTCTTATAATCACTGCCGGTAGCGATCAGCACCGCCTTGGCGCGCTTGTCGCCGTCGGTCGTCTCAAGGCGTTTATATGCACCCTCGTCGACAATCTTAGTTACTTCGCCGTACTCGATCACTGCCCCGAAGCGCTCGGCTTGCTCCTGAAGATTCGTAGCCAATGTCAAGCCCTCGACGCCTTTTTGGAAGCCGGGATAGTTGTCGATCATATCGGTGACCGCCGCCAATCCGCCTACCACGCCGCGTTCATATAGCACCGTATCAATATCCTCACGCGTTGTATAAATCGCCGCGGTCAGGGCTGCCGGGCCAGCGCCGATAATAATTACTTCGTGTGTCGGAATTTCTGTTAGTTTACTGTCTGTCGTTTCTGCCATTACGCGCCTTTCGTAGTGTCTCAAGTTTAGCTATTCATTACATCAAGCCTGAAAGGCTTAGAATATTTGGCAGCGCCATCCAAAGAAATAACGTGCCGAACCACATGATTGCCACCACAATCGTTATGAATGTCATGATCTGATTGAGACGGGACTTTTGACGACGACTAGCTAATATGCCAGCAGTAATTGCAGCCGCAACCAACAAGAACCATACAGCCCAATATATATTCATATACTAGGCGACCGCTGGCGCAAGCTTGGAAAGATTGAAGCCAACGACAACTTCGCGAGTATCATCATGCTTGGTAACGACCGTGACCGGCACCGTCAGCGCGCCACTGAGTTGCAATGCCTCGGCCTGGCGCTCAGGATGCTGGTCGATGTTAACCTCTTCGTACGCATGACCTTTTTGGGTTAGCCATTTTTTGACCATAACACAATACGCGCACGTGTTCGTAGTAAAGATCGTAATTTTTTTGGCCATAGTAAACTGCTACCCTCCTCAGTTCTATTTCTATTTTAACCCAACCCTCACAGTATATCTAGTGCTTGTGCTTACTTCAATACGCTATATGTTGTGTTTTTTGTCATTAATGGGCCTCGTGTTACCCAAAGCTTCTAGCCATCGATGGAAACAAGTTCGATATCAAAGACTAGTGGGGCATTCGCCGGAATGCCCGAGCCAGGAGGGGGCGCTGCGCCGTATGCCTGCTCTGCCGGAATCACCAGCCGCCGAATGCCGCCGACCTTCATGCCGGGCACGCCATCAGTCCAGCCTTTAATAACCTGGCCCAGACCGAACTGGATCGGCCGGCCAAAGTCCTTCGAGCTCTGAAACACGTCACCCGTCGCCGCGAGCGCGCCGGTATAATGCGCGGTTATCGTCGCACCGGGCTGGACGGCATCTCCGTCGCCTTCTTTGATATCCGTGACCGTAAGCTGCGTAACCGGGTCGGTAATTGGGGTAAAATTGTCCATCTAGTCTCCTTCTTGTAGTGATCTTATTCGACTTTATGAAGCGTGATATCAAACACGAGGTTTGAATTAGCCGGAATGCCATCCTGGGCTTGCGACCCGTAGGCCTCGGCAGCCGGAATTACAATACGCCGCTCACCACCCTCTTTCATGCCGATCATACCGGTTTGCCAGCCCTTGATAACACCAGTCAACTGAGTCGTGAACGGCTGCCCGGCATCCAATGAACTCTGAAAGATCGTACCATCCGATGCCAGTGCGCCCGTGTAGTCGGCGGTGACCGTATTGTCGACAGAAGTGACCTCCTTGCCGTCGCCCACCTTCAAATCAGTGACCTGCACTTCGCTCACTTCTGAAACCGGAGTGAAATCCGATAGCTTCGTGCCTTTTAGCTTCTCGCCGCTCGACTGTGAAGTCGAAGCAGTATCGTTCTTCTGAGCCTTATTGTCTTGCATAACCTGCCAGATGACGACAACAGTCAATGCAATCGACGTTACAAAAAATAATATTGCCCCACTCATCGCGAACACGCGGTCACGGATTTCTTTGCCAGTGGCCATACAATAGTCACTCCCTCTGGATTTATTTTGTGTCTTTTCAAATTGTACCACACGATGGCAGACGGGCTAGGCGGCGATGTCGAACTTCTTGAGCCGCTTGTCTTTGGCTTCGCCCGGGGCGAGTCGTTGCAGTTCAAGTAATTTGGCGTAGATACCACCCGATTTCTCAAGTTGGGCTGGCGTACCCGATTCCTGGATTTTGCCACCGCTCAGCGTAACTATCTGATCGACATGGGCGATAGTACTGAGGCGGTGGGCAATGATAATCGTCGTCCGGCCCTGCATCAGCGTATCGAGCGCTTCCTGAACGGCACGCTCGCTCTTGGTGTCCAGGCTGCTGGTCGCTTCGTCAAGAATCAGGATAGGCGCATCTTTGAGGAGTGCCCGGGCAATCGCGATACGTTGTTTTTGACCCCCACTGAGTTTGAGGCCGCGTTCGCCGATTTCACTATCGTAGCCCTCTTCAAATTTTGTAATAAACTCATGAGCATTGGCCGCCTGAGCCGCTTTCCTAACCTCATCATCGGTAGCAGCCGGCTTGCCATAGGCGATATTTTCACGAATCGTACCGCTAAACAATGCCGGCTCCTGAAACACCACTCCTACCGCATCATGCAGACTAGCTTGTGTGACGCTCGCAATATTTTGCCTATCAATAGTAATTAATCCACCGTCCACCTCATATAGCCTGAGCAGCAAATTGGTAATTGTCGTCTTGCCCTCACCACTCTCGCCAACCAAGGCCAGCTTTTTGCCATGATGAGCCGCGAAGCTCACTCCACTGAGTACCTGCTTGCCACCATCATACCGGAATCTAACATCGTCAAACCGCACCTCACCTGGGCCGCTTGCAAGCGGTTCGGCATCCGGCTGATCGGCGATCGCTGGCTTCAGGCCCATAATCTCGAAGTAATCCTTGCTGTCGGCCACGGCACGCTGGGTGTTTTCGACAAGGAAGCTGATCGTAAAAATCGGAATCCTAATCTGCTGCGCGAATAATACGAGCGCTACTGCCTGCCCAGGTGACAGGTGGCCTTGCGCTGCCGCCACAAACACATATACGTACACCACCAAAAAGATAACATTAAGCACCAACCGCCGCCGAAAATCACTGACATGCCACAGTTTGGATTGAGGCGTATTGATAGCCACCATCCGCCGCATATGCCTGTCAAAAAACTTGAGCTCACCCGACTGGCGCCGGAAGCTTTTTACCACTTTTATCTGATTTACTGCTTCGGCAAACCGTCCGCTGGCGATATCAAGATGCTTATTCTTGTCCGCCTGATATTTCTGCCATTTTCCACTCGTCCGGGTAGTCATCCAGATGTAGATCGGATAAAGCGAAAGTAGCATGAGCGCCACCGGCCAGCTGTAATATGCTACCGCCACCAAGGCGAACACCGTCGTCACAATAAACTGCAAGAAGTTATTGCTAAACATCTGCATAAAATTGGTGATCTGAGTTATCGATCGATTCAGCCGGTTGATGATTTTACCGCTCAGCTCAGTGTCAAAGTATTGTTGCGGCAATGTAAGCAAATGCTCAAAATAATTCCGGCTGAGCGTCCGCTGCAATCTGGCAGCCATCTTGTCGCCGAGATATCCATTAAGGTTGTTCAAGATATTACCGAGAAAGTCGAGTACAAAGAGCGCCACTGCCAGCACAACCACATATCGTACGTTTGCCTGAGTGCCGTGACGGACTTCATCAATTGCCCACCCCGTGAACACCGGCACCAATATCAACGTCAGACTTGCCGCCACCGACAACAAAGCAATACCGACATAGTACTTGCGCAGCCTGCCGGCCACGCCCAAAATCCGCAGAATATTCTTCATCTTATTTTAATTATACTCCACTTTATCGAAGGAAAATTTGCTCACTAGACAATATTGTTCTATAACTAATGTATGTTCCAGGCCTATCCTGAAACATAGCACGTCCCCTCCTACCAACGAAAGGAATCGTGAGGGAAATGTCCAATCAGAACTGGACCGATCCGGGCTGGGAGCACGACGCACGAACCGACACGGACCCCCGTGGCTTTCCGCCCGTCCCGGCCCAGGAACATCATCCGGCGCGCCGCGAACGAACAGCCGCAGCCAACGAGCTAATGAGCAAGTACGAACGCAAACGCCAGCACCGGGTGCTAGGCGCGTTGTTCGTGCTCTGCTTCACGCTAATCGGTGTGGTAGCGTGGTACCTGCTTACCGCGTTCACATCGATCCCACAAAGCGGCCTGTTCAGCGCAGTTGTGGTCGGCGGCCTTATTTCGCTAATCATAACGGGCCTGCTACTCGACATGGTCTACGTGATTTGGACGCCAAAACGGGATCAATCCGAACACAAAGCTACGCGCGTCGCCGTTCTCGGCAACGCCCTGATCGTGCTCGTGGTGACCGTGATCGGCTACTTCGGCCCCGGCCTGCGAATCCCTATGGCGCTGATCAGTTTCGTGACGATCGTTCTCCCGATCACCCTGAATAAGGTGCGAGGAAACTTGATCGAAAGCGAACTGAGCGCACGAGAAGAGTTGCGCAAGTCGGCGATCCCGGAGGATTCTCGCTTCGCGTTACACTACACCGATCTACCTGTACATGGTGGAGAGGTGCGGTCGCATCCAAAGAGTCTGATCGTCTGGTTTGCACCAACTGTTGTGGGCGTCCTGCTAATAATCCCCGTGGCATTGAGGACGACCTGGCTAGCCCTGGTCATCGCCCTATTCGTTGCTGTCGGCATCGTTATCTGGAGGGTCATCCTAATCCAGAACGAAGTCTACATGTTCACGGACAACGCCGTCACCCAGCACAAGGGCATCTTGGAGGCCGAACCGGACACGGTCGGTTATGGGGATATGAAGAAGAAGGGATACAAGATCGGCTTTCTGTCGCTATGGCTTGCGGGAAACCGCTATACCAAGACAAAGGTCGGAACCATTTTTTTCGACACTGCAGCCCAGGGCGAACACTTCACCGAAATCAAGGAGATAGGGGCCGTAGTGGCCTTCTATTGGCTGATGTTCGGCAGAAACAAGAAAAAGACTCCCTGAGTGAAGTAAGGAGGTGCGGACGTGCGCCCGGTCCTGGTGGGATGAGAGGATGAACCCTACAGGGTCAACACATCTTCCCCCACCAGGACCAACGCACACAGTGCGTCACATTATAATACCGAGCCGGATTATGGATTATATCCGCTCAGCCGCAAATTTCTCGGTGGCCGCGCGTACCACGTTATCAAGCAGTCTTGAAACTTCGGCGTCAGTCATCGTCTTATCGTAGGAGGCAACCGTATAACGCAGTG
>JBDHUK010000062.1:0-5753 GCA_039809165.1 Saccharimonadales bacterium (SeqCode) | reverse complement strand
ATTAGAGAGTTGACTCAGATCTTTGGTGCAGGACACGAAAAACCGTACGACGTTGTCGCTGCAGCGAAAAGTAATTTCAAATGAGCTGAATACGCCCAGATATGCCAGTATTGCTACGTATAGCTTTTGCCAGTTTCCTACGGTGAGTTCATCACTCAGAATGTAGAACTCAAAATGTTTGATCGTGGTTTTGGATGTAGTCATAAGATATCGCTCATGCTTACCTTTATCTTAGCACTCCCCAGGCCGAGCCGGTATGTCGTCGGAGCCTTGCCAAAGCTGCTCGAAAAGCTGGCGCATTGTGACAGCGATAGTCTGGTTGGTCAATATCGTCACAATCAGGCTTGGCTCGTAAACCGTAAACACGACGTTATCCTCGTAGATGACCAGTTCGCCGGTATATTCGTTATCGCCCAAGAATCGAAGTTGCATGCCGCGTTCGGCAAAGATGCGAACAAACTCTATTTCGCGAGCATTGTGATGGAATATCGCACGAGTCGTAACTCCTGCGCTTTTGCGTATAGCCAACAGCTCACGAAAACGTTTAAGGGTAACCGGATCGGATGGCGTTCGATTGCTGGCCACCAACAAGACTTCGGTCGTCGACCGCGCCATGTCCTCTAGGAGCGTCATGAATCCTTCGGAGCCCTGCATATGCACCACACCCGGTTTGTCAGTGGCTAGATTGTACGCAGCCGTCAATTGAGGCATGAGCAACTTTATGTCATTTGTCACGCTGGCTTGGCGCGCTTGCGCCTCCTGAGCTAATGAGTGCAGCACACCCGGGTGTGCTGCACGATACGTACGCACAGCCTGGCTATCATCGGTCTCGACAATACCCTTCTCGACAAGATTATCGAGAATACCATAAGTATTCGCTCGCTTCTCACCACAAGCAGCAGCCACCACAGCTGCCGTTTGGCGACCATGGTCAAGTAGATACCGATATGCCACTATTTCTTTCAGCGAGAACCCTAGCGACTCCATTGCTTGTTGCATACAAAATATAGTACACCGGTTTGCTTATATTGTCAATCAAAAATTGACAATATTTACATCTGTAAATTTTGTATATTTCATATATGTTCTGACATTATCTGCATAAGATCTTACTATTTGCCGGGCCAGTTTATCGCGCCCTTTGGCAGGTTTGTACCGGAACTGAGTCCTAGCGCACTGAGTACATCCGCAGGAATTGTGGTGCCGGTACCGGCCCTGGAATCCGATCGCAAACGATAGTCACGTGCGGCCGCATTTACGAAGAACGGTTCGCTACCACTCGTTATATCTACACTGTGCGTGTCGAATGGAGGCCGAGCAGCCGAAAAGGCGGCCGATGATTTGTAATCTATGGTGCCGCCATCGGATGCCGGCGCGTTCCATTTGACGAGGGTCTGCGATGAGCCACCGCCGCGGTAGTACGCATTATAATCAAACAGGCTGAAGAACTGCGACGGAACCGTATTCGTACCCGTCGTATCCGTACCCTGGAGCCGCGTAATCGACATCGGGCCAGAACCAGAAACAATATTATTGGCGTAGTATGTGCCGGTCGTATCCGGGCCAACCGCCGTCGCACCGGTGTTCGCGGTATCAATATTATCAGCATTACGTGGGTCATCATATACCCACACCTGCCCCATCCAGTTGTTTGCCGAATCCGTTACATTATCAACAATCGTATTGTTGTATATTTTTGTGTTGGCAGAAGCATTGGCTATACCGGCGCGCTTATTGCCATATATCAGATTGGAGGCTACGATACTGGTGTCCGAGATTTCCGGCATAATCCCGTATCCGCCATTACCACTGATGATATTGTAGATATATTTGCCGTTTCGACAGGCGATATCACACCATGCGCCCTGTGAATCACCTTTATTGTCCTGGATGATGTTATTTTTGATCGTGTAGCCGATCATATTGTTAAGCTTGATGCCGGCAGCGCCGCACGACAGACGGCAATACGTCCAGAACAGCTCGGTATTATTGCCGCTTATCACGCTGTTTTGGATCGTCACATTATCCGTGCCGCCCGAGGCACGGCTGCCGTTACCGCTAATACCGGCACCACCATTACCAACGATGACCAATCTGTTGTATACGGCATTCGAGGGGCGATCGAGCATAAGCACAGATCCGGCGTTCTTGGTGAATACCGAATTTTCGATGGTTTGAGTCCCGGCAGAATAGATAACGCCAGGATTGTTGGCGTACACATGTGAAGCGAACCGCGTAAATCCCAGCCCCCTGACGGTGGATGGACCGCTTGTATGAAGCATGAATACCATTGGCCGGGCGGCCAGTTCAACGGTCTTACCCGAAGGATTGGTGCCGATATATATCCGCTTATTCGCCCAATCGTAGTAAAAGTTATTGCCTGTCGCTTCGGCAAGACTGGCCACCTCATGCACGTACGCCCCGTTGATAAATACCATTTGCGGATCAAGCGCCATCGGGTTGCTTGGATTTTTGGATGAGTCTTTCCAGGCGCACGGTCCGTTGGCTGAGCCCTCCGGCCTGCCATCGGCGCCGGTCGTTCCTATGCGCTGCGCATCGAGAGAGGTACTGTAATAATTGCTTTTGGTAGCGTTATACAAAGTGCCACAAAAACTCGGTGTATCCCAGGCAGTATACCAGCGACCCTGTCCATCGCTTGTCCAGCTGGCCGTCGGCACGATATCCGTACCGTCGAACCAGGCCTTTTCGTGAGGATATGACTGAATCGTAATAGGCTTGTTGACAATCCCGAACGTTTTGGCCTGCAATGTTGCGTTCGTCAGATAATACCAATCGCGATATATAGCCGGATTAGCATCCGTTCCCCCACGCACTACGATAGTTCCGCCCGAAGCAGTCTTGCTTATAGCCGCGTTCAGGGTTTTGACGGGTGCCGCCTGCGTGCCAGCGTTACTGTCGTTACCATTCAGTGCCATAAAAATCGCGCCCGACGGGATGGCATAGTTCGTATCAGGTATCGTGCCACCCGAGGCGTCCAGGCTCGTCGGCCCCGTATCATCCGGGTTGCAACCGCCAAACTTCACGGCCGCGCCACCGGAGGCTGCGGCATCAGAAATCTTTGACGCGCAGCTCAGGCTCCCGGTCTCGGGTTCAGCCGTCAAGAACGGTGTCGCCGCCCGGCCGGCATACATAAACCATATTCCGGCAGTGGCGAACACCAGGGCCACGATCACTATGAGTAAGCGTTTGTACCGCTCCACGAGCGAGCTAGTCTTTATCATTCACACACACTTCCTTATGAGTACCTATAGTACAGTGCTTATGCTACCAAGGTCAATGTAAGGCCCGATGTACATAACGCCGCGTGACGTCTTGAGGCCAATTCTGGTAAAATAAACTGGACATGGAGCAAAAGGAACAGCAGTACCGTACCGAGCTAGCAGCATTGACCGAAAAGCTGGCCGACCCGGGCATTTACAGCGATCCGGGCTATCCGAAGCTTGCTAAGCGCCGGGCCGAAGCGGACCGTATCGTTGATTTATTTGATAAAAAAAAGAAACTCTTGAGTGACATCACCGAAGCTGAGGCGATGTTGCAGGAATACAGTTCCGGGAGTGAGTTTTATGAAATGGCCGAGGGCGAGCTCAGCTCCCTGCGTCCCGAACTTACGACTGTCGAGAACGCGCTCATTGAGGCGCTTACCCCCAAAGATCCCAACGACGAGCGTGATGTGATTATAGAAATACGCGCCGCCGCAGGCGGCGACGAGTCCAGCCTGTTTGCTGGCGAGTTATACCGGATGTATATCCGCTGGTCAGAAATCCACGGCTACAAAACCGAACTCATCAGCGAATCGCCGAATGAAGTTGGCGGTTATAAGGAAATTAGTTTCGCACTGCGCACCGGTAGCGCCGACACCGCCAATGACCCCTACAAACATCTCAAATTTGAAGCCGGCGTGCACCGCGTCCAACGTGTCCCCACGACGGAGTCGCAGGGCCGCATCCACACCAGTACCGTCACCGTGGCCGTCCTGCCGGAAGCCGAAGAGACTGACATCGAAATCCGCGACCAAGACCTGCGCATCGATGTCTACCGCAGCGGTGGCCACGGCGGCCAATCAGTGAACACCACTGACTCGGCGGTCCGAATTACCCACCTGCCTTCCGGCTTAGTAGTGAGCAACCAGGACGAAAAGTCCCAGATCAAGAATAAGGCAAAGGCGATGAGCGTACTTCGCTCACGACTACTGGCGCTCAAGATAGAAGAAGAACAAAAACAGCTCAGTGACAAACGTAAATCACTTATCGGCAGTGGCGATCGCTCCGAAAAGATCCGCACCTACAACTTCCCCCAAGATCGCATCACCGACCACCGAATTGGCTACAGCCGCAGCAATATCCCCGGCGCGCTGGCCGGCGACATCGATGACCTGATCGAAAAGCTGCTGGCGTATGAGCATGAGCTCATCAGCAGCGAATAATCTCAGGTCTCGCTCATTCGGCTATTTGGGACGGTTGATAATCTGGGGGTGCTCAGGAATATACTCCTCGCCCTCATAGTCACAGCTCTGATTGGCAAACTCGATTCGCGGCGTGCCTGGAAGCGCCCGACTCAATTCGGAAAGATCATTATCGTATTTTTCCTGCCATCCAGTACTCGCAAAAACCGGGGCTTTTGTCGTTTCTCGGTCATTTGAATCCACAAAACTCACGAGCAGCTCATCTGGTGCGATATCCTGTAGTCGTGCCTGTTCCGCAATGCCATCGGCCACCGCATACATATCAGCCTTTTTCCAGCCATTCTCAGTGCATTCATACTGAATATAGTTGACAACTGCCAGACGCACACCGGATTGAAAGATGGCGCGGCCATTTTCTTTCCAACGCGTTGCTCCGGTGACAAACTCTGCACATTGCCGCGTGGCGACACCAAGCTTGCCAATCAAGTCGCATGTCGATTCATCAACACCAGAACGAATATCAACCAAGCCACCCAGGATGCGAGAGGCTGGCGGATCGGTTTCAGTCAGCCGATCGCGGCCTTCAATGAAATGCGTTTCAGCCTCAATCTTATCAACCGGTACGACGACCCGATGATAGGTCTTGCCACCTCGTTCATAGCCATCCTCGACCTGCAAGTTTTCGCCGGCAATCTTATATGATTTCGCGACTACTGCGCTGGGCGTACCGGCCCCCTGGTCTGCGAATTCAGCTCCGTACAGCGCAAATTCCGGGAGTGGACCGAGCTTGTATTTCGTAACAGCCGATGTACCCGTGACATCGAATAAGGCGTGCGTGTAGGTGATTTCATAGTCAGGACTGATCTTGAGTACTTTAGTATTCACTTTGTTATGATCAGAATCTTGCATGATATCCGGCGTCATGCCGTCGTTAAATCTGTTAAGACCCCAGATTGTCGCACCAGATCCGAGCAGGGTTCCGGCAGCTACGAGCGCAGCTCCTTTGAACAAACTCCTGGTTCGGCGAGGCTTCGTGGGGCGGCTCTTTAAGTCTCGCGGCATTGGATCTTGCATCCAAGACGGAGAGTCATTATCTGAAGGTTGCGGCCACATCTGCCCCTGTGGACCGGCAGTTATCCCTAAATGCCCCGGTGGCATGCCTGGCTGCTGTCCTAGAGGAAATTGATCATATCCACTCATAAGTACACCCATCAAACCATAATTATAGGCTCAGCGTCAAGCTAATTGCGGCTGATTCAAGCCCCATCCCAAAGCAACAGTCCCCTGTGGTACAGTGTGAGTAGCATGATAGCCGGCGATTTTCTGATAA
>JBDHUK010000061.1:0-5879 GCA_039809165.1 Saccharimonadales bacterium (SeqCode) | reverse complement strand
GGCATGATCCTGGTGACTGGGCCGACCGGGTCCGGCAAATCCACGACACTCTTCAGTGTACTGAGCATGCTCAACAAACCGAGCGTTAATATATCCACGGTCGAGGACCCGGTCGAATATCGCGTCTTTGGCGCCAACCAGGTGCAGGTCAACCCGGTTGCTGGTATGACGTTCCCAGCCGCCCTGCGCGCCCTACTCCGCCAAGATCCCAACGTCATCATGGTCGGCGAAATTCGCGATAGCGAAACCGCCAGCCTAGGCGTACAGGCTGCCCTCACCGGCCACCTCGTTTTTAGTACGCTCCACACCAACAACGCCGCTACCTGCTTGCCGCGCTTGCTTGACATGAAGATCGAGCCCTTCTTGATCGCCAGCACCGTTCGGGCGGTCGTAGGACAACGCCTCGTACGTCGCCTCTGTTCAAATTGCCGGGTTACGTTCACTCCAGACGAAACATATCTCAAACAAATTGCTGCCACGTTCCACCTTGATAAACCCGAAGTAATGAAGTATATTCATGCTCTCGAGGACCAGGCGCTTGCCGGAGGCATTGGCAAATCCGATGTTCGCGCAGCGGCGAGCGGCAGCGAAGCTAAAACAGCCGACAAGGCCTCCGACGAGCTCGCCAGCACCGACACCGGCATCCGATTACTATGGAGTGCCAACCCGGACGGCTGCGACACGTGCAATCACAGCGGCTACCGTGGACGAATTGGCATCTATGAAGTACTTGATAACTCCCCGTCTATCCAAAAACAAATCGTAAGCAATGATACCAGCGACAACATCCAGAACAGCGCCATACGCGAAGGCATGGTAACCATGCAAACCGACGGACTCGTTAAGGCGCTTCGTGGCTGGACCACCATTGAAGAAGTGTTGCGCGTCACCGCCGCAGAATAGAGTTCTCAGATGAAATTTACGTATACTACCATCAAAGCCGGCAAGACAGTCACGACCACCACCGAGGCCGCCAGCCGCGAAGCATTAATGGCAAGCCTTTCTCGCCAGGGTATCCGTCCCGTTAGCATCAAGGAGACAAAGGGTAAAGGTGGCTTTAGCCTGAGTTTTGGCAAATCAAAAGTCAAACTCCAGGACCTTGTAATCTTCACGAGACAGCTCTCAACAATGGTTAGTGCCGGTGTGCCGCTTACTCGCTCACTCTCAACGCTGGGTGCCGACAGTGAAAGTCCGGCTCTCAAAGAAGCCATCCAAGGCATCACCAAGGAAGTTGAAAGCGGTTTGCCGCTCGGTGATTCTTTTGCCAAATATCCCCACATCTTTTCGGATGTCTATGTCAACATGGTGCGTGCCGGCGAAGAAGGCGGTATTCTCGATGAAATCCTCAAACGTCTTGCAACCCAGGTAGAATTGGACGCGACCATCCGCAAAAAAATCAAATCAGCCATGATGTACCCGACCGTACTCATGGTCGTCACCGTGGTAGCCTTTTTCGGTATTATGCTGGTCATTATGCCGAAGATTGGCGGTATCTTAACTGACCTCGGTGGCGAGAATGCCAAGCTGCCCATCTACACGCAAGTCTTGCTCAATGCGAGTGACTTTATGGTACATAATTTTATTATCATCGCTATCGTCATGGGTGGCATTGTCTTTGGAGCCGTTAAATACATTAGAACCCCCAAGGGCAAATATAATTTCCATCTGTTTCTACTCAGAGCGCCAGTCATTAAAAATATCGTCATGAAAATGGCGGTCGCCCGGTTTAGCCGCACTTTTGCCAGCCTCATGTCCGCCGGCGTGAGCGTACTCGACGCGCTCGAAGTGACCGGTGGTGCCATTGGCAATAAAGTGTTCGAGAGAGAACTAAAAGATGCTGCCGTTCAAGTCAGGAACGGCAAACAGCTCAGCGAGCCCATCAGTAAAAGCAATCATTTCCCACCTATCGTCTCGCAGATGTTAGCCGTCGGCGAAGAAACCGGTCAGATCGATACTGTGCTTGTCAAAGTCGCCGACTTTTACGAAGAAGAGGTCGGCACGCTCATCGACGGTCTAGCCTCAGTCATCGAACCGATCATGATTGTCGTCCTTGGTGGTGCCGTCGGCCTCATCGCCGCCAGTGTCATGGGACCAATCGCGTCGCTGTCAAAGAATATTGGCGACAGCTGACCAGCTTCCGCTTGACGAAACAGTGCTTATGTCTATAATCATGTACAGAGCTGGCTGCGGCTTAGCAGCCCAGATCGTAACAAACAATATAATCATAAGGAGGGTGGGTCCTCATGAACTCACTTAACAAGAAATTACAGAAGGGTTTCACAATCGTTGAACTCTTGATCGTGATCGTCGTGATCGGCATATTGGCCGCACTCGTTATTACTACATATAATGGTATCCAGCAGAAGGGCCGCAATACTGAGCGTAACACTGACCTCAAAGCCGTCCAGGGTCAACTTGAAGCCTACTACGCCCAAAACGGCCGCTACCCTTCCAACAGCGACCTTGGTACCAATAGCGCCAATAACGTCTCGTTCATCGGCACAAACATGAAGGGTCTCGACAAGGAAGCGTTGCGCGATCCCAAGGCGGCTGCCGGCAACTTCGCGTTAGTCAACACTACGACCGCGACCGCCAACCAATACGCCTACCAGGCAACCGATGATACCAACGGTGCCTGCGACAACAACCCCACCGGTACGGATTGCACGAAGTACACTCTGACTGCAAGGCCTGAGGGCAGCGGCGACCCGATCGTCTACACCAGCCTGAATTAATCTCCGCCACACTGGCATGAGCGTATCGTTCAGCGTATATCCGGCTCCTTAGTGAGCCGGATATTTTATTCCCAGTATATTCGGCTAAGGATAAGTGTTATAATTGCTCGTAAGGATACGTCCACCGGTGGGAACAACGAAATCAACACACTTCTTCAAGGATAAGCCCGTCTTCGGGTTTGATATCGGGCATGGCTCACTAAAAGTCATGCAAATCGAACAGCACGGCAAAAGACCGCACATTCTGGGCTATGGGCATACCTCTTTTGACGCTTCGGCGATTGACGATGGCGTCATCATCAATCCGACGATTATCGCCAAAGCGGCCCAGGAATTATTCAAACACCACCTCGTAGGTGACATCACAACCAACCGCGTTGTCATCGCCATTCCTGCCTACCGGACATTCACTCGGCTCGTGAATCTCCCCAATATAGCTGGCAAGCAATTACAGGAAGCGGTCGCATTCGAGGCCGAGCAGTATATTCCCATGCCGCTTGAGGAGCTGTACCTCGATTATGAAATCGTCAGTCGCAGCCCGGACACTATCGATGTATTTGCTGTCGCCATCCCTCGCAAGATCGTTGACTCGCAAATCCGCCTGATGGAGATCCTCGGACTTGAAACTGTTGGAGTCAAAACTACCATCGATGCTGCCGGCAAACTATTCCTCCAAGACAAGCAAAGTGACATGGCCAGCGTATTGATTGATTTTGGCAGCCTCTCGGCCGATGTCGCGATCTTCGATCAGCATATGCTGGTCAGTGGGACGGTTAGTGGCGGCGGACTGGTGTTCACCAACCGCATCAGGGACAAGCTACAAGTCAGCGACGCCGAGGCGCAGCTCATAAAAATCAAGTACGGTCTTGGTTCCAGTAAGCGTCAGACTGAAATTGTCGCCGCGCTTGAGCCCACGTTGCAGCAGATCGCCCAGGAGATTCGTCGCATGATCCGATACTACGAAGATCGCTATGGCGACAAACGCAAAATCACTCAAGTGGTAACAATGGGAGGGGGCGCCAACATCACTGGACTAGCAGATTATCTAACCAATAACCTGCGTATCGCGGTCCGCTCGTGCGACCCATGGATCTACTTCGACTACAAGGGGTTACAGCCCCCGGCCAAGGCCGACAAAACGATGTTTGCCACTGTTATGGGTCTCGGTCTTATCCAACCCAAGGAGCTTTTCGAATGATCAACCTCCTGCCAGCCACCAGTAAAGAGGACTACGTATACGCCCGGCGCAACAGCCGTTTGCGGCGATGGGTCTTTGCATTGCTTTTCGGACTTGTCGGCGTCGGATTAGTAACAACTTCCGGGATGCTGTACCTGCAACGCTCCATTGATAATTACAACACCAAAAATGCCGTTGCCGAAGCCTCTCTCAAAGAGCAAAAACTTGACGAGACTCGCAAAAAATCCGAGGAGATTACCAGCAGTCTCAAGTTGGCCACCGAAGTACTATCGCGCGAAGTTCTCTTTTCCAAACTACTCACCCAAATCGCGAACGTCACTCCATCCAATACGAACTTGACCGACCTCAGCATTAGCCAAGGGCAAGATTCCGTGGAAATAACCGCAATCTCCACTGATTACGCCAGCGCTACCCAACTCCAGATCAATCTCAGCGACCCGGACAACAAGATCTTCAGCAAAGCTGACATCCAAAATATCATCTGTGCCGCCAATGCCACTGACCCCCGATATCCCTGCACCGTGAATATCAAAGCTTTATTCGCCCAGGACAATCCTTTCCTTTTTATCAATAAAAATGGTAGCAAGGCTGACAACCGATGAACAGCAAACGCATCTACTACGCAATGATTTTTGTTATCGTACTCTTGGTGGCGGCCATCTTCGGTGGCGCCTACATGGCAAACCTCCAGCTGCAGCGACAAGCCAAGATTCTGACCGACTACAAAACCAAGGCAGCCGTCCTGCAACGGGAGCAGGCAGGACTCGTCAAGGCCAAGAAAGATGTCGCCACATATAGTGACCTCGAAAAAATCGCCAAAACCATCGTACCCCAAGACAAAGACCAGGCGCAAGCAGTCCGGGAAATCATCAATATCGCCAGTGAGGCCGGTATTAAGCCCACCTCCATCACCTTTCCGACATCAACCCTGGGCACGCCTACTTCATCGGCTAGTTCCAAGCAAAGCGCCCTCTCGCAGCTCACCCCCGTCAAAGGTATTAGCGGTGTTTATAATCTGCAAATTACTGTTCAGCAAGACTCCACATCGCCCGTCCCCTATACCAAGTTTATAGATTTCCTGTCGCGGCTCGAACAAAACCGCCGGACCGCCCAGGTTACCAGCGTACTACTTCAGCCGTCTCCCACAAATCGCACCATGGTCTCATTTACATTAACGCTAGACGAGTACATCAAACCATGACAAAAGAAGCTCAATCCACCAAGCATGCCGACCCTAAACGAACATTCTTGCACGTTATGCAGGCCGTACACCGGTACATTATCGTTGTATTCGTACTATTTCTGGTTGGCATTTATGGTTTTCTGGCCTGGCGTGTCGTTGCCCTCGACAATACCGAGCCTGATGAAGCCGACATCACCGCCCAGCTCAAAACCGCCGCCAGTCCCAAGATCGATGAAGATGTCGTTAACAAAATCCAACAGTTACAGGACAATAGCGTGAGTGTCAAGGCTCTTTTTGATGAAGCCCGGCGCAACCCCTTCCAAGAATAGTGCGAATTCGGTGATTATCAATCCGGCTAGTTATTCTCGTGATACATCTCATGGCTGATAGGCCGGACGTTCTTGAAGCTTTCGACGGCGTTATTCAGGATAGCGATCTGCTTAGCCGGATCACTGGCGTATTGAAAGCGGTACGTCGTTTCATCACCTTGAGTCGAAAGTCTTAGCAAACCGTACCCAAAAATATGAGGGATGATACCATCCTGGCTATAACTGGCGTCCTCAACATTTGCAAGACTAATCGTCTGCTCACGCCGGTTGAAGAGACTAATCTGGATATGCTGAATGACACTTTCGTTAGTCAAAAAGAACTTATTGGCACTATAGATAAAAGCCGCCACAAACCCGAAAACAAATGCCAGCAGCGATACAAGCACCACCGGAATCAGCAGTACCATCGGATCAGCCAATGACGCACTCACCTC
>JBDHUK010000060.1:0-6153 GCA_039809165.1 Saccharimonadales bacterium (SeqCode) | reverse complement strand
ATATTCACCACCTCCCCTTTCACCGTCGGCCCGAATCTTGTACAATTACGCTTATGACAGGTAGCACGTGGGTAGTTTCCGATTGGGGCCATCGTGGACGATAGCAACCGCACCGATTTACGACCAACGATGCCGGCCGAACAGCCGGCCATCCCTGATTCGTTACCCTCTCCAGTGTCGCAGGTCGAGCCGATTCCTGCCGCCGATCAGACTCCAGTGTCTCCGCTACCATCTTCGGCCGTTCCTGTGGCTCAGCAATATGGCCAACAGCCAAACAATGCGTCTATCGATGGTTCACTCGCTGCCCCTCCGTCCTTCGGAGCGGAGGCGTATCAGGACTCTCGGCTTCCGCTTCCGGATGATCTCTCCGATGAACAATCGCTTGGCCCTGATTTGGCTTGGGAGACGGCTGAATTTACCGATCACTCAAAGACCGCCAAGTGGTATGCTGCCCTGCTTGGCGTGACGGTCTTGGTTGCCGGCTTGATTTATTTTGCCACGCGTGATGTTATATCGGTCGTCGTCGTCGCTATCTGTGCTGGATTATTTGGATACATGGCCGGACGTAGGCCTCGTATGATGGGTTACGGAGTCTCGGATGCTGGAATCTTTGTCGGCAACAAGTTTCATTCGTACCATGATTTTAAAGCCTTCAGTGTGATGGAGGAAACGGATATGGTGAGTATTGAATTTCTACCTCTCAAACGCTTCGCGCCGATGCTGAATATCCACTGCGACCACCAGCATGCCGATGCCGCACTGTCGATTATCAGCCAATATCTTTCGTTTGCCGAGCGCGAACATGCCCCGGTTGACCGGCTGATGCGCCGGATTCGATTTTAGCTTACCCTTTATGTATGCCATGAAGCAACCCGACCCTTCCGTTTCGACCCCTCGGCAACACTACTCATATCTGCCGCTTATTATTGTCGCCGCCCTATTGATTGTGGTTACGTCGGCTCTCGTCGCCTGGAAAATCTACCACAATCACCAGGTCGCCACCGACAAAGCTCGTTTCGCCCAAGCCGAACGCGACATCAGTGATCTGTCCCGGCAAATTGTCGCTGCTGCCGGCCAGCCTGCCAAGACCGAATCCGACAAGTACTGCTCCCGTCCAAACCTCAAGCTGGACAAGGGACCGCTCAGCTGCGACGTGGAATGGGTGGGCTTTTATCCAGTGGCCACGCCAGAGGCGGCCACGGCGCTATTTAACTCAGCGAAAGCCACATCTTCTTCTAAATGGCGACCCATGACATTCCGTAGCCTTGATAATGCCAGTGATACCACCTTTGATGCTATAGCGCCGGATACGGGGCAGAAAGACAACTATCTACGTATCATAGGAAGGACAAGAGTTAATGATATGGAGTGTTCTCAACTCGGTCTTTTTTACCGATCTGATGAACTACCCTTCGACGGCTATCTGGCAGATTCATCCTCGGAGTATGTGCTGGCTCTTGTCTTGTCTTGCGGTGATTACGCTAAAATCCAACACTATCCTATGAAATCTTAACGCCCATGCTTGCCTTTCAGGGTTAGTGACGATATATTGCCTGGAATAACAGGGAGAGTATGGTGCTCAAACGGAGCCTCTTATTACTTATTGTCTCGTTCTGTACGATAATCGGTATCGTGTCATGGGCTCGGGCTGCTAATGACACGGCTTCACCGTGGATGTCGTCGGGAGCGCCCACGATTCAAAAATCGGTTGACATGACGCCCGATGTTTTTCCGGCGACTTCAAATTTTGATTGCGTTAATGCCACGGTGCGCCGGATGGGCAGCTCTGCGATGTATCAGGACTGTCTGATAAATACGCGCAACGGCCAAATCGGCAGCGAAGGGGTCATCTTTCAAGGAGCCACCGAACTGGTACCGGTCATTCCGCCCCCTCCCTTTTTCAACTTGCGCGGCATACCGGGTCATACGGCAATTCTGACGTATACTAGCGCGCCGGTTCTGGGCGCATACCTGCACTTCTACACTTCGATCAGGGATAAATTGCCTGATATACCCCGGTGGAAAAGCACTGGTTGGCAGCTGGTTCTCAATGCTCCGCCCGAAATCCATATCAGGGACTCAAACGGCAGTCCTTTGGCCGCCAATCTTGATGTAATGGCCTTTTCTCCGAATGGGGATTGGATGGTGGTGGATATGATCGGCAGAGGTCTCGTGCGTATCAATATGGCCACATTTGAGATCCAGCCGATCGCCCCTTCGTTGCAGCCGGCCAACAATTACAGCCGCGTGACGGCTCAAATCGCCATAAACAACGAGGGCACGCTGGTAGTCGTGAAGCCCACTGATTACAATGACTTCCGAGTATATGATGTTGCCGGGTGTGCTGCCAATATCACATTACCAGTGGCGAGCGGAACAATGCCCTGCCCGATGCGCGACTATGCGTCCGAAATATCGGCTCAGGCGCCGGCGCTGCGTGGCATCAAGCAGGTGCGCTTCGTGAACGATACTCAGCTGGCGATCGTGGCCACCTATGACTATGTGTCCAGCCGATCTTTCAAAGTGGCGACGTACACTATGACGGCGCCTGGCATATCGCCAAGCGGCATCCAGTATTTGGGCATGGGTGACTCATTCGCATCCGGCGAAGGAGCCTTTTCGTATTTGTCCGGCACCGATACCAATGACAATACCTGCCACCAATCGACCAAATCGTATGCCTACCTCATCTCAACTGCCCTGTTTGAAAGTGGCCACGCAGTCTCATGTTCGGGCGCTACTACGGATGATATTGAGGGTGATCGTTTAAAATATGGCGGACAAGTGGTTGATAAAAAAACTAAGGCCCAGCGTGAACCAGTGTTCGTCGAACAAGTCAAACAAACCTACCTTCCCGGCTATCTCGTCCAGTCCGAATTCGTTGATCTGTACAAGCCGGACGCGCTGACATTGTCGATCGGCGGCAATGATATTGGCTTTAGCGACATATTGACGGCATGCGTCGGGTCGGGCACCTGTTATCCGAACTACGAAGATCAGCTTGAATTATACGAGAATATGAACGGAGTTTTTGATAATCTGGTATCGACATATAAGTCGCTGCTCAAACCGGGCAAGCGCGTGTATGTGACCGGATATCCCCAGGTAGCGACGGCTGGAAATTGCGCCAATAACGTCCATCTCAATGCCAGTGAGATAGAGATAGCGATTGATATCATCGACCATCTCAATACAGTAGTGAAACAGGCGGCCGACAAAGCCGGGGTGTATTATGTTGACATCTCGGACGCCCTCAACGGGCATCGTATGTGTGAAACCGACAGTGCAAATGTGGCGGTTAACGGCCTGACTGCCGGCAAGGATCACGGAGTGGGACGTGCGAAGGTAATCGGCCGGGAGAGTTATCATCCAAACGCCCTCGGCCACCAACTTTTGTCATATACGATACGGCAAAAGACCAATGATTTGACCGCCCCGATGCCAGGGACTAACGATGCGTTACAGGCTCCGGAAGTACCGGTTAGGCTGGATGAGCGTAACCTCTCCAAGAGTGGCCGGACGCCCAATACGGTTGTTTTTGACGACAATCTGGCGGATGGGGTTTTTGTCAGGGGTGGCAGTATGACGGTGATCCAGGATTCGGTGGTAAAGTCGGGCGCGGTCTATCAGATTACGATCGGTGGCGTACTAATTGGTACCGCTACTGCCGATGCTCAGGCTGCCATCAGTCGGCACGTAGAGATTCCGGGCAACGTTCCCGGGGGATTTCAGATCCTGCACTTGACGGGTATCAATCAGCTCGGCCAGCCGCTCGACATCACAAAGACGGTGTATATCGTGACCGATGATTCGGACACGGATGGCGATGGTATTCCCGATGAAACCGACAGTTGCCCTTCTCTGCCCAATGCCAATCAGGACATTGACCGCGATGGAATCGATGATGCCTGCGATCCATTGATCGGGGTTGCGCCGCCGCCCAAGTTAAGCGGACTGAAGTCGACGGTGACACTAACCCAAAATACTATCATTCTTATAAAACCTCATTAAGCTGTGACATTAGGCCTGACATCCATTGTCGAATCATGGGCATGCGAACGTGACTAACGCCACCGCGTCCATGTGACGAACCCCACAAGCTTTGAGCCAAATAATTCACTTACTTTTAAGGATTAAGACGTAATAATAGAGTTACTAAGCTAACGAAGGAGGCAGGCAATGTCGCGAGGATACGACGATTTTCATAAAGATCCCGATTCAGAGGCCGAGGTGGCTCGCCGGAGATCATTTCTCGACAGGATGAATCGCAAATATGAAGGCAAGCTTGCGATGTATAACGCTGGACTCCAGGCCGAATGATACGCGAATCAATCCTATCTCGATAAACGCCCCTTCCAGTGGAAGGGGCGTTTTTGAAATAGCTGAAACCGGTCGGTTTCGCGTCGCAGCGAACGATGGCTCTGCGCCGAGAAACCAGCTCCACCAATGGAAAAAGACATGCAATGAGTTCATACTGGGTGTAGCATGTCCGCCGTATTCAAACAGGTCATTATCATTTTTAACCCCAATAGCTCTGGCGATGCCAAAACGGAGGCCGGAGCATTGCGACGGCGCTTAGTGGCCGTCCGGCCAGATCTGGAGGTGGTGCTCAGGCCCACCGAATATGCCGGGCATGCCACCGGGATTGCACATCAGGCCGCGCACGAATTCCAGAATCCGCTTATCGTGTCAGTGAGTGGCGACGGCGGCTATAACGAAGTGATAAACGGCGTGATGCGTGCGGCTGCCGAGGGCCGCGCGGCGATTTGCGCGGTGGCGCCGGCCGGCAACGCCAACGACCACGCTCGTGCGGTGCAGCCGCGCGCTCTGGCGGATATGATTCTTGCTGACCGTATCCAATCGATTGACCTACTAAAGGTGTCGATCGCGCCGCCGCACGGCGGCCCGGCGCGTGAGCGATACGCTCACTCATATGTGGGACTAGGGGTGACTCCTCTCGTGGCTCAGGCCCTGAGCACTACCCCTAATCGCGGTGCGCTACACGAAGCTTCGACGATTGCCCGGTCGTTACAGCGACTTACACCGGTGGCTATCCGACGGGACGGTGCGCTGGAGGCTTACTATAGTATTACGTGTAGCATCGTTCCGAGTATGGCCAAAGTCTTCAAGATCTCGAATCGGGCTAAACCGGACGATGGTTACTTTGAGCTGGTCCTCATCTCCGATAAATCAAAAACCAAGCTCCTGATCAAGATGGTACGCGGTATTACGAAAGAACTTGGCGTCCACTCGGTGCGCCAGGAATACGCATTCGAGCTTGAGGAGGCAGCCGATATGCAGTTTGACGGCGAAGTCGAAAAGCTTCCAGCCGGAACCCGACTGGAAGTGTCTATTTGTCCGCTGGCGCTCCGGACCATTGCCGATTCCCGGTAGCCCACGGCTCTGTGCTGGCCGGAGAGACTGGGCCTGCCAGGGTTATTGCTGGGACGGCTGACTCTTGCCGCCTCTGATAAGGCCAAATATACTGACGAGCAGTGCCGTGAGACTGACGCCGAGCGCGATCATCGCCGCGTTGGAGCTATTGCTTGTGTTGGCGTCAGAAGCTGAGGTAGCCGCTGCACTGGCCGATAACTCGGCTACAACCTTGGTCACCGAGTATGGGCCGCTTGTGCTCTCCTCGTCATCGGAGGCATGCTCGTCTTTGGTCGGCTTTTGATCCCAGGAGACGACCTTGCCGGAGTCATACGTTTGGTATACTTTCCAGGCTAAATCGGTCGGTTTTGCCGGATTGACGGCACGAAACGTGAAATCATCGCGTTGCCCCACCGGTATCGTGCCGTCCTGCCAGGTAATCTCGGAAACGGTACCAGAATCTTTGGTAGTTGTGATAGTCCAGCCCGGCTTGACCGTGGGCGTTGCACCTTCAATCCCAGATGGTATGACCAACCTAATCTTGGTGACTGCGGCATTTTCCTCTTCGTTGGGTACGCTGATGGAGAACGTCGTGCGCGAACCGGTTTCTGTTTCGCTCGGTGTGACGACGGCATGTGCGAACGCAACTGTCGGCAGTCCTAGTGCGATACCGAAGCTCATAACCAGCGATGCCAGCACCGAACGTAAGCGCATTGCGAATCCCTCCCATGATATTAGACTTGCGGCTCGTATGATGCCCGTAGTATACATCATATATTC
>JBDHUK010000059.1:0-6362 GCA_039809165.1 Saccharimonadales bacterium (SeqCode) | reverse complement strand
ATCAAGCACGGTATGGCTGCCATAGGGATTGTGGTCGAAAAATCCGGCCTGGCCTCTATAGATCCGGATGAGCGGCGTAGGGTACATAGTGTGCATGTGCGGCATCCGATTATTCAGGAGACGATTGAAGAACCGGAAGCGACACCGGTTGTGCTCATGAGAATATCCAAAGTGATCGAACCGATGCTTGCTGTCTATATCGATCAAGACCTGAGGTCGGGTCCGGATAGACGCATGCCTCAAGTGCAGCCTGAAATGCCAGTGGTCCTGCCGGAAACGACATTCCAGGATAACCCGGATATACCGGAGCCGACAGGAATAGAGAACCAAGAGATGATTTCGCTGATCACTGATAGGGTGCCTTCCGAGCACGTGCAGGGTTTGGAATGGTTCACTGATGACGTGGTGATTGTAAGACAGCCCGAATTTATAGAGGTTGGGGAAGGCATCGTATATACTCCAATACCCGAGACGATGCAGGAAACAACTGATATATTAATGCAATCTGATGAAGCCGTGTCCTTGGTTACGGCAATTGAGGCCGGCCTCCCTCCCATAATTGATGATGCTGATTGGATGGAATCGGTTGCTCCCGTGGAGATTCCGGAGGAGCTGCCTCTTGGTGATGTGGTCATGAGAGACTTTGAGGGCGCGATGCTTATCGCGCCCGAATTGCCGTCGCCGATCAGCGAAATCGAGTCGGTTGTCGAGCGGTTGTATGTGATCCTGGGAACTGAGACGCAAAGTATGCAAATGGCGGCAGATCCTGAACCGGCAAAGCACGTCGTCGAAGCGATCGTACGCTTGCCGCCCTTAACTGACGAAACGGGCCGGGCAGAGCTTGAGTTAGAACAATTGTTTATTGAGTTGTTTGAAGAGGCTGGCATTGAGTATTCGCCTGAGCTGGTCGAGTCATTCATACGTTTGACCAGGCGGCATTGTCAAGAGGAGCCTACTCAGGAAATAGCCCCGGATCAAGACGATGATCAGGTGATTTTGCCAACAGAAATTGGTACGAGGGAATTTTTACAAAAAATACACCACGGTTTAAGCGCGATCAAACAGGCGGTGCTCAAATTTTGGACTATCGGGAGGTCTGTACTACGATTATATACGTCAGAACGGACGACCGCTGCCACCGCTTAGATAATATTGCCAGGGGGCAAGTTACGGGGGCTGTCAACAGTCGGTACTTGAGTGCGAATGACTTGTTGTTGACCCGGCGTCATGCTTGTGACCACACGGCCATCTTTGACGAACAAGCATACGTCGTCAACAATGCCTTCGCAGCTTGTGCGGCCTTGTAGTTCAAGCTTTGGAAACGAACAGGCGAGAACTCCGGCAGCATTCCAGAAACGGCAGTTTCGGCCAAGATTCTTCGGCTGTGGATAAAATGATTCAGATTGAGCCATGATTGTTGTTCCTCGGTTACATAATAGAAAGGTTATTATTTGTGCTTGATGATAGGATCAAAGGGCCAGGCCCCGAGTTCGTAGGTTAGGTGACCCGAGCGCCCGGCTGCAAGCAGCGCGCGAAAAAGCTTGGCATTGTCATGAGTACTCAGTCCTTCGGTAATAACATCATCACCATAAGCCAGTACCGGTCCGAGATCGTCGGCGTATGAAGCGCTGAGATTTACATAGGGTTGCATCGTAACGGGATCGGGCTTGTCTGTGAAGGCCAGGTTTGCATAGGAGTCGCGGCGTAGATCAACCTGTTGGGAAAAACTGGCATGTGGGAGATCAAGACGCAGCTCGGCTATAGTCGGGGTAATAATCGGAACGCCATTGTTATGAAGATGTTGAACAATCTTTGGTCCTGGCTCACCGGAAAGGGCGGCATTGAAAGTTTCGGTGACAGCGGCTGTGGTGCCTGGTGCGATCCGGTAATTGGCGATGTCGGCGTTGTTGATGGCAATCCGATTGTACACACCAAAAGCGTTGGTCATAATGGCGGCATTTTGGGCGGCGTACGGATTGATTTCTATGGCATTGATTTCGGCCTCAGGATGGTAGACGGCGGCCGCCATCGCTAAAACGGGAAATGAACCACAGCCGACGTCAAGAACGCCTTGTGCTTGTGGGGGCCAACGTTTGATGGCGTTCACAAAACCACGCAGCCGGGCAACATTGTTCAGCAGGCCAATACTTAGAGAAGCCGGTAGTTTGCCATGAGAATAATCGCTCGAACGTTGTGGCCGCTGCGGCTTGGGTACTTCTTCCTCGCAGGTGGCGAGCTCTCTTGCGACGCGGAATGCCGTTCGCGATGCAGTGGGATTGCCCTCGGACATTCCATTAATGATAAGCTTGAGCATAGTGAAACGCTCAGCTCCGCCGGCCTCTAATAGGGTGGGGGTGTCAAACAGTACTGGACCGGCATTTCGTCGAAACATAATCGCCTACTTTATCATAAAAACAATCTTGAAACAAATATCTTTGCTGAAAACAATTATGCTTTGTAGTGAACTGCTGTATTATATTGGTAGATATTGGTAAGTAGGAGATAAAATGACGCAGGATCAAGTCGAAGAACTGCTTACCCTTAGCGAAGCGTGTCATATCCTCAAAGTTCATCCCAATACACTGCGTAATTGGGATAAGCAGGGCGTTCTAAAGGCCAGGAAGATAGGTGCGAAGGGCGTCAGGCGCTACTCCAAGCGCGACCTGATAGATTTCACGAGTCAAGAGCGAGATGATTTCGCGCATAAGAAGCGCGTCCTTGATCTGTTTTCGGGGTGTGGCGGTCTGTCATACGGACTTGCGAGGGCCGGGTTTGATATCGTGGCTGGCGTTGATAATTGGGGGGATTCATTGGTGACATTTGAAAGGAATCATCCGGGCGCAAAATCAATCTTACTTGATTTGGGTGATTTTGACCCCTCGGTTATCGAAGCGATCGTCGGTAATGATATAGATGTCGTAGTCGGAGGTCCGCCATGTCAGGGGTTCTCGATATCCGGCAAGCGTGACCCCAATGATCCGCGTAATAAATTATATGCTGGATTCGTGCGAACGGTTGCCCATTTCCGGCCGCAGGCCTTCGTGCTTGAAAACGTGCCAAATCTGATCTCAATGTCTGGTGGGGCCATCAAAGACGAAATTATCAAGGATTTTTCCGCTCTTGGGTATAATGTCGCGTACAGGATATTGCTGGCGTCTGATTATGGTGTTCCCCAGAATCGCCGCAGAGTGGTGTTTGTCGGCGTCAGGGACGGCGGTCTATTTACATATCCGCTAGCAACTCATGCCCAAGCTCGTCGAACGACCGCCGACGCAATCTCGGATCTGCCCGAGGTCTCGGTGCTCGATGGTTCCGAGAATCACATTCGTCCGCAAGGCGAGTATCAGAGGCTGATGCGAGCACGCACCAACCGCATTTTTAACCATGAAGCCAGTGTACACAATGACAAAACAGTGGCCACAATTGCGCTTGTTCCCGACGGCGGAAACTACAAGGATTTGCCCGAAGAGCTGCGGAATACGCGCAAGGTCAATATCGCCTGGACGCGGTATAACAGCCGGAAGCCCAGCCTGACCATTGATACTGGCCATCGCCACCATTTCCACTACGCCTATAATCGGATACCGACGGTCCGTGAATCGGCGCGGCTGCAATCTTTTCCGGACGATTTTATCTTGTATGGTTCCAAGACCAGCCAGTACAAACAGGTTGGCAACGCAGTACCTCCATTGATGGCTGAAGCGATCGGCGTGGAGCTGCTCAAGACGCTTGCGTACGTGAAGGAGACGGTGCGATGAGCAGCGAATACGACGTTCCCGAGGAGTTTTATTTTCGATTGCATCACGTGCGGCCCCGTTTCAAAACAAATGTGGAAAGCGTGCTACTGTTTTTGGCCGGTGAAATCGCGCGGCTGAATCCGGCCGAGCGAGCGTCCTTCCGGCAGGAGTTGAATAAAGCTATCCGCCTGTATCCGGGCAATATGATCGCATCCGACAAAACAGTCGATAATTGGCGCACCGAAATTTCCAGCTTGTTTGGCTTAATCGAGCGAGACGGCGACATCCAGAAGCCTGGACGCATAGCTTTTTTACTTCATGAAAACCAGGACTTAATCGAATTTTTCCGATATTTTTTGTACTATTTCCAATATCCGGGCGGCCATCTCAAATCTCAGGAGTCCGCCAAAATGATAGAAGCTGGCATTAGGTTCAAGCCGGCGCAGTATCTCATTCAGGTGTTGCTCGAAGGCCAGAAGCTGGTAGAGGGTGGTAAGTTCGGTATCACAAAAGCCGAAGCAACCCACTGTATTTTTAATGATTTACGCGTTACCAGGGATGGGCAGACGCCAAAAACGACAGCTGTGCAGATTATTGCCCGTCAACAAGCCGGTGTATCTTATGACAATGCCGGAGATGTGACGCGCTATGCCGGCGATATTCTTGACTATATGCAACTGGCAGATCTCGTGCGGCAGCGTCCGAATTATAAATTCTATCTGAATATGGCAAACCTGGATGTCTTACAGGCATTTGTATCAGGCGACACTTGGTTTGGGGCCTACGATGCGTTGTATGGCAAAGATGGTCTGACACCGGCTGATGTGGCGGCTTCGCAGGGTGATTGGTTTGCATATGTCAACACCGAGCTCGATTCGTTTATCTTTGAAGCAAATGTTCTGTCAATCATCGAAGAGGCTGGTCAAACAGAGGAGACGCGGCAATCGGGGCAGTCTGAATTCATTGCCGAGATACTTGCTCGTATCCGGGCACGCCGCGAGTCGGAAAAAACAATACGCACAAAAGAGATTGGCGACGTGGGCGAAGCGATTACCATTGAGCACGAGAGGATTCGACTCAAGAACTTGGGGAGGGATGAGGTAGTACATCTCATACAGAAAATACCGGAGATATATGCCGTTGGATACGACGTGAGCTCGTTTGAGGGCGAGGGTACGACCCGGCGCTATATTGAAGTCAAGACTACTATTAGCCGTGGGAAAATCCATGCTACTAATTTTCATATGACACCAAGTGAATGGAGCGCGGCCGAAACCTTAAGGCAGGCCTATGTCGTGTACCGCTTGGCGATTTCCGCAGAAGCAATTTCGTTATTTGTTATCCGTGATCCAGTCGGTAAGTATAAGCAAGATCTGCTTGTCATGATGCCTCGCGATGGCGCCGAGATATACTATACCGACAAATCCGGCGCATACGAGGAATTGCTGACATAATGGCCGACCAGACGTATACGATCGCCTCGTTTTTTACCGGTTGCGGTGGGATGGATCTTGGCTCGGAGGGTGGATTTGATTTCCTAGGGACGCATTATCCGAAATTGGCCACCAGGACTGTCTATGCTATGGATTTTGATAAGCCGATCTGCGATATATACAACGCTAATTTTCCGGTTGAATGTCGTCATCTGGATATTACCAAGGTGCGTTCAGAGGATGTGCCCGATCATGATATCTTAACCGGCGGTTTCCCATGCCAGTCGTTCTCGGTGGTAGCCCAGAATCCCAAGCGCCTTGGCTACGATGATGACGCCAAGGGCAAACTATTTTTTGAGATGTGCCGTATTATCCGCGAAAAGCGACCCAAAGTGTTTATCGCAGAAAACGTAAAAGGACTATTATCCGCCAACAAAGGAGAAGCGTTTCCGCTCATACTTCAGGAATTTGAAAAGGCCGGATATCACGTTACGTATAAAGTGCTCAATGCCTCACATTACGGTGTGCCGCAGAAAAGGGAGAGGATATTTATTGTCGGCTTCCGCGATAAGCGAGCCTTTGAACGTTTTGAATTTCCTAAGCCTACGACACTCCTCAAGCCGGTGCCGCTGTCGCGCATCGTTATTCCTGAACGGCAGATAGAGGAAAAATATTATTTTAGCGATAAAGCGGTGCAGGGTATGCTAGTTACCAAACACGCCAGGACGATGAATAAAGGCCGTGCGCAGCGGCTTGATGGGCCATGTAACACGGTCGGAGCGCATCTTGCTAAGGTCAGTCTGAATAGTACTGATCCGGTTTTATGCATTGATGGCCGCTACCGAATGTTTACACCACGCGAAGTGGCTCGCATCCAGTCTTTCCCTGAAGCATATGTATTGCCGGGCTCCAAGACGACGAACTATAAAGCTTTGGGCAATGCGGTGGCGCCAGTGCTGATGTGGTATTTGACGCAAAATGTCATTGCCGCGCTTCAGGGTAATCTCATTTCCAGGCCATTACCACCGTACCGGGAACTGCTGGTCAAAAAACAACCAACCGTGCATGAGGATGCTTTGCTGGCGCCCGAAGTTTGACGGGCTGTCAGGTTGCTTGGATTTTTGTAAACCTAGGCACGGTTTTACCCTCCCACTCAACTTTTTCCAACCAGATAGTCAGGGGTCGCAAAAAT
>JBDHUK010000058.1:0-6375 GCA_039809165.1 Saccharimonadales bacterium (SeqCode) | reverse complement strand
TACTGAACGTCGTAGTTCGGGGCATTCGCGGTAATTTCTGATACTTTTGGACCTTCGTACATTTGCCAGTATGCGCCGACGATTTTGGACGGCAGGCTGCCGCTTGGTGGGGTAGGCGGAGGAGTTGCGGCAGCTTGAAACCTGACGGCATTACCGCCCGAAGCGCTACTGTCGGCGATGACGCTTGCCGGACTGGCGGCAGAGCCGGATTCTGCTTCGAGATTGAAGAAGCGGCCACCGCTGGCATCGTTGTATGTCACGACCGCACGGTCTACGGCCGCCGCCGCAGCGCTGGCAGATGGATTCTTGTTGCCGGTTAAGCGGATTTTGAGTGTGTGCTCACCATCGGAAAGCGTAGGGGTTGCAAATATGAGCGCGTTGTCAGCACGCGTCGCACTATACAGGTCGACCATTGTTTCGGTGCCGCCATCAATGGATACGGCAACAATACCGGCCTGCGGAGACTTGGCACCGTAGTACTCGGCTTTGATGCCCTTGAACTTCAGCGTGGCGTAGTCGCCGGCGGCTGACGAGCCGTGGTCATCCCCTTGGTATTTGTTGCCACCATCAGTGTAATATTGCCAGTCGGTGCCGGTGTATTGCCACTGGTTGACGCCGTTGCCGGTGATATTATCGTTGATAACCAGCGTTGCCGTAGCAGCTCTGGCAAGGACGAGAAGTGCGATTCCTATTGCCACTACGGCGGCAACCACGGTGATTGCAATGAGCTTATGGGAACTGAAGATTTTTTTTATTTTTTTCATGAAACTCATATGTTAAGTGTAACATAAGCCCCATGTGTGGCCCGGAGCTTACTTGACGAGTCTTTTGAGAAGTGATTGAGCTTCGTCGGCGGTTTTGGCGCGCAGACGAGCCGCAGTCTGACCACGGCCCACGCGGACCGTGTAGGCGCTCAGTGGCAGGGCTTCAAACATATCTTCGTCGGTGTAATCATCGCCGATACAGAGGATAAAATCAATCGGGCCGCGTTTTTCTGACCACTCATTCATGAGCTGGTTGGCGGCGGCGCCTTTGTTGACATCCGAGGGTTTGATTTCCAGAATTTTATCACCGGTGTGCATCTCGAGTCCGTAGCTGGCGATGTAGCGACGCAGGATTTTGCGGAGAATCACGAGGTTTTTTTGGGCATAGTACGGACTGGCGCCGCGGAAGTGCCAGACGAGTGAGTAGTCTTTGACTTCTACATGGGCGCCAGGAGTGTTCGCAGCGTATTTCTCGAGGATGGGCTGGACGTCGTCCTGCCATTTGGGCGAGGTTTTGGTGAGATGCTCCCAGGTGCGGCCGCGTCGAACTGATGCGCCGTGCTCGGCGACAAGTGGAATCTTAAGACTGCCGAGCCAATTAGTGAGATCGGCCTGGCTGCGGCCGCTGATAATTGCCAGCTCAAGACTGCGGATACCGGACAGTTTTTGCAGGAGCGAAATAATTTCTCGCGAGGGGGCTGCCTTGGCCGGGTCGATGACGTGCTTGGCGAGGACGCCGTCGTAGTCGAGCAGGATGGCCGGATGGCGCGCACGGCGCAGGGCGTCAGTCATGTCTTGTATCCGGTCCCGGGTCAGGCTGCGAGCCACGTGCCGCGATGTACCCGTTACCGGGCGCTGCAAGGTGCGCATGAACCGTTTTGACCAGGCCTGCACGGTATTTTTAGATATATGCATGTCCATTTTAGTAATGCGTTCACGCAATTCGCGCTTCGGCATGCGGACGGCCCGGTTGAGCCCCTCGACAAGAGTCTCGGGCCGCTTGGGGTTGACCAACAGGGCGTCGGTCAACTCTTGAGCAGCACCTGCGGTGCTGCTCAATATAAGCACGCCGTCGTGCTTAGGGTGCGAGGCAATGTATTCTTTGGCCACTAAATTCATGCCGTCGCGAATCGGCGTGATGAAAGCCACATCTGCTACCTGGTAGAGCGCGGTAACCGATTCGACAGGCATGGAAGTGTAAAAATAATCGATCGGCTGCCATGACGCAGTGCCAAATTCATCGGTAATATCGCTAATTAAGCCCTCCACCCGGTCTTTGAGCTCTTTGTACTCCTCGATCTCGGTGCGCGACGGCACGGCCAGCATGACCATGATGACTTTGCCGCGGATATCGGGATTACGACGTAGGAACTCCTGATAAGCAACCAGCCGTTCGACGAGCCCTTTGGTGGGGTCAAGCCGGTCGACGGTCAGGATGACGCGCAGTCCACGGTATTTGCGTTGATGGCGGCGATATTCACGCTTGACAGCACTGAGTTCGCGAGCTTTGGTGAACCGTTCGTAGTCGATACCCATCGGAAAATCAGTAACCTGAGTCATATGAATACCTTGAACGACCTGCCCGGGGGCTACGAAATCTTTGGTGAGATCCGAGCAGGCTTTGAGAAAGTTATCAGTGTAACGCTTGGTGTGCATGCCGATCAGGTCGGAACCAAGCATGCCGTTCAGCAGGCTTTTGGCGGACGGTATCTCTTTGAAATGCTTGAGTGAGGGAAAGGGGATATGCAGGAAAAAGCCGATTTTGGCCCGGGCACGCACCGACCGTAACATCCGCGGCAAATCCAGCAGTTGGTAGTCATGCACCCAAATAGTACTTTCTTTGTTACTGAGCGCCAGGACTACGCTTGCGAACGCAGCGTTGACGGCTTTGTAAGATTTGCGCCACGTGTCGTGCATTTCCATTGATTCTTCGCGGACGGGCAGGTCGTGGAATGCTGGCCACAGGATAGAGTTGCTATAACCGTTATAGAAGTCGTCAAGTTGTTTTTGGGTGAGAAATACCGGATAGCAGTTGGATTTGCGAAGGGTAATCGCGATTTCTTCGCGTTCGGCTTTGGTGAGCTTGTCGCTTGGAATACCGGGCCAGCCGATCCATTTGTTGCGTTTGTCATTAACGTAGGCCGCGAGACCAGTGGCCAAGCCGCCAACGCTCGGATAGAACTCTAATCCCGAGCCGCTTTTTTTAACAGAAATAGGCAGTCGATTTGAAACAATAACTATCGATGATGTCATAAGTCTAGCATCTTTATACCACACTCGCGGTGGAATATGATGTTAAATCTCTCACGCTACTTTACATTGCAATAAATTGTTATAGGTGTAATATAGATTTTATAATAAGTCAGTTCAGGGAGAACAAGCAATGAGCACACTAGAAGCATTTGATGGTAATAACGAACTCAATAACGATACGCTGCTCGGTGGCGGCAATCCACGCAGCTGGGATGCAAATCCTCGTGCACGTGTAGCGGCCAGCCGCATAATCCGAGACCTTGACGCTGCACGTCATGAACGTGATCTGGCGCGGATACAAGCCCGGCAAGACGCACCCACAGAGGTACCACAAACTCCCGAGCAGTCAGGCCGGGCACAGGGTTAACCAAGCATGTCCCCCAAGCGTAATCCATCCACAGGTATGGACGCGGCTCGCCGAGAGGTCGCTCGCAATCGGACAGTATTTGAGGCGCTTGGAAACGGACGTCGTGGCCAGGAGATGGATCAGGGCGTCGGTAACTATTACTTGACGGACGAAATAGAAAATCGGAATTTTGAACGGTTTTTAAGTCTAACTCAGGAACGAGGAAACAGTATCCTGGATGTGGCATGTGGGGATGGTGTTGAGACGGAAGTGCTGGTAGATCGGGGATTCGAGGTGACGGCTTTTGATTTTTCGGCTAATCTGGTTGCGCAGACTGCCCAGAGGCTGAAAGGTATTGGACGGAAGGCCACGCTGTACGTTGATGATGTTACTGATTTGAGGCGTGATAGGTATGGTAGTCACTTTGCAGGTGTGATGTTTGCTCAGGCGGCCTGTTTTGTGCCGATTGTCGACAAAAAAGATTCACTCATGCGAAAGGTAATTGATGATCTTGCCTCAACTACGAGCGAGGGTGTCTTCTATTATTCGACGACCTGGTATGACGACCCTCGTTACCAGCGAGTATGGGGTGTCGGCGATGACAGGGTCGGTACGACTACTCTCTATGCCCGTCCAGCTGATACTGTTGCCGAAATGTTGACCGACACCGGGTTAGAGGTTGTGCACAGCGATCATTTCGATGCCGGTCCCGGCAAGTACAAAAATGACTATTTGATAGCCGTAAGATAGCGTTCCTGTTGACAAAAATGCATACATAGCATACATTGTATGCATGAGTAAATCTACCGTGCAGTATACCATTCGTAACATCCCTCCGGCGCTTGACCAGGCACTGCGCAAGCGTGCCAAACAAACAGGCAAATCATTCAACCAGACTGTTGTCGAAACGCTGAATCTGCAAACATTCGGCAAGCCTGAGCCGCCTCGGGATTCCGGTAATTTTGATTGGCTGTTCGGTGCGAGTACGCTTGATCAATCTTTTGATGAGGCGATCGCGGAGCAATCGGCTATTGACGAGAAGTTGTGGCGGTGAAATACGTACTTGATACGAGCGCGTTTTCTGCATTTAATCGGGGGGATGCACGCCTCCAGTCGTGGATCAATGTGCAACACGAGATTATCGTACCCCTGGTCGTTGTTGGTGAGTTGCGAGCGGGATTCGCGGCAGGGGCTCGACAGCAAGTGAATGAGTCATTACTGCGCAGGTTTTTGGACACGGCGCATGTGTCGGTCGTTACCATCAGTGATGCCACCACGGTGTTCTATGCGGACATATTTGCTGCCTTGCGGCGGAAAGGCCGGCCGATCAATGTCAACGACATGTGGATTGCTGCGCTTGCCCTGGAACATAATTGTCCGGTTCTGACGCTCGATTCGGATTTTGCGCATGTACCGGCTCTGGAACTGATACGGTTCTAGCTGAAGGTTCAGAATCTACCCAGTTAATGCGAACAGTTGTAAACATAACCATATTGACAGAACCGCAACAATTTGCTATATTTATAACGAGCATAGCAAAAGGCCTCACAATGTCGCACGGTAATCCAGATACAAATCCTTTCGAAGAACCTTACTCCGATCCACTCAACCCCCCACTGGAATATATAAAATTGCAGGATGGGCGACTTGTGATTGACGCAGTCAACACTGCAAAACAATACGAACAATCGTTGCAGCCTCGGATTGAAGCCAAGAGCCTACAGGGAGGCGATTTGCTGTCGTTTACGTATGCTGATGGCTCTGTCGAAGATTACGCAATCAGTAGTGTGGAACCAAGATCGTATGCATTCGGTAGCAACGATGTTATAAGCCCGTCGGTTGTGGCGCAGGGAACACTCCCGAACGGCGAGCGATACAACACGGAGCTAGATGGAACGAGTATCAGCCCATCAGGGACTCTGATGTCGCTGGGTAAATTTCAGGCTGGCGGTTTTCTTAACTCAAGAAGTACCGAAGGAGACCTTGTTTCGAGAACACTTATATCCTCTTTTTTACTCCGGCGTCCGGATGCGAACGGTAATCTAAAAGAAGTCATTTTGAATAAACAAGCACGGCCGGAGACGCCATCCAAGAGCTTTAAGCAAGCGGAAGCAAGTTTCTTGGACGCAGAATCCCGTTTGCAAGAACTTGGCTTCAATTTTTCGGACCATGGCAAGTCTGGGCTCGGAAGCAATTTCATGGCGATGAACAATAATGGATTTGTATTCGCGGATCGCGGAATAGGAGCCCAAGATTCCATATTTGTGTATAACGCCGCCCAAGAACGTCTTGAAGGTCTTCACCGTTATGCCGATGATGGGATCTTGCAGTCCGTGACCATGCATGCCGCACCCCACCAGGTGAGTAGAGCTGAAGACTATGAGAGCTGGCGCGACTTGCGTTACTTTTCTGGGTCGGCAATGTATCGGATGTGTGGTGAGACTCCATTCGTGACCAGAACATGGCGGCATCCAAGTGACGAGTCACCGCTTGTAACCATAGTGGCCGGAGGTAATCTGGTTGGCGAAAGACTGCGGTCCGGTCGGGAAAACCCAGAAATAGCGTACAGTCGTTTTGAGGTTGATTTCATTCCCGGCAACAGGCAGAGTCTCGACGTCAAGGACTTGGGATATTGGATCGAAAACCGTAAAGAGATCGTGGATTATATCCAAGGTGGATCAAATATGTCGGTATCGTGGCACAAAGTTCGCTTTCGGCTTGGCGCACTTGACGTATCGGTACCGCTGAATTCTGGCAGGCAAGCACAGGTAATCTCGGCTCACGTGAGAGAAACACTTGCGGCACGTGATACCTGGTACGATATCAGCTAGACTGATACGGCCCGAGTTATACTATCTAAGTGATTACTATTCTCACAGGAACCAACAACTACTCGCTGCGCACTGAGCTGCGGCGGTTGACGAGTGCGTTCATAACGGAGGCTGGTGGGCCGGACATGGCCGAAATGGCCACGGAACACCTTGACGGCGAAGAAGCTTCGTTCGAGCGGAT
>JBDHUK010000057.1:0-6402 GCA_039809165.1 Saccharimonadales bacterium (SeqCode) | reverse complement strand
TTAGTCCCTTTCGGCCTCGGAGGCCCTACGCGTTCGTCTGCGGTCACCCCCAAGCGATACCAGCAAACCAGCAAGAGCAACGGAACCAGCTCCATAACTTACTTTGAGGGCTTCAGTCTGAGCTTCTTCAACTGCCCGTGGCAACGCGGCCTGACGAAGGTCCGCTTCTTTGAGTAATGCCTCCTGGTCGGCTAGCCTACTCGCTTCTTCGCGAGCCTCTGGAGCATACGCCGGTTCGGCGGCCGTAGCCCGATAATCACGCTCATCAGCTGCATGAGCCGCCGCTGACGATTCATGAGGTTGAGCAAGGCCATCATAGTGCCCGGCTATCCCGGCGCTTATGACACCACTCAGGGCAATACTGCTTAACGCAAACATCCAGGCTGCACTGCGATACCGGCGATGATCCGGCCGATTGGCCACAATCCCGGAGCCACCGGCCGCAATCGGAGCAGTAACCACCGGTGATGCATCATAGGTATTGGGGTGCGACATGCCGTCCGGCTCGTTTGATGCAGGAAAGGCGAACTCAGGACCGGCCGGCGTGCCGAATCCCTCCATGGGTGGAACGTAAGAACCGGAAGTTGCGGCGAAAGTGGAAGCATTCGGTTCGATGTGATTATCAGGATTATCGCGGCTTGGCATTTGCATTGACATAAGACAAATAGTAGCATATTTAGTGCAAATAGTCAATGTTTGTCTCTGTGAGAGAGTCGGCTTGGGCGTACGTCTGCTCCAAATTACTGAGCGCCGGCACCACAAACGCATCAAACGCATATAGTGGTGTCGCCACAAATACTCCAATCATAATAAGTGCCAAACATAGTTTCATTCTGACCGATCATACCAGATAGCACAGTTTGTCAAAATTGCTTACGAATAAATATCACAAACTCACCGATCTAAGTTGTGGCAACGCCTCAAAATCTTTGTCGAATGTCAGTAAACTACCACCGATTTCGATAGTTGTAGCGGCGATCCAAAGATCGTTATGTGACAGAACCACGCCATGCCGCCGACACCAGCGCGCCAACTCGGCATAGATAATTGCCGTATCCGTGGTCGGCATAGCGATCTCAAGCGCAAACTCGTGTTTGAACGCCTCGTACACCGCCAGATTATGTGCCGATTTACTCCCAAGGGAAAAACCATATCGCAGTTCAGCCTCAACCGCCAAGGGTATCACAAATGTTTCAAATTCGGGCCTGCTTATCGGCTCGAGCACAGTCTCATCGCCACCCAAAGCCCGTGATAATCCCGAAGTATCAAAGACAAGTATCATCACGCTTTTGTTTAGTCAGAGAGGCAGTGTCAGCCCAAGATATCGCATCAGCCATAGCTTGCAGATCAGTATGAGCTACTGGATGAGCTTGCACGAATGCCCGGAGCGCCCGTAACCGCGACGTCTTCCCATCGGTGCCGGCGCTCCGCTTGAGCGCATAGACCAGGTACTTGTTTAAGCTCATCCCTTGCGTGGCAGCGCGCTGCGATAACGCCCGTTTAGTCGGCTCATCGAGGCCACGAATCGTAAGCTGCACATTGTTATCTGTCATAATGTAGGCATTATAACACATACAGTGCAGGCACATCAATATAGGCAACTGGTGTTCGGAGACTAGGCGGCGCCGACAGTTTTCTTTTGGGTCGTACGCTGGCTCTTGAGCACGATGCTCTGGAGTTCTTTGAAGATGGCGAATTGTTTGTTGGTGTAATAAATTTTGGTGTTTCCCTGTTTTTCGCTTTTCAGGAAGCCAACTTTTTCAAGACGCTTGAGTTCGCGCTGGATATTGCCGGCATCTTCTTTGATGAGCTTGGCGAGACCCCGGACGTGGGTCTTGAAATCAGGATACTTGGCGTAGATAACGATAATCTTCCGTCGGACCCTGGATGTGATAAACACGTCAAGCATGTGGTAATACCCCTTAGTGATATCTGTTGTTTACGTTAATAAAATGGTAAGTTCCGTGAGGATTCGCTGAGTAATATGGCTCGTTATGCGTCATTATGCATAAGCCTATTATTGTCATTCACACAACGTCGAACAATCTTGAGTATAGCCCAGACCGTCGGGCGAATCAACACTTCGGGTATACTTAAAGCTGAGATGCAATCTGAAACTGATGAGGGAAATTACTATGAAGTGCTCGTGGCGTCCGGCCTCTATCATGGCCAGACTCCGCTGACATACCACGCACGTGAGACGCTGCCGGTAGGCGCACTCGTGCTCGTACCAATGCAAAAACGAGCGGTGGCTGGCGTGGTGGTTTCTAAAGTGCGCGACACGCCCACGTTTAAGACACGCGACATATTGGAGGCCTACCCCCTGCCCCCACTGCCGCGGCAGCTCATTCGGCTCGCCGAATGGCTGCGCGGCTTTTATCCGGCACCGCTCGGCGCCACGCTCAACCAGATCCTACCCGGCGCCATACCACTCAAGACAATTAACGACACCCCGGGACTCAGCACAGCCGCAGCGCCAACGTTAGATACGCTTCCACTCCTCTCGACCGACCAGCAAAAAACACTCACTGCAATCACTAAGCCGGATACATACATCCTGCATGGCGACACTGGCACCGGCAAAACCCGAATCTACATCGAACTGGCCGCCAGATGTATCGGTAACGGCTCATCAGCAATTATTTTGACGCCAGAAATCGGACTCACGTCACAACTGGCCGCCAATTTCGGCTCGATATTTGGAGACCGGGTCGTCGTTATTCACTCCGCCATGACACCCAAAGCCCGGCAACAGGCTTGGCTCAAAATCAGCAAAAGCACCACACCACTCATCGTTATTGGACCACGGTCAGCCCTTTTTAGCCCACTGGACCATATCGGGCTCATCGTTATCGACGAAGCTCACGAACCAGCCTACAAGCAAGAACAAGCCCCTCATTATCACGCATCCCGGGTAGCGGCGCGGCTCGCCCAGGAACATAACGCCATACTAATACTCGGTTCGGCTACCCCATCAGTTAGTGATTACTACTTCGCAACCGAAAAACACAAGCCCATCCTCCGTATGACCGTATCAGCAAAGACACACCAGGCAGCCAAAGTCGCCCCCGGCCGTTCTCAAAATCCCGTCTCGACAACCGTGGTTGATCTAACCGACCGTAGCAATTTTGGCCGGTCCCAGTACTTGTCGACCGCTCTCCTCAAGTCCATCGGCACCAGTCTATCCCGAGGCGAGCAAAGCCTGCTATATCTCAATCGGCGTGGTACGGCCCGGGTAATCCTTTGCAACTCCTGTGGTTGGCAGGCAACCTGTCCGCACTGCGACCTACCGCTCACCTACCATCATGACAGTCACCGTTTACAGTGTCACACCTGCGGATATACACAGACAACACCCACTTCATGTCCCGATTGCCACAATACCGACATCGTATTCAAAGTAGCCGGCACCAAAGCTATTGAGGCGGAAGTAGCACGGTTATATCCGAATGCCCGGATGATGCGGTTCGACACTGACAACAAAAAGGCCGACCGGTTTGAACAGCATTACGACGCCATACTACGTGGGGACATTGATATTTTGATCGGCACCCAGCTGCTCGCCAAAGGACTTGACCTGCCTCTGCTCAGCACCCTCGGCGTCGTCATCGCCGACACATCGCTGACTTTTCCGGATTACACCTCCGAAGAGCGAACTTTTCAGCTGCTGAGCCAGGTCATTGGCCGCGTGGGACGCGGCCATGTGGGGCGGTCCGGCGAACCCATTGCCCAGCGAGTCGTCGTACAAACCTACGCGCCGGACCGCCCCATTATCAAAGCCGCCCTGGCTCGCGATTACCGTGCATTTTATTCACAAGAGATAGAAGAACGCCGATCATTTCATTTTCCGCCGTTTTATCACACTCTCAAACTCAGCTGCCGCCGCGCCTCTTCAAACTCAGCCGAGCGAGCCTGTGAACAATTTTTATATTCATTGGAAAAACGCCCCCTACCACTGTTGATCGAAGGGCCGATGCCCTCATTTCATGCGCGCATCGAAGGAAAGTATGAGTGGCAAATTGTGATCAAATCACGCCAGCGCACTGCCCTGCTCCGTGTCATTGAGTTACTCAAAACCGACGCCAAATCTGGGTGGACTTACGACATCGACCCAACAAATCTGCTCTAAGAACCTTGGCAATGGGTTCTTACTTAGTTCAAAGGAATAGTAGCGTTCAGTTCCTTGCCGCCGCTAGCGCTGTTGTCGATTGACCGCAGAACAAAATCGGTGACCGCTAAACGAGAGCCCTGCGCCGGCTCAACTACGATATTCATCGACAACCTATCGCCAGCCGTAACTCCCTGTAGGGCGTCGCATGCCTGGTTGGCGATTCGATACGGCCCGATCCCTCCGGCTTGCCGGAGTGCCGCTCGTACGTCAACGCTGGTCTGGTCGTTTGATATGGCCAGCGGTTCGATAGTTAGTTTCTGCACATCCTTTGATTGCCCACTCGTGACATCACCATTAGGAGGCAGCGTTAGTGCGGTAGCAACATCAATCTCCGCGCAGTTAACACCTGTTATCTGGGCAACCCGGACATCATCTCCATACTCGTCGGCGTTATTTGAACGCGCGAGTACGGAAAGTCCGGCAAACACCGTGGCAATCGTAACGACCGCGCCGATTGCTCGAACCGCAATAATCCCTGTTTCATGGTTATCGACAGGGTTCTGGGGACATACCCAGGTATTAATAGACCATCGATCATTTCTTGGTTGATTCATATTTGTCCTAATATATACTCGTCAACACGTTATGTCAACAACAGTTGCCCTGAATTCCCTTGCAATGTACCGGCGCATGTATTTACGTTATAATAGTCGGGTAACAACCGGTCAACAAGGCTACTTCGCCCGTCATGAGCACCAAAGACGATATTATTACCCTGCCTAATCCTCATCTGCGCCAGCGCTCCCAAAAGATCAGTTTCGTGACTCCCGACGTCATTGAACTCATCGAAAACATGAAAGACGCCACCATCGATTGGGAGAATAGCCGCAGCCACGAAGTCGGTGTTGCCCTGGCGGCCGTCCAAATCGATTCTCTGCGGCGCGTCGTCGTGGTTCGCAATAATTTCGACGACAAAAATGATCACAGCTTTACCGTATTCATCAATCCGGAAATCACCAAATACGAAGGCGAGATCACTTCCGACTATGAAGGCTGTCTCAGCATCAAGAGCATCTACGGCAAAGTCCCCCGACATACAAAAGTCCGGGTGCGTGCCATGAGTATCGACGGCAAAGAATTCCGCGTCACCGCCGAAGGCTTCCTGGCTCGGATTTTTCAACACGAGATCGATCACACCAATGGCATAGTCTTTATCGACCACATTCGTGACGACGATAGTGCCTTTTATCGGCTCGATGACAGCGGCGAGCTCACCCCTCTGGACTACGACAAAGTAATCAAAGATGATCCTGAACTCTGGGAGGACTAGCTGACATGAGCCCGAAGGACGATTCCGCGAAGATTTCCGTGGTCTTTTTGGGAAGCGGCCCGGTTGCCGCCCAATCACTCAAGCTGCTCGCACGACATACGACCATCGAAGCGGTCATCACCAAACCACGCCCCGTCCATCACAAAGGCCCGGTTCCTGTGCTCGATCTCTGTCATGGCCCCGAGAGTCCCTGTACTAATGTGATAGAAGTCACAAATAAAGCCGAGTTGTCGGCCGCGGTTGCCCATGCAGGGTTCACCAGCCGGCTCGGCGTTGTCATTGATTTTGGCATCATCATCACCCAGGACGTTATCGACAGTTTCGAGCTCGGAATCATTAACAGCCACTTCTCACTTTTGCCGCAGTGGCGCGGCGCCGACCCGATCACCTTCTCCATTCTGTCCGGCCAACCGGTTACCGGTGTGAGTCTTATGCGCATCACCGCCGGGCTTGACGAAGGCCCCTTGTTGGCCATCGGGGAATACCAGTTTGAAGGCACCGAGACCACGCCGGAGCTGACAGAACGTCTTATCGCGCTCAGCGATGCCCTGCTCGCCCACGAAATTCCTCGTTACGCCAGTGGGCAGGCCACCTTGCAACCACAGGAGTTCTGTGCCTCCTCTCTGGGGTATTCGCCGGAGCCATCTTTCTCGCGCAAGCTCAGCAAAGCCGACGGCGTGCTGGATTTTCACAAACCTGCCCTACAGCTGGAGCGCGAAATCCGCGCCTTCGTGGGCTGGCCCGGCAGCCGCGCGGTCATAGCCGGCCGGGACGTCGTCGTTACCGTTGCCCATGTCGCTCCTGCTCAGGAACACGCACTACCACCTGGAATGCCGTGGCAGGCTGGCAAGCAATTCGGGTTCTATACCGAAGATGGCACCATTCTGGTAATTGATCGTCTCAAACCGGCCGGCAAATCGGAGATGAGCGCCGAAGCTTTTCTGGCCGGCCACCGCCACCG
>JBDHUK010000056.1:0-6421 GCA_039809165.1 Saccharimonadales bacterium (SeqCode) | reverse complement strand
GGCGGTACAAGCGTGGTGTTTGCCGCAGCGGCGGTTGGCCTGGTGTTCCAGGTGTCGTATTATACTTCGATACGAGTACAGCGTAGTAATAAGATAGGAGGCGTCGATGTCACAGGAACACAAGTCCCCAACCGTGGTAATGACTGGCGGCGGCAGCGGGGGGCATATCACCCCAATCCTGGCGGTCGCTAGAGAACTGAAGCGCATTGACCCCGGCGTCAAGGTCGTGTATGTCAGCCATACCGGTGACGGTCTCGATGATGTGGTGTCCGAAAGTCCCTATGTGGACGAAATGCACTCCGTGCAGGCTGGTAAATTCCGGCGATATCATAGTGAGGGTGTACGCCAGCTCTTGGATTTTCGGACGATGGGCCTTAATATACGCGATGCGCTGCGGACTTTGCAGGGTTTATGGCAGAGCTTTTGGCTGCTTGGCCGATTACGGCCGAATGTGATTTTTACGCGTGGTAGCTATGTAAGTGTACCGGTGTGTTTGAGCGCCGGACTGAGGCGTATTCCTTATATTACTCATGATTCAGACGTGATCCCGAGCCTGACTAATAAAATCATAGCCCGATGGGCGACGTTGCATGCTGTGGCGATGGCTGAAGAGCTGTATCCTTATCCGATTGACAAAACTATCACCGTCGGCGTGCCAATCAGTGAATTGTATCAGCCGGTAACCACCAAACTGCGCCAGCAGTACAAACGTGAAATCGGACTCGATGGTTATAATGACATCCTGTTGGTAACTGGCGGTGGCCTTGGAGCGGAACGAATCAATACGGCGGTGGTAGCCAATGCGCCAGAGCTATTAAAGCGGTACCCAGGTTTGGCAATTGTTCATCTGACTGGCCGGGCTCACGAAGAAAAGGTGGCGCAGGCTTATCAGAAGGTTCTGAAGCCTGAAGCGTTGTCTCGGGTTCATGTTCGAGGTTTTGTATCGGATATGTATCGGTTTAGCGGCGCGGCTAGTTTGGTGATCGCGCGTGGCGGAGCTACGAACCTGGCTGAGCTGGCGGTGCAGGGCAAGGCTTGCATTATCATCCCTAACCCCCTGTTGACGGGTGGGCATCAGCTTAAAAATACCGCTGCCTTGCGCGATCAGGGGGCGATTATAGAGATGACCGAAGATCAAATCGAGCAAGAACTCCGTTTGACGAGCGTGGTGAGTGATCTGCTGGACCATCCGGATAGAGCGGCGGTCCTGGCGGCGGCGTTCGGCCGCTTGGCGCGGCCGGACGCCGCGCAGCGCCTCGCGGCACTGCTGCTTGAAAAAGCACGCTAACCCTACAGAATGGGTTCATGGGGTATAATGTAACTAATAACCATGGGCTTTTTCAAAAAAACAAAACCAATTGCGACTGTAGCAGAAACGGGCCGTCGTCGGCCCGTTGATATGGCTGCGCCGCGTGGCGCCAGTACGATGTTTTCGTACCATTCGCGGCGGAGCAATGCGGCGGCCAACCTTGGCCGCCGCGATGTCATCGAGCCGACAGCTGATCCAAAATCCCGGGGAATGTTTAAACAATTCACGCGGCTTAGCCGCGGTCGGCTGGCCGTGCTCGGATGCTTCGGTGTGGGAGCGCTGCTGCTGTTCGTTTCTTCAATGCTTACTCCGACACCGCGCGTCATATTGCTTGAGGACTCGACTACGACATATTTCCTCCAAGACAAGCAGGTATATGAGCGTGCCGCCGAAAACGTTCTGCAAAAAAGCTGGATTAATCGCTATAAGCTGACGGTTGATACGGCCAGCGTGCGCCGGGAGCTACTCAATCAATATCCCGAGATTAAGAACGTTTCGGTAGCACTGCCGATACTCGGGCATCAGCCGCAAATTTACATTGAGCCATACAAACCTTCGTTTGTCTTGACGACTACAAACGGTGGTGCGTACTTGCTTGATGCGACTGGCCGGGCGCTTGCCAGTACGAGCCAGATCGAGGATATCGAAGGACTGGGCGTACCGACGATTCAGGACAAAACTGGTCTTGAGGTAAGATTGGGCTCCCGGGCAATTCCGAGTTCGACGGTAGCGTTTACCCAGACAATTATTAAGGCTCTGAGTGCAAAGAATGTCACGATCAGTACGCTCGCATTACCAGCCGGCGCCTATCAGCTGGATGTCGGTGTGGCAGGGCAGAAGTACTACGTAAAATATAATTTACAGAATGACGCTTTGCAGCAAGCAGGGACGTATCTGGCTGTACAAAATCGTTTAGCCGCCGATAGGATAACACCGGCAGAATATATCGATGTGCGTGTCACGGACAGGGCTTATTACAAGTAGGGTCGAGATGGTGTCCCCCATGACTCTGCCCTCAGTTCGGTTTTTGTTCACCTTACTATCAGTGTGATTAAAAAACTATATAATTAAATACAAACAACAGTATGTCAAAAACTATATCTTACAAATAGGGAAAGGATAGGGGAGCGCGTCGTGAAATATCTAAAGCATAAATCTGTGGAAAACTCAAATTTACATCCGTTAGACGCCGTGAAAACATACAAAAACATAATTATTTCACAATGCAAAGGAATTGCAAGTGCGTAGTACGGCAGATAATGTGCCTGATCGGATGTGGGTGTGGAGACGCTAGCACTACTTCCGGGGTTGATAACACTCTAACGCCCCAGTTTTTAGATACTGGCTGTTTGTGCCGCCAGACTGTATGTGTATGAATGAGCGTTCGTGAAAAAAACTCCCCTGCAATGCATATCTAACCGCACTATTAGAGGTACGTGTAATCACTTTTGAACTCTATATTAAAGTCGTAAAATATACATTGTACGACATCTAACTAGTTTTTATTTTAGGGTTACGTATCACACGTCCCCCTCTCCTGACTGACTGTCAGCTAGCTCAGTAACCAACTAGTTCAGCAAATTAAAGTTGTTAATGTTCTAAAATCAATGTACCTTTTCGTATTACCCTGTGTCAACAATTAGCTTACGACTTTATCCGTTTTGTGGATTGTCTGTATTTCATTCGCACAGTGTGCCCATAAATGTTCGCTTTATGTTCAGTACGGCATCTTTGCTATCCGTCGAGATTTTCGGCGAGCATTCTTGCCGTAATCTCAGCGTGGTTCTTGGGTTCGATGTAGTACTTGCTCATGCTCGTCTTAGCGAATATGATGCCCTACTAGGTTCATTTGGTCGGGGGTTTATTTTGAGGACGCCTCCATTATGTACGACCTTGAGCGGATTCGCCCCCATCCGGATGAGTTCATTGGAGAGTTGCAAGCAGCTTGCGAGCCGTTTATTGACGCTGATCTTCCGAGTTTTCGCTGAACGCTCAAGGCGTTCAAGACTGCTTGGTTCGAGCCAGATGTGGTGTTGGCGCTTTGGTACGCCATCAGGGATTGCTTCCAGGGGTGGTAACTGTCCAAAACCTGTCTGTAAAAATACTTCCGCCCCTGGTGTTACACGGTTGGCCGCAAGCTCGTGTACGATATCCACTGCGCGCGAACAGTATACGCCGAGATGCATACAGAGTTCTTGACTGTATTGATGCGCTTCGCTCATGCAGGTGTCCGGCAGATAGAAGTAGCTTCGAAGTTTATTTCGGTCCATATCAGTACTCTGTAACGATTAATGCTACATTATAACATATATGTCAAATAATGACTATAGAGTATTGGATCAAGACGGTTACTCGGCGAGGGCGTATGTGGCTTTTGCGACGCGTTTGAACTGGTTTTTGCCCTGTAAGTTGAGCAGAATGGTCGTTTCTTTGACGTAGCGGCTCCTGAGGACGCGCTTGACGATTTCATCGCGGTGCAGTGGGCCGCCTTCGTTTTTGAGGACTTCGGTGATGATGTCGCTAACGGTTCCCTTCTTGTAACCCCATTCTTTGAGGGCGTAGATACCGCGGCCGATTAAGACAAAGCGTTTGTCTTTGATGAGCTCGTTATGGATGGCTTGTGTAGTGACGTCTTTACGTTTGAAGTCGCTCTTCTTGATGGCATCGGCAATTTCGTTGAAGTGCATGTGTGTGCCGTGCTCTTTGAGAATGACGTAGATTTTGTCACGAATGTTCTTGGGGTTAACCATCGGCCATTTGACGAGCCCCCAGCGGTCGTTGAGTGTGGCCAAGTGCTTACTGATGGTCGCGAGTGATTCGGCTTGCTTGACGCCTTCTTTGGTGGTTGAAAGACCGGCTTCCTTGACGATATCGGCGATTAGAGCCGGCTCACCAAGCTTCTTGACGGCGCTGATGAGCTTTGCGACATCTGCTTTGGTTGCCGCTTCGTCGCGTGCTACTTTAATGCCTACGGCATGGTGGTAGTTATCGTCCTCATTGATAACGACGAGCTCGGGACACAAATTGGCGAGGAATGCAACGCGTGCCTGCTGGAGTTTGGAAGTGTCGTCGCCAAGCTTTTCGGTTAATTGGCTGACACGGGCCAGCTCGTGCAGCGAGTGGAGATGTTCAAGGAATACAGTTTGGACTTCTGAGATCTGTGGCACACTGCCCTGCTCTGCTGCTGTCTTGAGGCGGTTAACAACTGCTTTTTCGAGTTGGCGAACCCGTTCTCGGGTTATGCCGAGAAGTTCCCCGATTTGTTCAAGGGTTTCTTTGCGGTCAAACAGGCCGAAACGGCGCGAAACGATCTCGCGTTCACGTTCACGGTCGATGGTGGCCAAAATGTCGTTGATGCACACTTCCGTGCTGATAGTGGTCTGGGTAGACTCTGAAGCCATCTGTAATCCTATCTGTTAATAAAGTAACTGATGTTAACTATAACACCTATCTCCATCAAAGTCAACGCTCTGAAGGTCTAGACTTATTGTAGCACGAAATCGACGGATGTGCCCATTTTCTGTTGTAAAAATGTGATTAAACAACATACATCCCTGTTATGCAAGTTTCCCAATTCTATAGGAACCTGTAAAATCTTTAGCTAAAACGCTTGACAACTTTATTCTGAGCTATCTGTGTAATAAGCTGATGCTCGCGAGGGGTTCATGAGCCGCTGAGCGATCAGGGCTGCCTGCCAGAGTATGCTGGCGCTCACATGCGTACGTGCGATGGCGAGCGGCGTGTCCGGATGAAGCCCGATGGTCACGGCCCTGCTGAACTGGCGGCCGAGGTTACTATCTTCGTCTATTTCGCCTGTTTCGGGCACGATAACGGCCACGAAATCCCGGCGAAGCGTCCTTGGGGCAATGCACTCTACTATTCGTGCGAGGTGAGCCGATTGTGCCACTATTGCAACGGGACGGTCGTCATGCTTGCCGCTGGGGTTTGAGATTCTATTACGGTCAAAATGACGTTCTTGCTCGCTGCGTACGAGGTTGGTTACGGAGTCGATCGAGTTTATTTCACTGGAGATGAGCGATTCGGGAACTCCAAACTCATGCGTCAGAAGCAATCGGCCGGAATATGCCTCGGGATGCCCACGATATATGCGCCGTCTGTTGTTTGCTGCGTCAAAAAGCATTTGCTTGTGGCCGTTGCGGTCGCCCGGAGTCTTATAACCGCTGGTGACGATCATACCGTCAAAGTCCTGCTGTCGACGTTCGTTCAAATGGGCATAGTACAGCTGAGTGGCGGTGGTGAGACGGTCTTTGGTGGCCTGACTAAGGCCGTATCCGGTACTGTCGCGACCTCTGCCAGGTATGAGGACATGTGCTGTCTCGGCGAGAGTAACGCCCGAGGAGCTGTAAGCGATTTCAAAATCGGCATAGGTAGGAGCGGTGTGTGGGCTGTAGGATTCAATCATGAGCGTGCAGGTTTATTAGGTTTATAGTGGCTACTTGGCGGTGCGGCGGCGGAAATTGCCGCGCTTTGGCTTGTCGGGCGTGGCAGCCAGCAAGTCCATGCACTCGATACGCGTTAGCTTTTTGGGATCTTTGTCTTTGGGGATTTTGGCGTTCTTTTTGCCGTTGGTGATATAAGGGCCGTAGCGACCGTTGAGAACCTGGATGGCACCATCGTCAAAGGACTGGATGAATTTCTCGGCGTCTTTCTTGAGCTTTTCAGCGTATAGCTCGCGAGCTTCGGCCTCGGTGATGGTGTGGGGGTCGAGCGGTTTGATGCTGACAAATGTCTTGCCTACGACGATGTATGGACCGAACCGGCCGATGTTGGCTTTGATGATTTCGCCCTCGGGGGTGGTGCCGACTTCTCGCGGCAGCTTGAACATCTCGAGAGCCTGTTCGAGCGTGACCGTTTCGATACGCGTGCCTGTTGGCATGGGTGCGAATTGCGGCTTGTTGGCCGGGTCTTTGTCGTCCTTGTCAGGATTGCCCAGTTGAAGCATGGGGCCAAATCTGCCGAAACGTGCCAGTACCGGCTTGCCGGATTTGGGGTCGGTGCCGATTTCGCGAGCCTGAGCGACGGTACTGCGATCAATGCCGCCCGAATCTTGGATGAGCTTGTGGAATGGATGGTAGAACTCGTCAAGCATGG
>JBDHUK010000055.1:0-6462 GCA_039809165.1 Saccharimonadales bacterium (SeqCode) | reverse complement strand
CTTCTCGGGTTTCACGAACTTCGTCAAGGGCTCGCTCAAGAACATCGGGCATGGTTGCAAAATCAAAACCAACAGCTCGTGATACATCCTGCGCCTCAAAAGCAGCGAAGATCGGATCTTTATCTTGTAGGGTATCTAAAAGGTCTTGTGCAAAGAAGTTGGTTGATATTGCAAGTGATTTGGCAGTTAGCATTCGGTAGCCTCCTTATTTAGGTATAGCAGCTATGTATCTTTTAGCCAATCTGTCGTATCTTCCTGGGCCGGGTCTCGGATCAGTTGTGCTACAATATAACTATGCCAAAAGTCAAAAAAACAGAGAGCGACACGCTGGAATTCAAGAGCTGCAAGGGCAAGCTGCGAGCCTCCTTGCCGGTAGATCTCTGGGAAGCGATCAGCGCACTCGCCAATACGCACGGGGGGAGCATTTACCTCGGCGTTGCCGATGATGGCACGATTGAAGATCTGAGTGATGCGGATATAGACAGGCTGCAAAAGGATGCCTCAGTGCTTATCAATGGCAAGACGCTCAACAGGCGCCCGGCGGTCGAGATCAAAAGTCACGGCACCTTCGTAGAACTTATTGTCGACGAGGCGCCTTTTTATGAAAAACCCATCTATGGGCGCAAGACAGGTGAGAAGAAAATTTATATTCGCCAGGGCGCGACAACGGTCAGGGCCGATGACAGTCAAAAACGGTCGATGTTCGCCGGCGCCAGCGGTGGTGGCGAAAACCAGGTAGTTGAGGGCGACGCACTCGCTTTGGTAGACGGGCGAAAGGTGGACGAATACATCGCACGCACCGGTCTCAAAGATGTGACCGGTCTTGGCTTGGCGGAAAAACTGCGTAAACTGAAGGCGATTCGCGATAATAAGCTGACTATTTTCGGCCTGTTGGCATTTACGGCTGCCGGTGAGATTGATGAACGGCTCAATAACACATACATCGATTTCAAATACTTCAATGGCAAAACAAAGGTCGGTGATGACCTCGGTGAAATTTACAAGGACCGCAAAGAGTTTCACGGTGACATAAAAGCTCAGTTCGAGCAGGCTTTTGAATATCTGATGCGGTACATCAAGCAGGACTGGCCGGTCGGGGGTGTTGTCAATAAAGAGACCGGACTGCGCGAGAATGTCTACGTTCTGCCCGAAGTTGCCTTTCGTGAAGCGCTCGCTAACGCGGTGGCGCATCGGGACTACATGGTTGACGGTTCGTGCGTCAATATCAACCTCTATGCTGACCGTGTCGAGATGAGCAATCCGGGCGAGAGTCTGGTGGCGATCGAGGATTTGGATAAGACTGACTCCCGGGCGCGCAACCCGATCCTGATGGAATACCTCAAGGCGTTTGAAATCACCGACAAGAGTGCCCGTGGTATTTTGACGATCAAGCAGGCGGCTCGTAAGAAAGGACTGCTAGACCCCAAGTTCGAGAACATATCCGGCAGCTTCAAATCCACGCTGTATTTTTCCTCGCCGCATAGCGATAATGATAAGGCATGGCTCAAAGCAAGGCTGGAGCAATACGACCTGAAAGATTCACAAAAGAACGCCATTATTCATGCCAAGAACAACCCTGATGCAGGCATTGGCAACGGCGAATACCGCGACATTAACCATATGGATACGGTTGGTGATGACATACGTGCCAAGAACGAACTCAAGAAGCTGGTTGCTATCGGCGTATTGAAGGCGGCAGGGGAAAAGCGTCACAGGAGGTACTATTTTAATGCTGACTTTTGATTCTATCGACATTCTATCGACAAAGTATCGGACGTTATTTTCTATAGCCACCCCTGTTACGAAAAATTCTATCGACATTCTATCGACAAAGTATCGGACAAATGAGGTGCTCATATAATGTCACAATGTATTGTTGAACCACTGCCAGGCTACAAGGAAATACGTCCGTTTGTGTATGCCGGCTTTTTTCCGGAGTCAAACGAGTATTATCAGGAACTCAAAGATGCGATCGAAAAGTTGTCGCTCAGTGACTCGGCGCTGCAATTTGAGCCGGAGAATTCGCCGGTGCTCGGATTCGGCGTGCGCATCGGTTTTCTGGGTCTGCTGCACATGGATATCGTCCGTGAGCGGCTGGAACGTGAATACAACCTCGATCTGGTGGTCACTAACCCTTCGACCGACTACCAGGTGAGTTTGACGAGTGGTGAAGAGCTTGATATCAAATCGGCCAGTGACCTGCCTGATCCGGCCAAAATCGCTGAAATCCGCGAACCGTGGATCAAAGGTGAAATCGTCGTACCGCAGGACTATGTCGGTCCGGTCATTCAGCTGATCGCCGGCAAGCGTGGCATCCATAAGAATTTGAGTTATGTCGAGGATCGGGCGCTCGTCAGTTTTGAGGCGCCGCTGGCTAATCTGCTGACTGACTTTTACGATCAGCTCAAAAGTATCACCAGTGGGTATGGTTCATTTAACTACGAACTCGACAACTATCGGGCCGAGGACCTGGTCCGGGTGGACTTTTATGTTGCTGGCGAAATGGTCGGCGCACTCAGTATCATGGTCCACCGCAGCGAGGCCCAGGCCCTCGGCCGCGAAACCGTTGCCAAGCTCAAAGAGGTTATTCCACGTCAGAACTTCCAGGTGGCGCTCCAGGCCGGTATCGGCGGCAAGTTTATCGCCCGTGAAGATATCAGCGCCTATCGCAAAGATGTGACGGGCTACCTGTACGGTGGGGATGTCTCGCGCAAAAAGAAGCTGCTGGCCAAGCAGGCCAAGGGTAAAAAGCGCATGAAGCGGTTCGGCAAGGTTGATATTCCGGCTGAAGCCTTCACCGTTATGCTCAAGCGCGACTAGTATACAATGAGCTCTATGCAAAAGTACGATATATACAAAATAGCCGGGTTAATCATCCGGGATCGCCGTGTGCTGGCTTCGCGCTCGCATGGCAAGGACGTGTTTATCCAGCCGGGCGGCAAAGTCGAGGGCGATGAGTCGCCGATCGAGTGCCTTGAGAGGGAACTGCTGGAAGAGCAGGGCGTGAAGCTCGATACATCGGGACTCGTATTCCTCGGGACATATTATGCTATTGCTGCCGGCCACGAAGCTGAAGCACTGCGCCTGCGGGTTGATGCCTATATGGTGAATAGCTATGAGGGAGTTCTGGCGCCACGGTCGGAGGTTGCCGAGAACAAGTGGCTCAATGCTGAAGATGCCAAGACGGTGAAGCTTGGCTCGATATTCGAGCATGACATCATTCCGGAGCTCAAGAGGCGCGATCTTATCGACTGAGGTAGCAATGAGTTTTATGGAAATAGAACCATAAAAACATACACCACGCCTTCTGTGGAGATAACGCAGCGTTTTAGGTCGGATTCTTAGCTTGTGGGGTGAGCTGCGACAAAGGCGGCGAGCTTGCCGAGAATCTCGTCGGTGACTTCGACCGGTGATTGGTTGCCATTTACCTCGATAAGCAGATCTTTGTCGCGGTATATTTCGATGCCGGGGATAGTCTTTTCACGAAATTCGGCCAGTCGATTATCAAAAACCGCTGCCGAATCATCGGCCCGGGCGCCGCGGTCCTCGCTGCCGGCGGTGTGCCGATCACGAGCGATATCCTCAGTGATTTGTATCAAAACGACCGCTTTGACTGGATGTTCAGCTGCCGCGGCCGCTTGCAAAACGCCTTCGATCTCCCGGAACCACTTACCGAGCGAACTGAACATCAGCGGCTTGCCGGCAAATGTATCATGGCTAAGGTAGGGCAGGACTATCTTGATAAAATCATCTACCGGGACGAGATCGCCTGATTCCATGATGGCTTTGACGTGCGGCGGAATAATGCTGTTACGGAATATCTGGCCGCCGCCGACTACCTCTCCGCCGAACAGGTCTGCTAGGACGCCGCATTGTGTGTCCTTACCGGCGAATGGCATGCCGAAAATATTAATAGAGCCCTGGCCAAGCCAGTTTTTGACTATCTGAATTTCGTCCTGCATTTCTAAAATTATACCACAGTAACACCGTGAGTCGCCACGGTATTACTAGTTTTGAGGTTTATTCGATAAGATAAGCACTTGCATTATAAAAAATTTTATACATACTTAATACTCAGAAATACCTAAAATAGGCAGAGAGATGAAAATAAAATATATCAAGCTATCCTCTATCAGCAAAAAAGTAAGCCTTTTCGGTGTGGCCGTTTTCGCGTTGGCCGCGTTATTTTCTGTCGTACCGTCAAACTCTCCTTTGACTGGCGTCGCTTCGGCAGCTTGTATTAATACCGCTCCGCCTACGACATATGGACAGGTAACTCAAAATATTACTGTGACCACCGCTGGCACGTATCGGGTCTGGAGCCGAATCAAGGTGCCGAATACGACTGCTAACTCATATTACTTTGAGGTGGATGATGGCTGTGCGTATAATGTTGGCGATGCTTCAAGTATTGCTGCTAATACTTGGACCTGGGTGAACTATCAGGACGGGAGCACCTCTACGCCGATTGACGTGACGCTGACGGCCGGTAGTCATAAGCTCACCTATACGGGCAAAGAGGCTGATGTTCAGCTCGATAAAGTTATGCTCCTGACTGACAAGAGCTGCGTGCCGACTGGTACCGGTGATAATTGCGCAGTCAACGATACGACCTCGCCGACAGTGTCTATTACGGCACCGGCTGGTGGTTCTACTGTGTCGGGCACGGTAAATGTCACGGCAAATGCCAGCGATGCATCGGGTATCAGCAAAGTTGACTTCATTATCGATGGGACGACGGTTTCGACTGATACGACCGCGGCTTACAGTTATTCCTGGAATACGACTACCGCAACGAACGGTTCGCATACCATACAAGCTAAGGCCTATGACACTGCTGGCAATACTGCGACGAGTAGTACGGTGACTGTGACGGTTAATAATCAAACCGCGGATACCACTGCGCCGACAATTAGTGCCTTCACGGCTAGCCCGACAACAGCTACGGTTGGGGCAACGGTCACCCTGTCTGCTACGGCAACGGACAACGTCGGAGTTACCAAGGTAGAATTCTACGATGGCTCAACGATGCTCAATAGTGATACTTCATCTCCGTATAGCTATGCCTGGAACACGACCAGTGCAACGACGGGTGCGCACTCTATGACTGCCAAGGCATATGACGCCGCCGGCAACGTAAAGACCTCCAGCGTGGTGTCGGTGACCCTAAACTCGGCCGCAGATACAACCGCTCCGACAGTTTCGATTACGGCTCCAACTAATGGCTCAAGCGTGACGACTGGTTCGGTAGTGACTATCAATGCAACGGCAGCCGATAACGTCGGAGTTACTAAAGTTGACTTCCTGGTCGATGGCGCAGTTGTAAATACTGATACCTCCAGTCCTTATTCGTACGGATGGAACACGACAGGTGTGTCGAGCGGCGCACATAACATCACCGCCAAGGCATATGACGCCGCCGGCAATACAACTACCTCAAGCGTCGTCAGCGTCACGGTCGGTACTGTTACGAACGGTAATGGTGATGTCAACGGTGATGGTCGTGTGAACGCACTTGATCTTTCGGCTCTGATCTCTCATGATGGCGAAAACTACCCACCTGCTGACTTCAATAAGGATGGCACTGTCGGCGCAGCCGATATGGCAATCCTGCTTGGTAAGTGGACCTGGTAGCCAGTTAGCGAATTATGTAAGGAAGAGACCGGCACGATTCCGGTCTCCTTTCCCTCTTTGCTGGAGACACTCAGCTTTTTGTAGCAACAATGTGTACACAAAAGACTGAGTGTTTGCGTATGACCTGGGCGCAATGTGGGACGTGAACCGTCTGGCACTCTTGACCGTCGACTGCTAATTAAGCTATAATGCCTGGTGTAAGCAAGATATTGACATGACTGAACGCCAGCAACACATTTTATCGGCAATTATTGAGCAGTATGCTGAAGTTGCCAGCCCGGTCGGGAGTAGTTTGCTGGCCAAATTATTTAATGTGTCATCGGCAACGATCCGCGCCGAAATGGCCGAGCTGGAGCGCGAGGGCTACATTGCGCAGCCGCACACCAGTGCCGGCCGGGTGCCGACTGACAAGGGCTATCGTTTCTATGTTAACCGTTTGAGCGAGGCGGAGGTAGAATCTGTGCAACCTCCCCAAAATCGTGGAGAGCGAGCTCTGTCAGCGCGCGTAGCGCGCGCCGGTATGCCGGAACAAACGATCCGCAATGCGGTCGATACGCTCGTAGAGCTGACGCACAACCTGGGTATTGCTACTATCGGCAACCAATTATACATGAGCGGCCTCTCGAATTTGTTCGGTCAGCCGGAATTTATCCAAAAAGGCCAGGTACAGGCGGTCGCGAATTTATTGGACAACCTGGAACCCTGGCTCCGTGAAGCCGCCCCCAATCAGCCACTCAGTGTGTATATCGGCCGCGAGAATCCGATCGGCCGCAGTGCGGGCTGCAGTCTTGTGATCAGTCGCTTCCGTAGTCCATTTAGCGATCGGAG
>JBDHUK010000054.1:0-6540 GCA_039809165.1 Saccharimonadales bacterium (SeqCode) | reverse complement strand
ATGCCCCAGCCAGTATCACAGATCATGAAAGCCTATGATTCCGTATGGCGGACCAGCTACGCGTCGTCAGCAGTGGCGAAATCCTCTGAATTCGGCCATGCCTTCGCGATCACCATGCCGGCCCCGGGCGGCGGTGGCAATACTGGCTATCAGGCGATACTGAATGGCTCGCAAGATGCCGCTATTGATGCTTTTTTTAACTCAATCCCCACCACCGAAACGGCTTACGTTATCCTGCAAAACGAAGCTGACAACGTCAATCAGCTGGGCACTGATCCGGTGCTATACACCAAAGCGCTCGGCTATCTTATCAATCGGGCGGCCCCGATTTATGAAGCCCGGGGGCTCAAAGGCGCGGTTGGGCCAGTGTATATGTGCTGGACCTATGAATATGGCGGCGCCAACGTCGACACCTATTTTCAGACCTGGAATTATATCCAATACATCAACGCCTCGGCCAAACCATACGCCTTTTATGGAGTGGATTGCTACTCCAAGTACACCAAAGCCGACGCCTCAGCCTACGAATCGATCCCTGGCACTATCAATCAGGTATTCAGCCGTGCCCGGGCGCTCGGCGTGACCCGGTTCGGACTGGGTGAGTTCGCCAACAGCCTGGAGCAACGCGGCGCTAACGGCAAAATCGTCGGTACCCGTATCACGCAGGAAAAATGGATCGACAGTGAAGTGCCGAAGATACAGGCTATCCAGGGATTGGAATTTGCGGTCTATTTTCACAAACCCACCGGTCCGGAATCCAAAAATGCACAATTGCTCGACGCCGACGGCGGACTTCCCTTTACGGCTTACACGAGGCAAATGAAGGCCAACAGATAGCCAGGCATCGACGGAGCCGAGCAGTACCAGGTGAGGTCAGCCATGTTATACTACAACATATGAAGCGGTGGAATCTCGTGAAGCGGCGGCATGACCGGGCAGTCGCTCTCGCCATAGTGTTGTCGATCGGGATTTTTGGCCTATGGCACATTGTCGCCAGTCGCGCCGCCACACCATTCGTGGCCGCCGAGCCGGAGTCCGGTACGATAAGTGGAGCAAGTGTTATCAGTGACGCGAGCGCCTCAAATAGTAAAGCCGTCCGATTCGTAGCCAGCTCATCAGACACGGCTAAGCCAGGATACCAGTTAACATTCAGTGACGAATTCAACGGTACATCGCTCGACACTTCCAAATGGAACACTTGCTATTATCACTATAATTCGCAGTACAACGGCTGCGCCCATTCATCCGAGCTCCAATGGTATACAGCCTCGCAGGTTTCGGTCCAGAACGGCTACGCTCGTTTGACGGCCGCCAAAAAACAAGTAACCGGCTACGGCAGCTCAGGTGCCCAGACATTCAATTATGTCTCGGGCATGATTACAACCGGCAAGTATCGCTATGTCACGCCGACAAATACGCCGTTCACCCAGACGTACGGCTATTTTGAAGCACGCATGAAAATTCCATCAGGCAAGGGCTACTGGCCGGCATTTTGGCTGCTGCCCATCGACTATAGCTGGCCGCCGGAAATTGATGTCATGGAAATCCTGGGCGACAGCACCAATACGACACACATGACCTATCATTGGCTGAATAGCAGCGACACGCATCAGCAGAGCGGTGGCACATACGTTGGCGGCGATTTTGCAAGCGGTTGGCACACCTATGCGGTTGATTGGGAGCCAGGCCGAATTGATTGGTACATAGATGGCACGCTGCGCCGTACCTACACAAGCACCGCCATCACCGACAAGCCAATGTACATGCTCATCAATCTCGCAGTCGGGGGCAGCTGGCCGGGATCACCAGACGGCAACACCGTATTTCCGGGCTACGCCGATATTGATTACGTGCGAGCCTACAAAAAACTATAACTGGCTATGCCGCGACAAGCCAGCCAGGATCACTATTCGATGTAGTGAGCAACACATCGTCAACATCCATAGTGTAGTCAACGGCAACATTCGGATAGTGAATCCACAGGACCTCGGCGGTAGCAACGGTTTTATTATTGGCTGAGTTATGAACGAGCACAGTACCGCCGTCGAATCGGATGTAAGCCGTGTAAGTCGTCGCACCAAAGTAGACACGGGCTTCAATCTTATGCCAATTCGCATCAGTCAGAGAACCAGCGACAGTGGCAACTTCACCGGCGTTGAAGTCAGCGATCAGGGCATTGTTGTCAAAATAGACAGTAAACTGGCTTTTGGGAGCAGCCGGCACAGAATTACCGAGCTCAAAGAGATTCATGTAGGTATCCGATGGACTGGGCTGCGTCACCAGCCGAAAACGCATAGAAAACGACACCCACGCCTTACCGCCCGGAAAATTACCACCGCTGGAAGTTAGACTGGCGATCCCAGTTGAAATATCAGGTACCAATCGGCAACCATAGGTACCGGAGTAGGCATACGCAGCATCAATCGTCGCACCGGAATGGATATTGAGAATACCGTATCCCTGGTCTTCAAAGTTCATAACATAATCAGCGATCGAGGTGGTTCCATCACCGGCATTTGTATTCGTAGTGATAAGCTCTACAGGAACCAGCCACGTGCCATCTCGGGATCCGACACCCAGGATATCGCAGGCCATCCAGTCGTTTGTATCCGTATCATACACATCTACCTGAGGGTAGCTCATGAACCATCCCCGGTGACCGAAATGATGGCAGTCCCACCACGGGTGTTCGTGTACTGCCCGGTGAACGCATTACCACCCACGCTCGTGCCCACGACAGTCGGACCGATGGCGATCGCAACCCCGACACCACCCCCATTCTGCACACTATCACTCACCCGTGATGACTGAATTGACCAGCCGGCAGGCGGTGTCCATGTCGAGGAAGCTATAGCGTCATTCGGAGGAATGACACCAGCCGCCCGGTCGGTAAGAATCGCAATCGGCAACGCCCCGGTACTGACGGCAAGCGAGGGAGTAGTATAGGAGTTAGTGCTCGTAGTTGATGTACTGAAGGTCGATACGGCATCAAGCACGCCCGTACAGGCAATGATTGCGCCGGCGAATTTACCTTGCGTACCCGTTAGCGTCATAGTCACGCTGCCGCCAGGGTCGCCTGCGCCGGCCGTTTTTGTCCAAATCTCCAGATGATCCCAGCTGGAGGCACCGGCATTGCCGGTGATACGCTGCGTCCAACCACTTGTCATGGTGGCAGTGTCATTCTGGCTCGATACGACGACAGCTATCAGGAGATCACCCGTTTGAGCGGAAACCGGCACAGTAAGACTAAAGCCAACTCCACTCAAGAAGGAGCCGCTGTTCCAGTCGCCCACGGCCACAAGCGAAGGCGTGCTCTGGCGGCCGGCCCCACCGCCACCGCCATTGTCGGCCACGGTCTTGCGCAGATACAATACCGCTGGATTGGGGCTAGTGGGGACGGCCGCGCCGTAATCCAAAACAACGACACCGGTGATCTGGGTGGCAATAGTGTCATTGATCCAGCTCTTGGTAGCATTGCTCAGTCCGCTTGGTTCAGCATCGATATCGGCCGCCGTCAACGTAACATTAACGTTCAGCGCATGTCCATTGACTGTCGTTGCCGTGGAGACCCTGTCGTTCAGTTTAGTACGTACCGCTGCGTCGAGCTGCGCTTCGGCCAGCGTATTGCTTTTGATGGTACCATCAGCATTATGGGTAACACTCAGAAAATCATTGAGAATAGCACCCCAGGCGTTGTCATCAGAACCGGGTGTAGGCAATCTGGTCATGCTTACAGTATACTCTTCCTCAGAACTGTTTTGTCAAACGTGGACGTTGTTCATGAGCTGACTATTTGTTGCCTGATAGGCCGTCCTGGGTCTATCATGAGGAGTATGGCCACGCGATTATTCTCAATCTAGTGAAAAATCTTATTGCATTCGTATATCATATGTGATATAATTATAACATATGGACACATCAAACGCAAAAATCGGACAACTCATAGCTCACATACGGCAAGAACGCGGCATTACGCAGGCAGAATTTGCCAAACGCCTCAAAACCAGCCAGTCGGCCGTCAACCGCATCGAGCACGGCAAACAAAACCTCAGCCTGGAAACACTTGGTAGAATAAGTGATGTGCTCAACAAACAACTCATCGCCATCAACGGCAGCGGAACCATGAACCTGCAAATCGAGGGCGGCCACGAACTTCACGGCGACATCACGCTCAAAACCAGTAAAAACGCCGCTGTCGGCCTGCTCTGCGCCAGCCTGCTCAATAAGGGCGTCACCCGTTTCAAAAGCTTCCCCCGGATCGAAGAGGTCAACCGTATTATCGAAGTCCTGGAAAGCCTCGGCGTCCAGTGCAAATGGCTGCCCGGCAACGACCTGGAAATCCGCCGGCCAGCCGAGCTCAGGCTCGACAAAATCAACGGTACGGCCGCTCGCAAAACTCGCTCCGTACTTATGATGATCGGCTCGATTATGCATGACGCCAAGTCGTTCAAAATCCCCTACGCCGGCGGCTGCAAACTCGGCGCTCGCACCGTCGCCCCACACCTGTTCGCGCTCGAAGAATTCGGCGTCGAAATCCTGGCTACCCGTGGCAACTACAACATTACCGTCAACAAAAAACCGGCCGGCCGCATCGTCCTCTACGAAGCCGGTGATACTGTCACCGAAAACGCCCTGCTGGCCGCCGCCCGTACCCCCGAAGAAACCATCCTCCAGTTTGCCACTGCCAACTATATGGTCCAGGATGTCTGCTTCTTCCTGCAAAAACTGGGCGTCCATATCGACGGTATCGGCACCCACTTGCTGCGTATCCGAGGCGTCAAAGACATCAAAAAGAATGTTACCTTCGCACCATCCGAAGACCCGATCGAAGCCATGTTCTTCGTCAGCGCTGCCGTCACCACCAATTCCGATATCACCGTCAAGCGCGTGCCAATCGACTTTATGTCACTTGAAATGCTCAAGCTCAGAAAGATGGGCCTCGATTATAAAGTCACCGAACGGTACAAAGCGGTCAATGGCAAAACCGACCTCGTCGACATCCATATTCATAAGCACAACGGCAAGCTAAGAGCCCTGACCGAAAAAATCCATGCCATGCCCTACCCTGGCCTCAACCAGGATAACCTGCCCTACTTCGTACCGATTGCGGCCGTCGCCGACGGCCGCACCCTGATCCACGACTGGACCTACGAAAACCGCGCCATCTACTACACCGAAATGACCAAAGTCGGCGCCAACGTCGAACTGGCCGATCCACATCGCGTCTACGTTACCGGCCCGACCAAGTTTCGTGCCGCCGATGTGGTCTGTCCGCCAGCCCTGCGGCCAGCATCCTTATTACTTATCGGTATGCTGGCCGCCCCTGGCACTTCCATCCTGCGCAACGTGTATACCATCAACCGCGGCTATGAAGACCTCGCCGAACGGCTCAATAGCCTGGGCGCCCATATTACTGTCATCCATGAGATGTAATCGGACGTGACTTGTATCACAAAACACAAGCATTAACAGAGACATAGAATTTACTTTTCTATAGTAAATATGCTTGACTTTACAATAATTTCGTGGTTTTATTAGAGTAAGTCATAATTTTTGTGTTTCGCCAAAAAGGTGTGGCAAAAACACGAGCGCAAGGAGTGGAAATATGTTTGTAAGACGTGTCATCGGCAAAAGAATACTATCGTTAATGTGCAGCATGCTGTTGCTATTCGCTTCCGTTTTGGGAGTTGTACCAGTTGCCCATGCCCTCGGTGCCAATTTGGTCGCCAATCCATCAGCAGAAACAAGCTCTTCAAGCAAGCCCACCTCTTGGGCTAGCAACAAATGGGGCACCAACACCGCAACCTTCACGCATACATCAGGCGGCCACACCGGCAACTACTCTCTCAACACCAAGGTGACCAAGTACAGTAGCGGTGATGCGAAATGGTATTTCACCCCCGTCACCGTCAAACCAAGCACCTCATACACCTTTAGTGACTGGTATCAAAGTGGTGTGAAAACCAGCGTTGATGTTGAAGTCACTTCAACAACCGGCGCAGTCAGCTATATGTGGCTTGGCGATCCAGCCGCATCAACTGCCTGGAAGCAGAACACCTATACTTTCACTACTCCAGCCAACGCAGCCAAAGTCACCGTGTATCATTCTATTGGCGCCGTCGGTCAACTGACAGTCGATGACTATAGCCTGGCCGAAACGAATGGTACGACAACGCCGACAACGCCAACGGCCCCAACCGTCACCGTCACCGCGCCGGCGGCGAATGCTATGGTGTCCGGCACTACGACAGTGAGCGCGACCGCCTCTGATGCGGTAAGCGTAAAATCAGTACAATTCAAGGTTGACGGTGTTAACGTTGGCGCGGCAGATACGACCACGCCCTATAGTATTAGCTGGGACAGCAAGACTGCCACAAACGGCGCTCACACTATAACTGCCGTTGCCACAAATTCATCAGATCTTACGACGACAAGCAGCGCAATCCCGGTCACAGTCTCGAATACTGCCACTCCGACAGCACCCACCACATCCGTAACAGCCCCCACTAGCGGCAGCAGCGTTTCTGGAGCCATCAACCT
>JBDHUK010000053.1:0-6822 GCA_039809165.1 Saccharimonadales bacterium (SeqCode) | reverse complement strand
ACTGGTATGTAGTGGTCGGGGCAAGCGGCGATGATAAGGTTTATATATATAAGAATCCCCAAAGCGCCCGTAAGAACATTGGTGCCAAGGCGTTGGTGCCAGTACAGATTATGCGGATGGATGCACCCAATAAGCTGCAATTCTCCAGTACGACTCAATTCGTCATGATTCAGAATGGTACGAACTTTGCAGTGTATGATGCTGAGACGGGCAAAGGCTATCGGTATGTATCCGGCTTTGTGATCGACGCGCCAGCGACCACTGCGAGCTGGATGGACGGGCAGCGTCTCATGTACGTCAGCGGCGGCCGGGCGGCCGTATTTGACTATGATAATATCAATGGCCGCAAGTTGGCGGCCGCAATCCCCGACTATGTGCCATTCTTTGATCGTGACTACGAAAACCTATATACGCTGGCTCCTGGCGAAGGCGATGCGATTGCATTGACGGTCACGAGCATGCTGACGCCAGCTGACCAATAGTCTCTATTCAAAAATTAGAAAACACTGTTAATGATTCGCGACCAAAGGCTCTGACCGTTGCCGGGCAGATTGCCGCTGCCAACCGTGGAGGCTGAGCCTTCATTTGTGACTGCGGACTCGACGGACGGCTGGCCGTTGGTGTTTGGGTCGGGGCTGATTTGCTCGCCAACTACTACCAGGCGGTTAATGCTCGTGCCGGGCGGATCGCAGGTAATGAGCGTGGCAGTGGCGGTCTTGCCGGCGATCGGCTGAAGGACCTCGACTTGCTTGGGTGTGACGATATGCTTACGGAAGATTCGGTAGGCATAAGTTTTATCGCCGTAGTTCAGGTAGAATACGTCGCCCTCTTCGAGCTCATGGAGCAGTACAAAAGCGAACTTGTACTTGCCGGGATTAAAGATGTTGTTGCTTGAGTGCCCAAAGAACGCGGCATTACCGATCTCGCCGGGTTTGGTTGTCGAAGGATAATGCACGACACCATTATCGAGGGCTGTTTCGACGGCGGCGTTGCTGGCTGTCGTGACGCTGTAATCTACAGGGATCTCCAGATTGATCTTGGGGATGATAATCTTGGTTCCGCCACCGATAACGGCAGAGGCGGTATCAACGATCACGGGCGTGTTGTTGCTATTGCGACTGGGCTGGATGAATGGTGCAATAATGACTTGATTGAAAAAACCAAAGAGAAAGATAAAAAGCACGACCGCGCCGCAGCCAAGTCCGAAAAGCGCTGATTGAAAGTGGTGCTTTCGGGTGAGCTTGTGGGGTGCGCGGCTGTGTCCGGCGGCGGTCTTGACCGTGTCTACGATCTTCTTTTTGATGTCGGCCGCTGGTTCTCCGATTTGTGATGCTTTGTGGGCCTGCTTGGCATGCCGGCGGTCCATGGTGCGTTTGCGCCGCGTGACCCGGTGATGAGCTGCCCGGGCCGCTTGGGAGCCTGTGCTGTGCTGGGTCGGGCTTGTATCGGCAGCGGCAGAATGAGTATTGGCCTGGGCCTCTCCTTTTGCGAGTGCCTGTGCGAATCGATCGGCAATCGGGGCTTGAACCGTGGATATTATGGGCTGGCTGTGACCGGCTACTGCTGGCCGAGCCGGCTCCTCGTAGGTGGAGGCTTGGGTGGGCGTTGTCGGCTGCGGCTGCAGCTGCGCCCTACTCACGCCACTCTGCGAGTAAAACTCCTGCCAGACTTCGTGTTTTTCGTGGTCCGGGAGACTTGTGTAGTACTCGTGCCAGGCGACTTGGATCTCTGCCATGCTCTTCCCGGAAGCGTGGAGGCTATTCATGAACTGTTGATGCTTGGAACCGGGATGCGTATGATGCTCGGCTTCGGTGAGTTCTTGTTTGGCGTTTGGCTCTTCCGTGTAGAGATCTTGGAGTTTGGCGCGAATCATCTCGATAGCCAGCTCACTGCCCTGGCTGGCGGACGAATCGGTCCGTCCAGGTAGTGGTGATTGCTGTTGTTGTCCGAGCGCGTTTGAATCAGGCTGCTGTCCGTAGCCCGGAGGTTGGAATGGTTGGTATGTTTGCTGTGGCATGTATAAATACGCCCCGCCGCGTTTAATACTGGCTGACTAGAATTAATTATAGTACAATTGTCCTGTCCGGGCGAGTGGCGGAACTGGTATACGCGCACGACTCAAAATCGTGTTCCTTACGGATTGAGGGTTCGATTCCCTCCTCGCCCACCAAGTCAGCACAATTTCGGAAATTGCCGCTCGCTGGGGCGGTTTTTCGGTCTAATCCAGAACCCCGGTTGCCCTCTACCTCAGTTCAAAAACAAAAAGAAGCCCTCTCGGACTTCTTGATGATAGTAGGACACTCCTTTCGCTGGCAACCAGTACCCGCGCGGTCTTCCTATCTACTATGATACGCCTTTCTTATTTTAAGTCAATGACTTGATGGGTTTTTGTAATCACCTTGAGCCGTTTAACTTTCTTGTGGTCTTTGAGATAATCTGTAATGAATTTGATAACCTTTTCATCTGGCGTCTTTGTCCGGAATGTACCGATGATGACATTCAGTGATTGCTCCAGTGCGCTGCTTATATTTTGACGAAATTTATCTATTTTACGGCTTGTTGGACATTTTATTTCCCAAGCCAAACCGTCCATATTTATATCTGGTGTGCGTATTCGGTACGCTCTACTTGGTGCAATAAACTCAATATCGGAGCCGAGCCTTGCAAAAATATTTGCCACTACAATGTCTGATTCAGTTGGTTCGGCACCAACTTGCAGGGTGATTTTTCCAAGTTTTCGGTTTCTCGCCATCGAACTCTATTTTAACAGATTTTGCTCTGTTTCTGGCTGCGCGTAGCGCGCCGCCTCTAGCCGACAAAAGCCGTGCTGCCTCTACTGCTTTTGCAGTAGGCGACGCGGCTTAGATTAGCATTTGGCTGTGAGATAGGTTAGGATTTCGGCGTAAAATCGCACCAGATCGGAGCATTTCGGAAATTTGCGCCGCTGTGCGGTAAGCTGAAGGGCCGCAATATAGACATATGCGTATTGATCAGAGTTGTCTGTAATGCAATAATTAAGCACATATGAGACAAAAGTTGTCAGGCGATCAGCGAGGGGTAGCTTTTATCCTCGAGTTGATGGTTATTGTTGTCGTGTTTTCTGTGATTGGGTTCGTTGGGTATAAAGCTTATAAGGCGCACAATGGCTCTGGGAGTGGTCAACCAAAATTTTCAGCCCAAAACCCTAAAGACCTCCCCCAGTCGCATAACGCCTTCGGTTTTAACCTGCTGAAATCATTAAACTCCGAGGACAAAGATAAAAATATTTTCATTTCTCCGTCTAGCGTGTCTTTGGCTCTGTCTATGGTGTATAACGGTGCCGGTGGAAAGACAAAAGAGGCTATGTCGAAAACTTTGCAATTTCAGAATGTAGACATAGATACAGTCAATAAGCAAAGCCTCGGATTGATAAACGGCCTTAAAAACCCTGACGGTAAAGTTGAACTATCAATAGCTAACTCCGTATGGGTGAAAAAGGATTACGACATTCAGGCTAGCTTCCTGAAAGCTGTTAAGAACAATTATAATGCCGAGGCTTCTTCGCTTAACTTTGATAGCCCGGACGCCGCTAAAACCATCAATGATTGGGTCAGTAAAAACACCAGAGGAAAAATCCCCACAATTGTTGATAGCACCTCAGATAAAATTATGTTTCTGATCAACGCTACGTACTTTAAAGGCTCGTGGACAACAGAATTTGATAAAAATCTCACGGAAGACAAGGATTTCACGCCAGCAAAAGGGAGCACATACAGGCACCCGTTTATGCAGCAAAGAGACAAGATGTCATATCTTGAAAATGATGATTTCCAAAGTGTCAGCCTGCCGTATGGTAAAAACGAAAGATTGAGTATGTATGTGTTTTTGCCAAAGGATATCAACAGTTTCGTTAATAGCTTAGACGTATCGACCTGGAACAAGTTGATGGGACAATATCAAAAAACAGAGGGAACGATACTGTTGCCAAAATTCAAACTGGAGTACGAAAAGGGACTGATACCATCCCTGACTCGACTGGGGATGGGCAGCGCATTTCAAGATGGCGCGGACTTCAGCGGCATTGCCCAAAATGCCTTCATCAACGAAGTGAAGCACAAAACTTATGTGGACGTGAATGAGGAAGGAACTGAGGCGGCTGCAGTTACAGACGTGGGCGTAGGCATCACTTCGGCCGGGGGTTCTGAAGAAAAAGAATTCTACATGGAAGTTAACCGCCCATTCTTTATTGCCATACGAGATAATCAGACCCAAGAAATATTGTTCACAGGAATAATACAAAAGCCCTAGCTATTCCGCGGACTTGGGGTGGGTCAGGTCAGATTTTGCCAATGCTCGGCAAGATAACACGGCCAGAGGAAAACTTCCGACAATCTCATACTTTTCGAGAGGCAGTGTGGTGGTACGCAGTAATTTGAATTCGGTTATCTCTTCCTCGATCGTAAGGCTGTGCCGTGATACGGCTTCCTGGACCTGCGTGATGTCCACCGCTGAGAGGTATCGTGCGATCGAACTGTGCGTAATGTCCGGCGGCGTTCGTGTTTCTCGGGGGAGCTCCATTGCCTCGAGGAGTTTCGCTCGAATGTCATTAAACATACTTGAATCACTGGCTCTTATGATGATAGCCTGTGGACTCACCTCTACGACGTCGAATGTAACGGTAAATTTGGGGAGCCGGGATAGGACTGCACCGGGGGCTGTCTCGTACCGCTCCTGATGCGAGTTAAACAAAGCTTCTTTATCCTGCGAGTAACTCTTAGCCTGGATAATCTCGCACAGCGTGATGTGTAACTGTTCAGGCGGCATGGGCCAGATAACGCCGGGCAGCTCTGCTACCAGGTCAGCCAGAAGGTCACGAACCCGGCGCTTGAAGTTTTTGGAGGGCAAGGCAAGCAACGCATAACAGAGATCTTGCCGGCCGATATAGTCGGTGGGTATTGTATGGGTCATGACCGTACTATTATACTCCACGTCAGCGGTATAAGATCTGGTATCATTAATCCATGACTTTTGTGTACACTCAACCCTACATCGTCGTTGGTGGATTCTTGGTACGCGACGGAAAAATTTTGCTCATTCAGGAAAATCATTTCCCTGACAAGGGTAAGTGGAATGTACCTGCCGGCAAGCTTAACGTTGGCGAGCATATTATTGATGCCGCCATCCGTGAGGTGCGCGAAGAAGCAGGTCTCGGTTTCACCCCCAAGGCAATACTCGGTATACATTCGATATATCGTAAAGACGCGTCCGTTGAAGTCCACGCGCTCCGTATAATATTTGTGGGTGACTCTGCTGGTGATGTCGATCTAAGTAACGGCGAGCCGGTTAATGGGGAGGCCGAAATCAGCGATTATACCTGGCTCAGTCCGGAAAAAATCCTGGAGATGGACGATTCCCTCTTCAGGTATCACGACATCAAGAAGCTGACTGAAAATTTTTTGAGCAACAAGACATATCCGCTTGAAATCCTACAGCATATGGATCAATTTTCTGAGCATACGTAGAGAAACAGCTGGCAGCCAGGCCGTTAGTTAGCATCACGCGATAGGTTACGGCCGCCTCCATACTCAACCTAAAACATCAAACAGCTTCCATTCGCCGCCGCCGACCATCGTGGTGCGTCCGTCAACGACCATGAGCGCTGAATTATCGCCGATGGCGTAGAGTGGTATGCGCACGTCGTCGGCAATCGCCTGCAGGAAATCGCCCTGCACTTTTGGAAACGTAAAACTCTGGTAGTGCGGCCGCATAGCAAAGTCAACCAGCCGGGCCGTCCGTGCCGATGATTGTCCGGGTGGACCAAACTCGTCGTAGAGCTCGTCGTAAAACGCATCCGGATTTTTGATCGCCTGCGAGGCACTGCGGAGTGTGCTGGTCGCGATCATACTCCCAGCACTGATACCGGCGTATACTCTCGTAGCCAGCAGTGACGGCAGCATGTCGAACACGCCGCGCTGCTCCATCCAATAGCTCAGGTAGAACGTGTTGCCACCACCGACGAATATGACATCGACGTATTCCAGCCGCTCCCGTATCTTGTCTTGGGGTAAATCGGTCAGGCTCACGATATCGATGAAGCCGCAAAATTCCTTGATGCGGTACAGATCGTCAACCAGCCAATGACGAGACTCGTGCTTTTTGTCATCTTCCGGAAACGCCGCGGTGGGTATAAAAGCGATCTTGATATGACCCCGAGATTTGCCGACGAGCGTTTCGAGCGCATCCTCGATGAGGGCATTCGAGAGACCGTTGGAGGTGAGGAGGAGTTTCATGGCTTGATTATACAACATCCCGTAAGGTCGGATTGATCGCACTTGTACTATCCTTAGCATTCTCCGGCAAAGCACCCCAGGCTTGTGGGTAGCTTGCAAAAGGTGTTTAATACGCTCATGAGACACTTTATCGACGAGACTATTAGGCCGCCGTTGCCGCCGACTATTACTTTGGCTGAAGTTGATCAATATCCAGCTGGCAATCTGCCGCTCGTCGACCAAATGACGATAACGGATGATCCGCAAACCGTGGATGAACTTCTTAAGCGTGATCCACACCTTGAGCTTCTTGTCGCTCAGCATGTGGATGCCACGATTGATTCTATACGGGGTGTCGGAGGACGGACTGTACTGCACGTATTTTTGTCCGAAGGTCGCCTGAGACCGGGACAGGTCGCCGCACGGCTACATGCTGATCCTAGAAAGGTAAGGCCAACGATCGAGATGCTTGCTAGAGCTGGAGTACTTACGGTTGATTCCGAGGATGGCCCCGACAGCCCACATATGACGTCATACTCGCTATCACGTACCGCGCTGGGTTTTGTGTTGAGCC
>JBDHUK010000052.1:0-6834 GCA_039809165.1 Saccharimonadales bacterium (SeqCode) | reverse complement strand
CTCCTTATCGAGCAAGGTGCCATTACCGATAATACGTTACCTCAAGTCGGACTGGTACTGGACGCGGCAGCTCTTCAGGACCCGACCAAGGCGACCAAATATGATACGTGGAAGAGGTAAGCTGTAAGGCTGCATAGTTATGTATAATCGTCACTCACGGCCTAATCCACCCGAAGATCAATTTAGTTATGCGGCGGCCGAATATGATCCGGCGCCGGTCTCAAGTCGGGGCGGTTACTACACGGGACCCCCTCCCGAACCGGAGCCAGTATCTTCTCCGACCGGATACTATATGGGGCCGCCGCCGTTAGCGATTACTGCCGGGCCCCAGTCCGAGGTCGTACGTCCCGAGCCGATACCTGTCGTTATGAGACAACAGACAGTTGATAGCGGCTTTGCCGGATCTCTGCGGCGTGGTGGAGGGCACGTTTGGCAACACTACGAGCCGCGACCTGACCGGTTACCTTCATCGTATCAATATCAGCCCACGACGTACCGGAAAGCGAGAGATTGGCAGTCACAGTGGCTATCGCGAGTACGTGAATGGCGGCCGAGCCAACGGGCAGTGAGAGCGGCTATCGGCGGTATCGCGCTCGGACTGGCCGGTATCATAGTGCCGAGCACCTTGCAGAGCCCGGCCGGTTATGCAGCTTCCGGAACCGAGCCTGTTGTGCGTACTCCGGTATTTGCGGTTTGGCCTACTAGGCAGATCGATGGCAAATTACAGTGGCCGTTCTTGATCGGTGAGACCGGATATCAGACCGACGAAGAACGCGCTGAGGCAGAAGCCAGCGCCACCCGTGACGGCGTGCATGAGTGTAAAAACGGCACTCTGGTGAATTATATTACCGTCGGCCCCATGACTGCATCTCAGATGGAAGATACGTACTGCGGCGTATCGAACAATCCGGACGACAAGAAGTCCAAAGAGATCGAAGAAAAAGTTGTTCCGCGCAGCAGGGCGGATATTGGGGATGGGTTTAGCGTGTCGCCAATCTGCGCTCCATATGAAAATGGCGAGCGATTGGTATGCGAAGCCCGGTTCTTCACGGGGATATACTATAAATGGGCCGGTGGCCACTGGCCGGTTCCGGGCCAAAAAACGTATGCTGATTTTGTTGCGCAGTGTCCGGATCCCACAAATCCCCCCAACAATAAACCCGATGGCGCTAAATCAAATGTTTTTCATCATCAAAATCCTAGCCCTTGCGGTGTCGACTGCAGCGGCTTGGTGGCGGTAGCCGTCAATCGTGCATTCGGTCAGAATGTTACCTGGAATGTTGCCGGCATCAAGAGTAATAAAAAATACTGGAAAAAGGTTGGCACGCCAAAACTTGGCGATGTGGCGACCCGGGGAGCGAATACCCATGTTGAGTTCGTGCTGTCGTATAATAGTGGTAATGGTATCGTAAAGACTTTCGGATCCCATACTGGTGGCAAGCGGATCGGCGAATCATCTGGAAAATATGACTCTTATTATCGATACGTCGGGCCGGGGGCAACATAGGATGAGCGAACGGCCTATTGATATCTTTGGCGGATCGGAACTCTTCGATGACTACGATGCTACTGCCCAGTTGCGCATTAATAGCCCTAGCGCAACCGAGGCGGTGCCACTTTATCTGAGGTCAAGACAACAGCCTAGCTATACAGCTCCGCCTCAGCCTGCCGCTCTGCCGGCACCACCTCGTGCCTTACCGCCAGGCATGTCCGTGGTGGCGCAGTCTCAGCCGCGGTCGCAGTTTGCGCCTATGTCTCCTGTTGCCACGCAAGCACCGCGGCATTCCCGGCCACAGCAACAGCCTCGCATGCCGAAGCGCGAATGGTATCGCCGCCGCAGTGTAGTTACCCTCCTGGCGGCCACAGTGATCGCAGGCGTGGCGGCTGGTTTTGTACCGCCGCTTCGCCGCTCTACCGTTGCCGTTGCTGGCGGCGTAGGGGCTGGCTATGAGTACTCCAAGGATGCCTTGGCGGCACATCGTCTTGAAGCTCAACTGCCCGATCCGGTTGTGTCAAGCGCTCAAATTCCTATTCCTGATACCTCGGAAAAGATTAATGGGCTATACAGCCTCAAGATTGATCCGAACGGCTCCGTCCAGCCGCAGGGCAAAAACATTATCCGTGTCAAACTCATACCGACCGACGGAGTTTATGATAAATATTTTGGTGACGCGCCCTCTTCGGTTACCTTCGCAAGCTATTACAACGCCCTGCGCAGCAGTGCGGACGCTACCGCAAATGCGGCAATGTGCGATGATTTGACGCGAGTGGTCGACTCGGCAATCGGTAAGCCATACGCCGTCATGCCTGCCGGTTCGATGATGAATAGCGAACAACTCAAAAACTCCGAAAATGCTTACCGCCTAACTCCGAACGGTTCTGCTAGAGATGATCCCGACAAACCGAACACGTACGTGTCCTTTACTGATGACAAAGGAGTTGATCAGCAGGTGGTCACTTGTTCTGTTGAAGTCAAAAAATAGTCATAAAATAATGTGGAATATTTTACTGCATTGATGATATAATTTCTAAAAGTAGGCAGAACAGTAATGAACGAGCATCTATCATCGGGTGATATAGCTAGTCATATGCCAGCAGAGGCTGTCGGCCGGGGGTTGTGGTCGAGGCTCGTCCGTTCTAGCGTAGTGGGTGCTGCAGTACTCGTGGCTGTTTCGTCGATTGCGCCGCAAGCTGCTTGGGCAGAGCCGACAGACAAAGACGAGGGTGGTCTTGGGTCTAAGTTTAACCCTGTCAAGAACGGGGGCGTCGAAGCTGCTTCTCCGGAGATGCAACGACTTCTTGAGGCTTTGTCGGCCGACAATGAGACCAGTACTTTTGCCAAGCCGGTTACCGGGACGCGTGCCCGTCCGCTGGTTCCAGAGCTGCCAAGCCCTGGCCAAGTAATGAAAGTTACGCTCGGCAATGTCAAAAACGCCTTCAATGCCTCTTCTGACGCAGAATATAAAAAGACCTATGTCGATCCTCTGACTGTCGTGGACTCGCCTGCTCAAGCTTCGCAGCCCAAAGATACGGGGCCGCAAGACAACGCCAAGCCAGAGGCCGACAAACAGGCCCCCATCCCTGTAGTTGAACAGATCGAGGGCAAGGCCACGCCCGGCTATGAATCATCCAAGAGCGAAGCTGATTACATATGGCTGATACTCGGCGACCCGGCCAAGCAAAAGATAGTCAGCAGCCTTGCTTCGTACCAATTACAGGCCGAAGTGCCCAAGGATGTTCAGGTTGTGACAATTAGCACTCAGCGCGTGCTTGCGGTTCATGCGACCAAGGGCAACAATGTGGTGGTGACGGCTGATGTCGGTTCCGGATTCCGGTCGGTATACGGTGGCATGAGCAAGAATATTGTAACTGTGGGCCAAGAGCTCCAAGCCGGCCAGGTCATCGGTCGTACGGGTGGTAGCGAGTTTACCTATAGTCAATTGCCGGCCATGATTGATAACGTGCCCGTCAATGATGTGCCAGCAGGCAATATTGATAAGATTCCATATAACCGTGACTTGATGACACAACTCGCTCCGGCTCAAAAAGTCTGGGCTGAGCGTTACGCCGAGGCTCACGACCCGAATGCGAGTGTCGCTCCGGTGCCGACCGCAGCTCCTTCCGAGGCCCCGGCTGAGGATAAGACACCTTGGTGGAAAAGATGGTTCACGCCTGACGATCCGGAACCTACGACGGAGCCGACGCCCTCCGCATTGCCTTCGACTTCGCCAGAGCCTACTGCCAGCAGTACGTCTGAACCTTCTCCTCGGGTAAGCGAGTCGCCAACCGTTCCGCCCCCGTCGGCCACCCCGAATACATCTGAGACGCCCACGACAGATCCTGAAACCCAACAAACTGTCCTTAAGATGGACAAAGACGGCACTGACAAGTACGCCCGGGCATTATATCTGGCCAAAGTCGCTCGAGACGCCGGCATGTCAGAAGATATCCTGGTAACGATCTCCAGTATTGAGGCTTATGATGTGCTCAGCCCGTCGGCTCGCAATAGTGGTGGACATGTGGGTGTCGGCCAAGGCAAATACTCTACCGTCGGCAAAGACGTTACCTATGGCCGGGAGATGCAACAGGCCGAACAAGTTGACAAAGACAGGATTACCGAAGTATATCCGTTTGAGCATCAGGCGCTTGACTTCGCGGAGTGGGCCAAGCCGAAATGGCCCGGCGCCACCGACCCCACCACCGTCAGCGACGAAGAACTTGCCAAGATTGCTATGAGAATCCAAGGTGTGAAGTGCGACAGCGTCAATACGCCGTACTGCACGTTCGGTACCTATCTCAAGTCAGCTCGCGAGCTGCTCGATGAGGCGAAACAGAAGTACCCGAATCCAGCATTTGTATTCGAGGAAAACTGACCAATTGCAGTAGGTACCTTTATTTTTGAAGGAGGCATGCAATGGGGATCGCAATGGTATTTCCGATTGTCGGTGCGAAATCTTTTTTTGTCCCATTGAGTTGCCGTCCAATTTCCTTCACGATCATTGCCCGGTCTTTTGTCGGGATGGTTTTCTTGCTGCTGTAAGAGAAGTCGTCGGCGTTGCCAAAGTTGTTATTATCTTTTGACGCCTTTTGCATAGCGGCAAATAGATTGCCCTGATAATCTTCGGGTAGGGTGAGCTGTGCGGTATTTTTACAAATTACGGTGCCCACACTAGTAGTTGCCTGGAAGGCTGTTTGAGGCTCGTCTTCACCGCCAAAGGCCTTGAAACCTGCAATACCACCTATACCTAGAACCAGTACTCCGGCAGCGGCGGCTGCACGCCTCGGGTGGTTGCGCACTGCACGGTAGGTCGAAGGAGCCCAATTTATCAAACTCTTAATCCCAAAACCATTCGTGGATTTGGGGGCTTTGTTCTTGCCGCGTCGTTTGCCTGGCTTACCGGTTGGCGGCATCCCCGGCATTCCCTGTCTGGGGCCTTGTTGCTGTTGACGCATACGAGCATTAGCTTCGGCGGCCTGGGCTCTCAATTGCTCCTGAATTTCCGTCACCTGTTGTTGTGCCTCCTGGGTTGCTTGTACGCGAGCCGCATTGTACATCTGGGCTCGGGCAACAAGAAACGACCAGGCGGATGCTCTATGAACGGCAACCCCAGGTTCTTCCCCTTCAAATAATGGAGGAACTGCCTGTTCGACATATACGAGCATCGGCCCATAGATGTCTTGTATGTGTTTCAGCTGTCCTTGCTCGCGAGCTGTGAGCGAGTCTTCCCCTTCGCGAAGCGATCGAGCGATAAGATTGCTGGTCATATCAAAGGGAGTCCTTGAAAGAATACTTTCCGCCGAAGGAAGTCCAGCAAGCGCTGGAGTGTATGGTTGCGGATCCAGGTTTCCGTCCGGCTGCGGCGTGGGCCCATCGGTTATAAGTGGCCCGACGGGCTCCCAGGATTCAGGATTTATTTGTACATGCGGCTGAACAGTGGGAACGCCTATATTGGCAATTTCCCTCGGACTCATACGGTCGGTTTCTATAAATGCTCTTAACGTATTAATTCCATTATGATCTGCGGCGGTTGGACGACCTTCCATTCGTGGCATATTGAGTACTCCATCTATCCTAATTATTCTTAATAAGTGTCATGTAACGTATCGGATGGCGGTGCATGTCCCGGCTCATGTGTGCGCAAATCGAGTGTTCTTGCCTGCTGGGCTTCTTTGAATAAAGTGCTCAGAGTTGGGCCACCTGCTTGGCCACGTCGGTTTATGGGGGGTGTGGGAAATGCAATGGGTGAATCTTCTGTCCGTTGAGGTAGTGCAGGCTGGGCGTCGGTTCTTTCTCTGGTTTGCTGTAGATGTGTCCCTGATCCTATGGCTGTTGCTGTCGCAGTTTGCCAAGAGCGCGTAAAAGTTGACGATTGCGTTTCGGCAGGAGCGTTGAGCTGTTCTGCCGTTTGGATTAAGATTGCAATTTCGGGCCGTTTTGCAGCTAGCTCATCGGGAACGATACCCTTTGCATCATATACCCCAAGTACGCGGTCATTGAGCGCTAAGCCGGCGAGTGGAATAATTTCTTCATCTTGGCCGATTGCTTTCATTGCCTCGGGGGTAATAGGTTGTACGGTTACACGTCTGCCTCTCTCCCTTAGAAAAATTCCCATTGCATTGGGTACTACCATGGATGGGTTCTCTGGACTGGGAATAGGGCACTCCATTGTAGCGGAGTCGCCTGGCTTGAAATTATTTTGAAGAACGACTGAGTTTTTAATGCGAGCCATTATTCTCTTAAGAAAACTATCGGGCTCTTGCTCTGAGGATGACCCTTGTCGTGAAGCATGAGGATTGTTATCTAGCCCAAACATGCCGTGCCCTAATACAATTGCAGCATTAGGGTTGGTTTTGTCCCCGGCGGTACTACCACGCCAAACAGTCCAGTTAGCAACCGGAAGTACATGACCTTTTTCGGTATCATCGAACAAATCATCGCAGTCAGGGTTTGATATACTGGCTACCGCTCCAGAACCACGGCGCGCTACGAGAATACTTATGCGAGCCAGGATACCGCTTTTTGTGAGTTCCGCGTCAGGGGCATTAGGATCGACTATTATATCATGTATGTCAAGCGGCACGAAAGCATGCTGTCCAATCCCGATTGTCGTTTCTGCGCCGCCAAGATGAGGGTTGGATGGTAAACGCCACCGCATCTTGTTTTGATCAATCTGATATGCCTGTGGTATTGCGGCATAATCATGACCTAGCCGCTCTTCGATACTCATCGTTTTGTTCCCTTGCGAAGTTGCTCCCTATCACGAGGGTTCTCGCTTGGCATAATGACCGTCTTGGAAGTGCCGAGTGTATTGGTGGTGTAGTCAAAATATGGCA
>JBDHUK010000051.1:0-7495 GCA_039809165.1 Saccharimonadales bacterium (SeqCode) | reverse complement strand
CGTCGCTCACGCCCAGCCATGTGCGCAGCATGATTCCGCTGGCGTCGTTCCAGGGTTTGTGGCTGTCCTGAGCTTTGCGGCCCGGGGCTTGGCCGACAATGATTATCCGCGACCGCGCGGACGCAGTGTATATCGGCTCGTATCCCCGGGCCGCCATATCAGCGTTCATCGGGTCAGCACATATCGCCTGGTAGATTCTCGTAAACGGATCCGCTGACATGATCTTATTATACTAGAACCTCTCTCTGATTACCCGATGCGATTACTCGGTGTTTTGTCACTTTTTACGATCAGCCACTGAACCTTGCCACTCTTTATTTCGGGCGTCGACAGCTCTCGTGCCCTTTGCTGCAAAATCGGATCGCCGCATCGCGTCAGGTCAAGCAGTCTTCTGGTCGGATCAGTCATACCATCACTATAATACCGGGAACATGTGGTTTTGTTATATGCTAAGCATAAAAGTTATGGTTATAATAAGAAGAACGACATGAAACGATCCACCGTACCTCACGCCTTTCATCCGACCAGACTTCTGGTTATCCTTATTCCTGCCCTGCTGATCGTATGTGGGGTGGCGTATTTTGGCATACAGGACGAACAAAGCAGCCATGCCGCTACCGGCTCATGGGCATCGGGTGCTGGTGATGACACCCATGAGAATAATGCCGACCCGGCAAAGTTCGGCGCCTGGCGCGGCGAACCAGTCACCTATGCGACAATCTGGACGTATCCATCAGGCTACACTTCACATGATCAGGTCGCGCTCAATTTATTTACGAAGCGCGGCTACAATGGCGTCATCAACTTATCGTCCGGATGGCCGGTTGGTACGACCTGGGCTCAGGCCGCCAACGGCAGTCTGGACCAATACTGGCGCGACATGGTTGATACTATCGTCGAGGATATGGGGTCGGTGCAGCAGGTACACTTATCATTTGCCTATGAGTTTAATGGCACTTGGATGAACTGGTCTGTCAAGGGCGACGTCGCCAATTTCGGCAAAGCCTGGAAACGTATGCACGATATCATCGATGCTCGCAAAGGCAATAAAGACATACGGCTTGTTCTGCCCTTTGCGGGCGGCCCACAACCCGGCGTTACGATTCAGCAGTATGTGGACGCGGTCGGTACCGCTAATTTTGACATCCTGGGAGTCGATTTGTACGATGCCTGGTGGAACGATGGCAACGACGGCAATCTAAAAACCCAAGCCGAATGGGACAACGCATATATGTCGTACGCCAACAATGGGCCTCGCGGATGGGGCGCTTGGACTGCATACGCCAAAAAACTCGGCAAGCCGATTTCCCATCCCGAATGGGGTCTATCCGACCGCCGTGATGTTCCGATCGTCGACAACCCATTCTGGATCCAAAAGGTATACGAACACTTCACCTCGGTCGCTCCTGCCGATAAATTCAATCCGGGCCCCGGACAGCTGGCCGGCGAGGCCTTCTTTGACACCTGGGACCAGTCACGCCTCTACCCCACCACGTTACTCCCGAACTCCGCTGCCAAGTACAAATCTCTGACATGGGGTACTGGCGGAACGGTCACGCCGACTCCCTCGCCAACCCCTCCAACTCCCACACCGCCGACACCTACGCCGACTCCCCAAATATCCCAAACAGGTAATCTCGCGGCCGGCAAAACATTCATCTCTTCTGTAGCCGACTCAACAACCGAAGAGGGACATCCTGCCACGTACGTTAACGATACGGATGAATCAACGCGCTGGATCTCCGTGCCGAGCAATAATGCGTCCCTCTCAACCGATCTCGGTGCCAGCTACACGCTCAACAAGATAAGCATTTTGTGGGCCGGTGATACCGTCAAAAATTATGAACTACAAATGAGTGCCGATAACTCCACCTGGACCACGATCGCAGCTGGAACCACGAACAACACCCAATCTCAATTGATCGATACCACAGCTTTCACAGCCACAGCAACCGGGCGATACTTCCGCGTCATCGCTAAAGACCGTTGGAACAGCAGTTACGGTAACTCCATTTGGGAACTAGGGCTCTATGGCAGTGAAGTGACGGGAATTGCCGGTGACGTGAATGGCGATGGACGGGTCAACGCCCTTGATCTCAGTGCGCTCATATCTCACGATGGACAGGATTATCCGGCGGCCGACTTCAATAATGACGGAGCCGTCGGAGCCGCCGATCTGGCCATATTGCTTGCACGCTGGACATGGTAGACAAAACAACGCTCAAGCATACAATATTTTGCCATGTCGATCAGCACGCAATTATTGTCAGCGGCAAGTCCCCAGCTCACACGCTGCGTCACAACTCGAACAACAAGCCTTGACTGCGCTTGGCGGCTCGTTTGGCGATACGCCGCTTTTGCCCGGCCATCGCTTCGTCCTGGATTCGGGGAATGATGGAATCATCAATTTCGTCGACGAAACGGGACAGTTCCGCAGATTTGCCGGTACGGGTCCGGGCGTGCAGGATATCGAGCTGTTGTTTAGCGCGGCTGACTGCCACGTAAAACAGACGGCGTTCCTCTTCCACGTCGCATGCGCCACCGCCAGGTCCACTCTTATGAGGACGTTCGTGCGGCAGCATCCCCTCCTCGGCTGCCAGCAAAAACACGCGACTAAACTCCAAACCCTTGGCGGCATGAATCGTCGTCAGCGTCACCGCATCGGCGGCCAGGTCATAGAAGTTCGTGGCAAGCAGCTCATCGATATACTCCAGATAGCTCGTGAGGCCGCGGTCATCAAACCGGACCAGGCCGCCCAGGAACTGCGCGCGGTCAGTAGTATCAAATCCGAATGTTTCCATGACGTGACCAGCGAGCCCACTAACCTTCTGCGTGGCATCAAGCATGGCAAGCAGCTGGCGCCGCTGAGTGAGCGTCGTATGTTTGAGCGGAGCGAGCGTGCCGAGTAACGCCTCGTGCTCATCGCTTGGCTCGGTCAAATAGCGCATAATCTGAATCGTCGCCCAGATCGCCGGCCGCTCATAGAATGAGCCTTCGCCCACGACCTGAAACGGGATACCGGACTCGGCCAGCAGTTTCTGGACCGTCTTACCGACACGGTGCGTGCGGTATACGACCGCGAAATCCCGGAATGTGTGCGCAGCCGTGTGGTGGTCGTAATCCAGTCCGTGACTTTTCAAAAAACTGCTGCCGCCAACCGATTGCTCGATCACGCCAATAATCCACGCGGCCTCGCTATACTCATTCAAGACTTCGACGGTCCGCACTTCCCCCGAAGTTTTCGCATGAGCCATAAGCTCGGGTGACTCCGGGAACACAGCGTTTGTCAGCCGTACGACTTCCGGAACGGAGCGGTAATTGATTGACAGATGCACGGTGCGAGCAGCCGGAAAATCCGCCCTAAATCTGTCAAACATCGTGCTGTCCGCACCGCGAAAGCCATAGATCGATTGCAGCGGATCGCCAATCACACAGACATTATCATTCTGTCGGAGTAGCTGCAATAACTCATATTGCAAGAAGTTCGTATCCTGGAATTCATCAACCAAAATATGCGTATATGGCAGGTCGGGTTTTTGCGTTTTCAGAAGCTCACGGGTTTTGAGCAGCAGATCATCAAAATCGCACAAACCGCGCTCCGCCAGCACGTCATCGTACGCACGCCGCAGACCGCTCAGTGATTTATCTCCTGTGTTTGAGGCCTGATTTTTCAGCCGCGAAATTTCCAGCGCCAGCTCCTGGGTCGTGAGTGATTTTAGCTCCGCCGACTTTCGCAGTTGCTTGATGAGCATCGTCCGTTCTACTTCACTCACAAACTGAGGTTCTTCACCGGTGTGGTCCTTGAGTAGTTGATAGCACAATGCATGAAACGTCGTCACCACCGGCGTGTCGCCCTGAACCAGCGCCGTGACACGCTGCCGCATTTCGGCCGCCGCCTTGTTCGTGAATGTCAGTGCTAAAATCTCGCCGGGCCGGGCGGCACCGCTCGCAATCAGATGCGCGATCCGCGCGGTCAATGTCTTAGTCTTGCCCGTTCCCGGGCCAGCCACGATCAGAAGCGGCCCGTCAGTCACTTCGACCGCTTCACGCTGATATGTATTGAGCTCATTCATCACAAAGCTAGCATTGGGTCGCTATCTCACTAACTTTATTGACTACTCCGTCAAACGACTTCGTCCCATCCACGACTACATCGGCAAATTCTTTGGGGTTAGCTTGTTTGATGTAGGTTTCTTCTTTTTCGTACCACTGCTGCCACATCTGCCGTATCTCGTCGTCAGATTTGCCATCTTGTCCTCTGTCACGCTCAAAACCGCGCTGCAAACAAACTTCTTTGGGTGTGTCTACAAATATCCCATAGCTGAGGTACGGCCTGAATTCTTGCCGCAGCGAACGCACGCCCTCGAGGATCATAATCGGTGTCACCGGCTGATTGACGACCGGTTCGGGATGGTGCGTTTCCCACCATTTAGAGCGAGAGTAATTCAGTACCTTTTCGCCGTTTTTGATCGGCTCAAATACTCGCTCAATGACGAGCACCCACCAGTCGAGTGGGTTATCCCAGCCAGCAAAGTCATCGATGTGGATTATTTGTGCCTGTAATTTCTCACCCAAAAGATTAGCAAGTGTAGACTTACCGGAACCGCCATGTCCGTCGATGGCAATAAAGAAAACGGGCAAGCTCATGATCCTTTAAGTATAACAAGGAGCCGCAGGAGTGCATTGCGTTGTTTCGTACTGAGCCAACAGAGTTTAGAAGAGTCTCTAGATGATTACTATAAAAGAAAGTGGGCTGGCCGACATCTATCCAGTTCCGGCGTCCCACGTTTCTATTTATGAATATACATAACCTAACGAGTAAAGTCAAGTACCTCCTCTTCTCGAGTGACGACAATGAGATGTTTGATACTCCGCGTTAACGTAAACTGCCGCTCAGCTTCTGCGACATACTTCCTCGTTGGCACGCGTCCATCCATACGGCGTAAATCTATAATGATATACGGCGATTGCCTGAGAGCTTGGCGGATGTTGTTTTCTACCGTACGTGAACTCTTGCCCTTAGGGCTCTTGATCTCCCATTGGCGTCCACTCATCTCGATGTCCGGCGTCTTTTGACCCTTTCGACGATCAGGCACGAGGAATGTAATATCCACACCACGCTCGACGGCAATGAAATCTACGGCTAACTTTTCGTGCTTGTCAACGATTGCCCCGGGCGGCACGACGATAACACCGACCTTCTTTTTTGACATGGCACCATTGTAGCACGGGCTTAAGAACCCATTCCAAATCTCCTTATTCTGCCTCGAAACCGGGCAATTTCGGCGATACGGGAGATTTGGAATGGGTTCTAAGATACTTTGTCGCTCGTAATCACTTGTCCTTCACCAATCAAGTGCTTAAGCAAGTCAATCGCCATCCTATGTCTATCTTCCCCACCGCTACTAGCACAGAGATCTGTGAGCACAATTGGCCGATATCCAGCCTCGAAAATATCAAGAGCGGTTTTGAACACGCAAGCATCAGTATCCAACCCAAATAAAACTATGTCCGTAAACCCGAGTTCTTTGGCCTGTTTCTGTATTGCCGGAGACCAGGCTGTATAGGTAGATTTGCGTAACACCCAATAGCCTCCACCTTCCAAGCTTCCAAAAAGATTCGTCATCGGATCAAGCATCTGCATTGCGGACCAATCCAACAGAGAGATAAAATTGCTATCCGGCTCGTTAGTAAACCGCGTCAATGTTACGTGTTCCCGGTCTTTTTTAGCTATGAAGCCTTCAACTCTTTCGATATAGCCGATCTCACGAATTTCGTTCGTCAAAAATCCTTCTTGTAAATCTATTCCTATGTATAGCGGCATCGATACGTCTCCTATCTATAATTTATAGCAAAAATAGACAAATTAAAGCTCAAAGTCCTTAAAGTGTTGCCGTATGAGGCTTAAAACAGCGAAGATTGATGCAAAGACTCCTGCCGGTCAGCAACATTCTTGAACACCTTGATCGTACCAAACAGCCCGTCATAGCCGGGATCGAGCACGACGTCGCGCGCTCGCAGGCGCTCTATGGCGAGACCAAGCTGCGGCGAAGCGGCACGAATGTGGTCAACGGATAGTTTGCGGAGAATACTGAATTCATCGCCCAGCGCCGCGTAGAGTCTTTCGCATTCATCGACCACGGCCTTGCCGCTGGTTGACTTGACGCCTTTGAGCTCAGCAATGATTTCGGGCAACGGGATGATATATTCCACCTGCTTGGGGCTTGACGGCACATAGTCAGCTGGCCGGTCCGCCAGTTCGCTTACCCGATAATCGACGCCGACAACCAGCGGCTTGCCGCACTTTGGACATATGCCGCCGTGCGCCTTGGTTTCTTCCGGCGTGAACCGCACACCACAGGTGCGGTGGCCATCGGCGTGGTATTTGCCCTCTTCCGGGAAGAATTCTATCGTGCCGACCAGCCGCTCATCGTTTGTTTTGTAGGCGCCGATGATGTCGTCATAGCTAATCTCGGCGTTGACGACTGTGGCTTCGCGGCCCAGTTTGCCAGGCGAGTGCGCATCCGAGTTGGAGGTGATAGCGATGCCGTCCAGGTTTTTGACGCGCCAGTTCATGCCCGGATCGGACGACAAACCGGTCTCAATCGCCCGGATGTGCGGCGCCAGCTCCTCGAACGCTTCTTCGATACTGTCGAACCCTGATTTACTGCCGAACATACCGAACCACGGCGTCCAGATGTGCGCCGGGATGAACAGGCTTTCCGGGGCAGCTTCCAGACTCAGACGTAGCAGTTCCTTGGAATCAATGCCCAGAATCGGCCGGCCGTCAGCCTTCAGATTGCCGATTCGTTCCAGTCGCGCGTTGATTTCGCTGACAGTCTCGAAGCTCGGCGCGACGATCAGCTGATGAAGCTTGCGCACCTTGCCGCCCTTACTATAAATCGCCGCGATTTCTACCGTCGGCACAAAGCGAATGATCGAATCACACACCGTCACCGGCAAGGTTTTGTCGATGATGTCCGCGAACTCCGGTTTCAGCCGAAATAATCCACTCTCAGCCGGTTCTAACTTATCACGCAGCTCCGCAAACCAATCGGGGTGCGTAAAATCGCCGGTTCCGATAATGGTGATGCCCTTTAATTTACCCCAGCGATACAATCCCTCTATATCGCAATTACGGCTCGTCGCACGAGAGTAGTGCGAGTGAATATGTAGATCGACGATTAGCTCGGACATGCTATTAGTATACGAAAAAGCCAGTAAATCTATGAACCGAGTGCAGCCAGACTCTTGGAATGGAGTGCAACCGTTGATTTGACCATGTCATTGTCGGCTTCAAGCTTTTGCAAACGATCTTCGTAACCGTCAACTTGCTGTTTGACGTTTAGGTTGGCGGACAGCATTTCAAGCACTGTATCCATCTTGGACTCCAGGTTTTCGAGCAGCACGCCTTGGCGGCGCTGCTCATCTTTGAGAGCTGAAACATCATCTTGCAGCGTCGCGATATTGGCTCGCATAGTTGTAACTACCGGCG
>JBDHUK010000050.1:0-7953 GCA_039809165.1 Saccharimonadales bacterium (SeqCode) | reverse complement strand
AACCGGCAAATTCGACGAACCTTTGAGGCACTTGGATATACCGTACAAAGACTCCACCGCACACATTTTGGGACTTATGAACTAAAGCATACACAGACAGGGAAGTACCGAGAGGTCTAAAGACATAACATCTAAGCTTGCCCACCTCAAACCAGACTGGGGGTATTTCGGGAAGGACTCCAAGGTTCTAAGCCGCCAGTTCAAATTGCGAGCGCACAGCCATATCACCGGCATACCACTCAGCAGACGGGTGAGCGCCAGCAAGCTCCTGGATAATATTCTGCGTTCCGCATGCCAGATTACCGGCAAGTGCAATGCCTTTGTCACTGAGACCAAGATGGGACGACTCCCGTGAGCTGGCTTCTACGGCCTGGGGCTCAAAAGGAGAAGGATAAGATTGGAGATCAGATCGAGGAGTTTCCATTTGACAATTCATCCTGTTTACGACTCAATTATCTACCCGTAACTGTGGTTTGTCAAGGATTTTTGTGATATTCATCACATTCACCAACAATACAACATCACCTTAGATTACTATCGTCAATGGCCCCTCATCTGTTATAATGAGGGTAATGTCTAAAAAATTACCTATCGTGGCCATCGTCGGCCGGGCAAATGTTGGCAAATCCAGCCTGTTTAACGCCATCCTCGACCGACGAGAAGCCATCGTCGCACGTGAGGCCGGCACCACACGTGACAGCATCATGGCCAAAGCAGAATACATGCCGCCCTCAACCAGGGACGCCGAAGCACCGGCCGAGCCGCATCACTTTTGGCTCGTAGATACGGCCGGAATCAAAGACCCTGATGATGATTTTGAATTTACCATCCAGGAGCAAATCCAGCAAGCCGCCGACAGTGCTGATGTCATCTGGGTCGTCGTCGAAGCCGACATACCGATTACCGAAGAAGACCGCCGCGTGGCTACCATGGCCCTCAAAAGCCGCAAGCCGGTATTCCTGATCGTCAACAAGGCCGACAAGGTCCGGAGCAGGGGAGCGCAAGCCGAACTCGGCAATTTTGTGCGCCTTGGAATCAAAACCATCGTCTATACCAGTACCACCCAGGGCACCGGTATCGACAGCTTGCTGACTCAACTCATCAAGATCATCCCGTCCGTCAGCGAATACGAGGATGATGACCGCCTGCGTATTGCCCTCATCGGCCGCCCGAACGTCGGCAAGTCATCGCTCTTCAACAGCCTGGCCGCCAAGCAGCAAGCAGTCGTTAGCGACCGGGCTGGCACCACACGGGATGTCAACCGAGCAGTCGTCCGTTACAAAGGCCGCGAAGTCGAAATCATGGACACCGCCGGCATCCGCCGGGCCGGCAAAATCGAGGTCGGCATCGAACGATTCAGCGTGGTCCGCGCCTTGGCCGCCATTGAGCAGGCCGATGTTTGTTTTGTGCTCATGGAAGCCGGCGAACTCAATGTTCAGCTCGACCAAAAAATTGCCGGTCTTGTCAAAGAAGCCGGCAAAGGCCTGGTGCTCGTTGTCAGCAAATGGGACACGCTCAAAGACGAGGACGGCCAAACTGATCCCTTCGCACGTGACCGCATCGCCGCCGAGCTACGCCAAACCTATGATTTCGTGCCCTGGGCGCCACTGTTATTTACCAGCGCCGTCACCGGCCAAAATGTCACTAAAGTATTCGAATTGGCTACTGACATCGCCACCGAACGCATGAGGCGCATTCCGACTCGCGACCTTAACAAGTGGCTCCGTGAAATGGTCGACGCACATCCGCCGGCCGGCCTGAAGAATCGCGCGCCCAAGCTCAATTACATGGTCCAGGAAACCGACAACCCAACACCAGCCTTCAAGATCTTCAGCAGCCACACGTCGTACATACACTGGAGCTACCGCCGTTACCTGGAGCGTGGCCTGCGTGAGCGATTCGGCTACGATGGCACGCCGGTACAGCTTTGGTTCATCGAAAAACACGAGACACACAAACACGGCAACAGCCCCACGCTGGCGCCACGTTCAGGCCTGCAAAAGAAGCACCGCGCCCAACTTCGTCGCCCCGACTAATTATCTTCGAGCAACAATTAGGATGATTCTGCACCGGTCTGATTGAGGTAGATCGCATCCAGCCCAATGCGCGCAAATGTCTCATGGAGTCCCTGATTAGGGAAGAATTTATCTCGTCTGAATTCATTGGTCTGTCTGCGCAGGTTATCTATCAGAATGACATGCGAACTTATACGGCCATCCGGCTCAACGGTATACGGTACGTATTCATTCTTGCCCGGCCTATAGCCAGTACTGTGCATCGTCTTTATTCCAAGTGTCTGGAAATGATATGCTTCTAGCTCAGTCCGCAAACTGACATCTGACCAGTCCCCACTGAGGGGAACTTCTTCTACCGGTTGGGTGAGCCGCTGTACGACATGCTGGCCTTCGTGGATGACCGTAGAGGGGTTAATGCGCGCGGCTCCTTCGCCATATTTGAACGCAACGAGAGGACGTCCGGAAATGTTAAAAAGAAGCGGCATCTTATTCTTTGAAGGAAATTCATAAATCATACGCGCCGACACTACCACTCCACGAGCGGTGCCCATGCGTAGCTCGTCGGCCCCATATTCAAAGCTCAGCCGATTCATAAAGTCATTCAGTCCAGGATTGCGAGGATCGCTTGACCCTGCGAGAAGTTCACGAGTTTTATCCGCTTGACGCGGTGTTTGTTCTTTTAGCTTCGGGTCAAACCGCACAACCTCGCCTTCACGGACAGCGATAACAGGAATTTGTTCGTCTTGTATCCTGGGTAGTTTTGCCTTGCCGTCGTGGATGTCGACGGCAACAAAATTATTAGCAAAGAAATCTGCACGTTGTACTGCCAATGCGCCAAACATTCGCTGTGCAGTGGGTGTTTTTAGCAAGCCTATCGCCGTTTCGAGAGAATGGTCGATAAACCTACGACGCTGACGGACTTCAGAATCAATACGTACCATAACAATTTATATTGTAGCATCAAACGTTACATTTCGCAACTATTTGTACCCTTGGTCGTGATACGATACTAAGGACATATTCTAATCTGTTCTAATCTGTTCTATACTATCTGGGATATGGCATTATTCCAAAACCGACCACAAGTATCCAACCCTGTTAATTATGTGACTCCTGGGCTCAACAAGACCATCCTGATCGTCGGGCTAGGTAACACAGGCGCTGAGTACGATCAGACGCGCCATAATATCGGTTTTAGATGCGTCGACGAGTTTGTGTCCAAAAACGATGCAATGGGCTCCTGGATAGCCAAAAAAGACCTCAAGGCCCATATCGCCACCGGTCAAATGGGCGACACACGCGTAATCGCCGTCAAGCCAACCACATTTATGAACCTGAGTGGGGAAGCAGTACAGGCCGCCGGACACTTCTACCGGGTTGATCCCGAGCGTACCTATGTCGTGCATGACGAGCTGGATATTGATTTTGGTCAGATCCGGATGCGAGTCGGCGGCAGCGCTGCCGGGCACAACGGCATCAAATCGGTCACGGGGCACATTGGCGAAAACTACGGCCGCATCCGGATCGGTATCGGCCCAAAGACTCCGGCCCAGATCGACAGCGCCGATTTTGTTCTCCAAAAATTCACCAAGACCGAGCTTGAACATCTGCCCGAACTTATCCGCGAGACCAATGCCATCCTGAGCGAATTGGTATATGGGGCCGAACTACTCGCCGAAACGCGTAACTTCCTGATCTAGGGCCTGATCTAGCATTCAAAGAGACAGACTCCCGGATCACGCGAGTCTACAGACTATCGTACACCGCTCTGACAGCCGCATACCACGAATGGGCCAATTTGTCGTAACCTTGCTGACTCGGATGCCAGTCATCATCAGGGTAGTAATCGCCTGCGGTCTTACTGAGCAGCGCTGAGTTGTCAACCAACCGGATGCTACGACCCTGATTCGTATATTTGGCAATCAGCCCCGGCATCGAGGCATTGTAGGACGCCACCGTGGCATTTGCGCCCACCGGCCAGTTGTTCATAGAGATAATTTCGCCAAGTATCACATGTGTTGTCGGCATAGCAATGAATATACGAGCCAGCAACGCATCCAGCCGCGACGCAGTGGTTGCAGCATCCGCACCCTTGCCGATATCGTTCGTACCGATTGAAAGTATAATAATATCCGGCTTGTACTTCGCGAGCCAGCCATCGATACCGGCCATGAGCGTAGTATTTGCGCCCCGACATGGTCCGTCGATACACCAGCCGGAGTGCCCCTCGTGGTCCTTGTCACCAAGTACATCCGGACCGCCGCTCACCGAACCCACAAAGTCTAGAGGGTAATTATCAGTCCGCACAAGTTCTTGCCATAATAGTGTCCGGTAGCCGCCCGAGACCACATATCCGTCGGTGATTGAGTCTCCTAACGGCATGAGTTTGGCCGGTCTCAGCACTGGAGCAGTGAATTTTACAGCCCTACCAGAGGATGCGGCCGTATCGGCTATGATGGTCGCCGAGGGGATAGTTATGCCGTTTTCAGGCTCAACTGCGATATAGGGAGTGGCAGCCTTTGACAAGCTTAGACAGTACAATCCAATGCCAACCAGCGCCAAAATACATGATACGGCAAGTACACGCCTTATTCGCCTGCTTGATGCATTTTTTTGTTTCATAGACAACCATAAGCTTTTATTCTACAGTGCATTGTATCACAGCTTGTCGAGAAACATTCCGCATCTCCTATCATTGCATGACACGCTAATTTATAGTATAGTTTTCGTATGTCATCCAGCCACCAGCGGACTTTTGAACCCATCAGACTACGGCATCTCGCCAGAGGAGAACCTGCGTTCACCGAGGCTCTACCCACAGGCTTCTCCAATTTACTAGAGGTCACTAGGTGGAATTACGAACAAGGCGCTACACAGTGTGGGCGCAGCCTCAAAATCCTGGGCAAGATAGCATCCGATTTTCTGCATTCTGGGCCTCAAGCCCTCGAAGCCGCCATTGCTCATGATTGGTCCTCGGCGCATGGCTTCACCGTACCACTTTCACCAGATGACCCCTTCGCATATGTGCTAGGGCACACAACAAGACCGAAACAGCCAGCCGAATATACCAACAAAGAGACCAAGGCATGGGAACGGTTTATGAACGGACTGGATCCATATGCCAACAACGTCATAACCAGAGAAACTGCTATCGCAGGTATCGGATCACTGAGTGCAGGCCTGAATTACAAAGTAGGCGGCGTCAGTAAGTATGCTAGTCCAGAAGAAGATCACCAAGTCTTTGAGAGAGCCAAATGCATTCTTCGCGGCACGCCATTTGTTATCGCAGACCTTCTACTTCCCGATATAACCGATGATGAGGCACGCAGGATATTCAGCACCCAGCCCAAGGAGTATTCTCGGATAGCCAGTGCGTTTATAGCGACGGCTCAAGGCCCTCTATTTCCAATAGAATAGAGAATAGCTCCAATAAAATAGCCCTACAAGAGGGGGTGGGCACCGCTTGTAGGGCTATTCCATGGGAATATTCTGTTCTGGCTTACCTCGGACGAGGTTTGTGAGCCGGTGATATTCCCAATGAAACACCCTTCAACCCACCTTGAAGGCCTCCGCTTATGCGATCTCGCAAAAGTTCGCACGAACGGCCCACTCATAGGTTTGTCCGACATGCTCGCCACGGCTCAACTAAAACGAGGGGGAGATGTGGGGTTAAAGGGGTTAGTATGTTTTAGAACGCTGCCGCTCGAAGGCGACGAGCTAGAGGAAAGTGGAGGGTAACAACTTTAGACCAAAAGCACGCTCTAAAACAATCTAACATATTGTTAGAAATTGGGGGGTATAAGGTGCGTAGTTCATGTAATTTTTACGTCACTGAACTTACAAGTTGCTATTTTAGCAAAACAGGTTGTAATTGTCAATACTTTTTAATGTTTTTGTGTTTTTGTCACTTTTTAGCATTAGCATGTTTTTGAGCTTATGGTTATGTAAGGTAATTTTTACACTACGCCGTGCAGCGAAGCTGCACGCGCCCGAGGAGCGCTCCGAATCACTTGACATCGCTCGGCAACCTCAGGCATGGTTATGGCATGAAATTTTTTGATGAATACCGCAGTTGCATGCAAACCTTCGCAATTGCCGACTCAGCCTACGCCGACCTCTTTAACAGTGTCCTGCCGCCCGTTACAGAACTATACGTATGTAGTCACAATCTCGAGGACATCCTAACTCGTAAGCGCGTTTCAATTGTCGGTACTCGCAAAGTCACACCATACGGCCGCCAAGTCACCGAACGTTTTGCCAGAGAACTTGCCGGGCAGGGGATAGTTATTATCAGCGGTCTTGCTTTTGGCGTAGACTCAATCGCTCATGAGGCCGCCTTGTCAGTTGGCGGCCTCACGATTGCGGTGCTACCAAGTTCGCTCAGTCGGATTTATCCTGCGGCGCATACTGGCTTGGCCCGGCGTATTCTGGAGCAAGGTGGGGCGCTGGTAAGCGAATATCCGGTTGGTACCGATATTGCATTCAAGAACCAATTTGTCGAACGCAACAGAATCGTTGCCGGCATGGCCGACGCCATTCTCATTACTGAGGCGGCCAAGGATAGCGGTACGATGCATACCGCCCGGTTTGCAAACGAACAAAACCGTGATGTATTTGCGGTACCCGGCAATATAACCAGTCCGAGCTCCGAGGGTGTCAATAACCTACTAAGGGCAAGCAAAGCACACCCGGCATTATGTACGGACGACATACTGCACGCCCTAGGAATGGGGACGCTCGAAGAGCGTCCCCCGATGCGAGGCCGGACCGCCAACGAGCAGGTTATTATCGATCTGATCACCGCCAACATAACCAGCGGCGACGACATCCTGGAGCGGTCCGGCCTCGCCATCCAATCATTCAACGAAGCCCTCACTATGTTGGAAATCTTCGGGACGGTTTATGCGCTCGGCAATAATCATTGGGCGATCCGTTAGACCTATTGAGTATCGGTGTATACTAAGCAGTATGAAATCGCTGATTTGGCTTGGTATATTCGTAGGAGGCGCCGTGGGTGGTGGCATCGGCTCACTACTCGATCATGGTAATATGCTCGGCGCCTGGAGTCTCATCCTTGGAACCATCGGTTCGCTGGGTGGAATTTGGGCCGGTTGGCAGCTCGGGAACTATTTCTAACAATACAGCCGCCTAACGGCGGCTGTATTGTATTGTTGACCCAGGAATACGTAGATCTTAGCCGTCAACTTCAACGGCGGCGGCCTTGTTTCGAGAGGGGAATGCGAACCCGGCCGCATATGCTTTGGCGAGCGATAGCTGGGCTAGCGCTTGAGTCCACTCGTCGCTCGTACCCAAGATTGCTTCATTCACTGCAAGTTGGGCCGCCTCTACGCCGGCATTTGCCGCGCGAGCTGCACGGATTTGTTCAAGACCAATAGCCCGGAAATGGCCCTCAGTCGGATCACCAGTTTGTACTTCAAACATATTCTCTCCTTTGCATTACACCACCACAAACAAAAAACCGCATACCGTTTGATATATAAACAGGTAGCGGCTCGTAGTAAGCGTCTTGCCTTACATTAATTACAATATATGTTTTACGCCCATCCATACATGATGTCAAGCACTTTAGTGTAAGATTTTTCACAATGAATATCGCCTTCAAAAGTATAGTGTTGACATGCAAGGCGGTTGTTCTGTATGCTAGGCATTCGTGTTTCATAGTTACGACGTGGACAAGGTATACTGAAGGGAACATAATCAAAATAGAAAAACGTGAGAGTACCTAATACTATATGAGTAAGAATCTAGTAATCGTCGAGAGCCCGGCCAAGGCCAAGACCATCGAGAAGTATCTTGGCAAAGATTTTACCGTCCTGAGCAGCGTCGGTCACATTCGAGGTATCGTCAAAAAGACCAAGGACGGCACGCCGCCCATCGACACCAAGAATGGCTACACCACCGTTTATGAAGTCGATCC
>JBDHUK010000049.1:0-8199 GCA_039809165.1 Saccharimonadales bacterium (SeqCode) | reverse complement strand
CAGAATCGTTTGTTGGCGCTGGCGCTGATGCAATTGCCGCTTCGGGGATATTTGGCTGCGGTTCAGGCTGATATGCTGTTCACGGAGGATGCTCGTACGCTGCTGGAATTTTTGAAAACCCACACGGAGTTTGACGGAACGAAAGCAGCCGAAGTTGACGAGATAAGAGAGGCCGCGGATTATATCAAACAATTGATGCTGGCTTATGATGAGTTTTATCGGGAGGTGGAGGCAGTGGATCTGAAAGGCGACGCGGCGCGTCACCAGTCGCGGCTGGTTGCCGAGTATGTGCGCGCCGAAAAGGCGCGCCTTGCCGACGAGATGGCGGCCGCCGATGAGGCGGCACTGCGCGCCCTGCTGGCGCGCGCCAGTCAGCTCGACCAATTGCTCAAGGCCGTCAAGACGGCTTAAACCGGGTGGTATACAAGAGTATGGTATACTATGTGTAGTAAGTACTCCTAGTGAGCTTCGGGGCCTTTTGTAGCCCTCATGTATATGCAACATATAACACCCAAAATATAGTATATTGACGCGTAACAATCCCCGAGGGGAAGGAGTTATTTGTATGGCTGATGCCAAAAAATCGAAGGCCGATGACAAGACTACTGCCGCTAAAACCGATGCTATCGTACCAACGGCTGATATTGATACTCAAAAGAAACAACTGGTTGAAAAGGGCAAAAAAGACGGCCATCTTGATTCCAAAGATATTTTTGCTGTTATTCCTGAGACACCCGAAAATGCCGAGGTGCTCGATGCTCTTTACACAGAACTCGCTGATGCTAATATTGAAGTGATAGCAGCCGAACCAGATACCGCCGGTTTTACTGATGATTGGGCAGGCGAGGAAGACGAAGAAGAGGTCGAAGACGGCAGCGCTGTCGTGTATCTTGACGATGATGTCGCTGATGACTCGGTGCGTCTGTATCTGCGTGAAATCGGTAAAATCCCACTCCTGAACGCCGAAGAGGAGCTCAAGCTGGCGTACGAAATCAAAGCCGGCTCCAAGCGCGCCAAGGATAAAATGGCTGAAGCCAACATGCGCCTGGTCGTCAGTATCGCCAAGCGTTACGTGGGCCGTGGGCTTGACCTGCTTGACCTGATCCAGGAAGGTAACACGGGCCTACTCCGCGCTGTCGAAAAGTTCGACCCCGACAAAGGGTTTAAGTTTTCGACCTACGCGACCTGGTGGATTCGTCAGGCCATTACTCGTGCCATCGCCGATCAGGCTCGCACCATTCGCATCCCCGTACACATGGTCGAGACCATCAATAAGCTGCTCCGTACTCAAAGACGATTAACTCAAGAGCTCAATCGCGAGCCGACCAACGAGGAGATCGCCAAGGAGATGGAAATCGAGGTTGATAAGGTCGAGCACATCATGAAGATCAAGCAGGACATTTCCTCGCTTGATGCCTCGATCCGTGATGACGAAGAAGACTCTGTTTTGAGCGACTTCATCGAGGACGAAGATACTGTTTCTCCAGAAGAATCCGCCACCAATCAGCTGCTCAAGGAGCAGGTAAAAGACATCCTCGGTGCGCTGACTGACCGCGAGCAGAAGATTCTCAAGCTGCGCTTTGGCCTGGAAGACGGCAAGCAGCATACCCTCGAAGAAGTGGGTCAGGAATTCAGTGTCACCCGTGAGCGTATCCGCCAGATTGAGGCCAAAGCGCTTGCCAAACTGCGCAAGCACAAAGACGCCAAGAAACTCCACGACTACATCAAGTAATGAGGCGTGCCCCCGGCGTTTACTAGCTTACTTACTGAACAGATCAACGCCTGCCTGGGCATCGGTGATCCTCTGCTCTAGCACGGCTACTCGCGCGGTGCCGGCCTGACTAATCTTACGTATACCCAGCTTGCCGACTGGGTTGGTCTGATAGCCACGCATGGTGGCCTCAGTACCAGTGCGTACCGTATACGGGTCGTCTGGGTGATCGGCCCTATGAGCTTCCTCGACGAGTGCGCGGATCTCATCTGCATGGGCCCGGGCATCTTCCTGGGACATGCTGCCACTCCGCACCTTTTCGGTCAAAAGCTCGTTTATGGTAGTGCCGGTGTTGAATGATTCTTCAGCCAGAGTGAGCGCCCCGATGGTCGTGCTCAGCTCTGCCTGCCTTGCGGCTAAAGCTTCGCTGTATCCGTCTGTCTGATCGTAACTATTTGGTCCGGCCGGGTAGGCACCTCCGAATTGTGGTTGGGGCCGTGGTTGGTTTGGGTCTGGCATTTTGTTTCCTGTACTTTTGCTAGTTGAATAATTGTATTAGGCCGCAGTAGCATACGCATGTTTCTGCCAATATCATTATAAATGTAAGTATTATCATTTGTAATATTGTGACGGACTCGGCGCACGAGGGAAGTGCGCGAGTATGAGCGTGCGACAGTGCAGGTTGCTTTTCGTCATAAATAATATCTGTTATGCTTATGGTAATGAAAGAGCTCAAAGATAGGCTGGCACATTATGTCTCGCTGTTTTTGCCAAGTCCGCTGAGTGCGGTGGTTTGCGTGACGCTTGCGATTGCGACCTTGGTGCTTAATCAGATTGAGTGGATTCGGACCTATCTGTTATTACCGGATAATCTGCAGGTTTTTCGAACGGTTGCCGGTTGGGTTGATGTGTTTTTGACAAAAATCCTCGGTGCTTCGACGACGAACGTGGTGGTGGTCGGGGCTTTTTGGGCGATAGTCGGGCTTGGTGTGTATCTGTTTTTGAGGGGGTTGGCGCGCTATATCATGGAGCTTGATGATAGTATTGAGGCGCGTCGGTATGTGTGGCCGCGTGGAGCTGATCGCGACCGGCCGCTGAGAGTTATGCTGGAGCGGACGTTGTTTCGGTTGGTGGCGTTGGTGTTGCTGCTGATGACGGTGTTCGGACCACTGGCGAGTACTCTGAAGGGGCAGATGTATGCGGATTTCTTCGGGCCTAATGAGAATGTGGTAAATCTGGCGTGGTTTTTGATTTCACTGTTCTGGTGGCACGCCGTGGTGGTGCTGCTCAGATTGGTGTTGCTCAAGCCGCGGCTCGTCGGCGATTACTGATGTATATACATTCGCGGCCCCAGCCCCAGCAATTTATCTGTTGGTGTCATCCTGGGGTATAATGGAATGATGCAAGCAAACATTATTGGTATAGGTGGGACAAGCGGCGCTGGCAAAGATACGCTCGGGCATATTCTGGCCACGCAGCATGGCTATTTGTTTATCTCTGTAACTGATGTGCTGCGCGAGGAATTGCGCCGCCGCGGTGAACCGGTAGACCGTGAGCATATGCGAGCTCTCAGTGCTGCCTGGCGCAAGGAATACGGGCTGGGTGTGCTGGTTGACCGAGCGGTCGATCTGTTCCGGGCGGCAAATGTGGCGCCGCAGTCGTACGAAGGCGTGGCGATTGCCAGCCTGCGTAATCCGCATGAAGTTGACCGGGTGCACGAACTAGGCGGTGTGGTGTGGTGGCTTGATGCTGATCCGCATGTGCGCTATGACCGCATTCAGCGCGGCGCTGCGGAGCGCGGCCGCGCTGGCGAGGACCAAAAAACATTCGAGGAATTCATGGCCGAAGAGGCCGCCGAGATGCATAACGCAACCGGCGATGAAGCCGGCCTGGACATGTCCAAAGTGCGTGATAAGGCCGACTTGAGTCTCAAGAACGCCGGCGCGGACATTCCGACGTTCGCTGCCGAAGTAGCGGCTATATTGAACGCATAAAGGTAGCTTTACTGGCTCATAGGCCGTCGTTGTAATGACCGATGCCATTATTGCCGCGCGTGCTGCTCATGACATGATATTGCAGGTCCTGCTGGATAAAATCGGGCTGTACGGGAAACGGCGAGTTAATGGAGGCTATCGGCGTGTTGTCCCTGGCGGCGGTGACGGAGATCGATCCAAGCCCGAGCGGTACCGTCCGCGCAAACACGCCAGCCGGGGCATCATAGGTGGTCGATGTGCTGCCGACTTTGATGGTTACCTTGGCGGCGGCAGTCAGGAAGGACAAAACTTCGACGGTGTCACGCGGCGTAGCGCTGCCGGAGGCTATAGCCATGAATTTTGTCTGAGTGCTGGCCGGGGCCTTGGTGGCTTGCCAGAACTGCGTGCGGTGCGATAGGTACAACACATCTTTATTGATTGTTGGTTCTGAGCCAAACTTGAATTTCTGGAGGTAATACGAAGATATGTCGAGCGGTCCCCAGCCGATCTGGGTTGATGGTGATATTTCGGCGCCTTCAGAGTAATCGTTCCAGGTCGGGATCTGTATCCAATCCGCACCACCAGCAGCGCTCTGCCAGGTGGTGCGCAGGTTCTCGGTGTTGTAGGATTCATAGAATAGTGATTGGTTCGGGCGCTCGTCCTGCATGGAGACGGGTTGCATCCAGATTTTGCCGTCGTTGTGCGACCGCTGAATGTATGAGGCGTTGTTGGACTGGGCTGTGGGGCTGCGGTTGCCCCAGTTACTGTAGCCATAGCTGAATGACTTGAAAGCCGCTTGGTTGGTGGTGCTAAAGCTCAGGAAGCAGGGAACGAACGCAACATCGATGTTATATTTTGATTTCATGAGGTCGAGCCAGCTTTTCCACCAGGCTGCGCCGGTTTTGGAATTATCGGGGTAGAACGGCGAAATGACGAGCCGGCCATCCGGCAGGCGATAGACGGATTTACTGTCAGCGATGCTGGCGATGGCGGCTGCAAAGCTTTCCTGACCGGCGGCTACGCCGCTGCCGTTGGAGTCGGGCATGAGCAGGATTTTGAAATTCGGATCGGCCTGCTCCGCACCCTGTAGCAGATACTTTACATTGTCCCAGTTTTGGCCACTGGTGCCCAAGATATCAACGGTAAACCCGTCCAGCCCGGCGTTGGTGGCTTGTTTGACTTCGATTTTCATATTATCGACGCGCCAGTTGGTACCACCGACGGGCTGCGGTAGGGGCCGCTCGCGGAGCGATCCGCCGTAAGCTTCGTGTTTGCCGTTTTCGCCGCTGGGCGAGAGGTAGTTTTTGGTGTAATAGTCTACGCTGGCTTCTTTGTTGTCCAGAGACTTGGGATAGGGCGGAAAATAATGTGCAAACACTTTTTTGTCCGATGCCTTGAGGGCGGTCTGTGAGGGCATGGTGAAAGGCAGGAAGCCAGTATTGGCTGCGTTCGCACTGAAGCGGATAACTGAACCGCCGGATGCGGTGCTGTCAGCAATTTTTGAGGCGTTACCAGTGGCGGCGCCACTCTCCGCTTCGGCCGAAATGAATGGTGTGGCGGCGCGTGAAAAGTGAAAAACCATTACACCAATCACCGAGACGAGCAAAACTACCGGTACCACTCCAAGATGTTTTTTGAGACGTCTCATCATACTATATCGTTGATCTTAGGAATTATACCGGTTATGTTAGAGCATTGAAATATGTTCGCACCTTTCGTCTTGGCGGTGTTCTTAGCCGCCGGGCTCGGCAATACATGCCCCCACATCGGTTTACCGCCAGCGAGGGCGATGAGATCATCCCAGTATGATTGAGCTGCGTCATAGTTCAGTCCGGGGTAGTCAACATACGGTATCTTGCCGGGAATGGTGGCCCAGTTTGAGGAATCGTACCAGTAAGCGGCAGTCTTGAACCCGGCGGCCTGAGCGGCTTGAAACCGCGAAACACTTGATGCCCCGTCAATTTTGATAATCACATGTTCTGCCCAGTCGGGTACATGAGCTTTCACGAGGTCAAAGAACTCCGTCTGGAATGAGCCGGGTTTGTTGTCGATGATCAGCAGCAGATCCTTGTAGGCGTCGAGTACGGCTTCGATGCGGCCGATGACACCACCTGTTGTGGGTGCGTCAATCGGTGTGCCGAGCAATGTCGAAGATGGCGTGGATACGATCGGATATGCGGTAGCAGTGACCCGTGTCAGATCACCATCGTGCGACATAATCCACACTCCGTCACTGGAACGGTGGGCGCTGATTTCCGGAGCCTTGCAGCCCCAGAATATGCAGTTGGTGTAGGCGCGCATCGACATCTCGCTCCAATTGAGCGAACCACCGCGATGTCCCCAGAATACCTCGCGGTTGTTTGCGATGTCCTGCTCCATCTCACTGACCGTGTACGACTGGTTGCTAACCGGCAATCCAATAACTTGGGTAACGGGTAGTTCGTCGCTACCGTCCCATACACTGACCGTGCCGGCGGAAGCGTCTCCATACTCAATTCCCAAGCTATCTTCCACCTCGGCGATCCCGATCGTATACGCAATCTGATTAGCGGTAGCAACGCTCATACTTACGCTCGTGCCACCGTTTGAAACCGAAAGCACTGAATCCGCAGTTGGATCGGATACGGCGCCGCGCGCCATGTCCTGTCGTACGATGGAGCCGCCGACCGAAGAATGAGTGGGGTGAGTTGAGGTCGAGGAGTTATTGGTGCCAACAAAGCCGAGCTGCATATCTCCGGATACACTCGGAAGATTGATGGATGATGCCGAGGACATATTGTAATTCGGGCCTGAACATACTATACCTGACATATCGAAATGGTGACCGCTGCTTGGCTGAACCGCTATGCCAGTCGCGACGACACGCGTACTGGTCGCCCCAATACGGATATTTACCGTGTCGTGTGTGGCCGGGTTGGTGACTACTCCGGCAAAAATAATAAGTAACCGATTATCTGACGTGCCATTGACGCTGACCTGGGTCAGTCCCGGATAACTGCTAGGGTATGCACTCGTAGTTCCTGGACCTTGGGCTGCCCAAACCGCAACGATGTATGCATCGCCGGCGGCCAATCCGGTGGGTGCTGGTAAATTAACGGCCGAGGGATTAGCCGATAGATCCTGAAATCCGACCGGCGCAACCGAGCTCGTGGAACGAACGGAGGCCACGGATCATGCCGCCGTTCTGAAGATTACCGTTCCAGGGTCTGTGCCGAGCGGTATTTCGTCGGTTGCGCCAATGACAATAAAGGGTGTGTACCATCGACCGTCGCCTCGCAGGTATGTGGTGTTATTGGGTGTGCCGAGGGCGCTTAGGTCGTCGAGTGCATGAGTGTGTGAGCTGGCGGCCTTCCCGGCAAGGTCACTTACGAGGTTGGTAACAGCACTCTCCGGTATATCACTGAGCGTATTACTACTGCCCGATATAGTCTTATTAGTGAGTGTAGCGGCAGCACTGTTCTTGCTGGCGTCACTGGTGTCATCTACACTTCCGAGCCCGACATCAGAGGAGGTGAGTGTCACTGCGCCAGTCTTTCCGGCTACTGATGTGACTCCGCTTACAGCATTAAGCTTCGCCTGTACGGCTGGACTTAGTTTTGATTCGGCAAGAGTGTTGTCAAGAACCTGATCATTCCCGATTACCCCCCCCCTAATGGTCCCATCTGAGTTATGCACAACAGATAAGAAGTCATTGAGGATAGTACCCCAGGTATTATCGTCGGAACCGGTAATCGGAAGACGTGTCATGTATGTATGATATAGTACAGCATATGGTTATAGGGGGCAAGGTTGGGTGGGTAACTGCTCACGACTCCAAGTTTTAGGCCGGCCGGGCCGATCCAGCCTGAGTTGACAACAATTACTGCGACACATCGATGCTCATGGTCTGAGCAAATGGACCTGGTGATGACGATCTCCGGTATTGTATCGGGCTGAGTCAGCATGCCATAACGCATATGGTATAATCGTGATAGATTATCAAGGAAATATATGGCTCGTCTTCCGGTTCCAGGCAGTGATGATAATATATGGGGCAGTATACTCAATGATTTTTTGAGTCAGGCCCACAATTCTGATGGTTCGCTCAAGGCCGGTGTGATAAGCGGATCGGCTATTGCCGATGACACTATTTCGGAAGCCAAGCTCGACGGCGGCTTACGTTTGAAGGTAAATGCCGGGGGGGGGTACTGATCTATCTGTTGTTGCTAATACAACGGACGTCACGATTACCTCAAGCACGGGCAATGACGCGGTCGTGCCAGCGGCATCATCGGGCACTGCCGGTGTGCTTACGGCGAGTGATAAAATCAAACTTGATGGTATAACCGCCGGCGCTACGATTCCGACGTACGACACCGTGCCGGCTGGGACAATGTTTGCGGTCAACGAATCGAGTGGCACATACATCCGGCCTTCAAGCCGCAGCGATATTATTTTTGTATTTACGGGTGTGTCTGATCCGGCCTCGGTCGCGCTCGAAAATGACCGCTGGGAGCGCTTGTCATGAGCAAACTG
>JBDHUK010000048.1:0-8333 GCA_039809165.1 Saccharimonadales bacterium (SeqCode) | reverse complement strand
ACTAATGAGGACACCATCCGGCGATACATCCAAAACCAGGGCGATGAAGATGCCGGACAAACTAACCTGCGGTTAGTTTGAAGCCGGGGATACCGCGAGCGTAAGCTCGGGGAGGTTTATTCAGTCGATCACACTCACAATCACAGCCGGTGGGTCAAACACAACAATCGAAGGTGTGCTCATGTTCGGCAATAACTTTAACCGTGGAACTGTGGTGTACAATATCGCAAAAGGTGGCGCTCGTGCCAAAGACTGGCTGCCCACGAGCAAGGGCGGCAAAGACTGGATTAAGGATAATCAAGACGCGACGGTCGATGCTGGCGTGCAAGGTCTCATAGATATGAATCCCGATTTAATTATTCGTGGCGGTTTTTACAACGATATGCAATACTCGGGTGGGGTCGATGCTGCTACGTATAAGCAGAATGAAATCGATCTTATTGCAGGTATGAGGTCCGTGCTTCCTGCAAAACGTATACCTGTTGTTCTACTGACAAAATGGAAGCCTGCCGACGCCTACTTGGCTGATCCGGTCAGTCGTGGCAGGATTTGGGAAGACTATGTCACTGCTCGTGATGAAATAGCCGCTGCCGATCCTAGCGTGGTGCATCTGAATCTTTCGACGATTTTGCCACGACCTGGTTCGCAGGACGCCACCGATATGAATATTGGGTATCTTGATGACGTGCACGGGAGTGATCGTGCGTATGGTATGCTCGGGGATTTGCTGGGCAGCTACTTGATAGGTTAGTGACAAAGTATCGTTTTGCCTCCCAGTTCATCGACCATTAGTGTCCGTTTGAGCCAGTCCTTGTGTTGCGCCGAAGCACAAGCGCTATGTATACTGGTCTTAGAACTTAGAAAGTACTGAGAGCGGAGTTTTATGCAAATACCCGGAGTTCAGGCGGCGCGCCGAGCCGTCCACAAGCTCTACGGCACCTATCAAGCGTTGTCACCCAAAAGACAGCAAATAGTCCGCGGCGGCACCGTGGTTGCCGTCGTTATGACCTGTGGTGTCGTGGCGCTCGTGAATAGCTTTGCGGCTGGCGCCGATGTCAGCGGTGTCGTATTCCATGATTATAATGGCAACGGCAAACGCGATAATATGCAGGTCGTCAATCCAATGCTGGCTGCCGACCGGGGTGTTGGCGGCGTGACGGTTCGCGGCTTCAGCGCCGATGGCCAATTATGTGATACACGGACTACTAACGCGGCCGGTGAATACACGCTGAGTATGGATGGCTGCGGCGGCAACAAATTCCGTGTCGAATTTTCCGGCTTGCCCGGGGGGTTGCATACCACACAGATCGGACAGGACAGTCAGTCAACGACACAATTCGTAGCTCCGGGCGGCACGGCCAGCCTAGGCGTGTACGGCGCCGGTGATTTTTGCCAGAATAATCCCAAGCTGGCCACGAGCTGCTACAATGCCGGCGAATATACGGGCGCCAATGCCAGCCGGGGCACGCTGTTCGGTTTCCCGTTTGATAGCAGCGGCACGACCACGCCACCGATGACATTAGGCAGCCATGGCCAGGTGGGTGCAACCTGGGGGCTGGCGTACCGGCAGTCGGCCGGTACGCTGTATAGTGCGGCGTTTATGAAACGCCACATCGGATTTGGCCCGGCTGGTACTGGTGCTATCTACGTGTCACCGGTGCCGGCCAGCGGTGCCGGCACGACCACGCCGACGCTGGCAACGACAATACCGGACACCGGTGGCGATCCGCATCCGATGAGCGATACGAACTGCACGTCGCGTGACGGCCAGGGCAGCTCCGGGACCAGCCAATGCTGGTCCCGGGATCAGTTCTCGTTTGACGCGGTCGGCAAACGGGGGCTTGGCGGCATGGCTCTGATATCTGACGGCGCCAATCCAGCCAACGATGCGTTGCTGGTCGTCAACCTGAATGACCGCAAATTGTACAAGGTGACTAATCTGAACGCGGCACCGGCCAGGGCCGGCTATACTATGCCGATCAGCCTGCCGAACAGTGGTGCATCCGCGTTGCCGGCCGGCAACGCCGCTGGCCAGCATCAGGCCTGTGCCGGAGCTGACGTGCGGCCGTTCGCGGTCACGGTCTACAAGGGTACCGGCTACGTGGGTATGGTTTGTTCGGCGCAGACTACTCGCAGCACGGCTGATCTGCGCGCGTACATCTATAGCTTCAACCCATCGACGATGGTTTTTGCGACCGCGCCCATGCTGGAGTTTCCGCTTAATTACGGACGTTCCTGCTCGAATGGCAATAACGCCGATGGCTGCTGGCAGCGAGCTAACTGGCTGCCGTGGATTGGCGCGTTCGATGATTCCCTGGTCAATAGTGGACAGCCGCCGATGGGTGATGGTGTTAAAATTCTGACCGCTCCGCAGCCTGTGCTATCGGACATAACTTTTGGCGACAACGGCAGTATGACGATCGGTCTACGCGACCGATATGGCGATCAGATGGGCTACCGGGCTCTGAATTCCGACGCTGGTGACAATCGGCTGTATGTCGCGACCAGTACCGGCGATATACTGCGAGCTTGCCTGGTGGGTGGCGCATACACGCTGGAAAACGCTGGCACGTGCGATGGCAAAGGTCCGGGTACTGGCGGTGTCAAAGCCGTGGTGAGCGGTCTGCCCCAGGGTCCCGGCGGCTACGAATTTTACAATTATGATTATTACGCAAATAATAACGAAACGCCGCTCTATCATGATGAGGGCGCCCAGGGCGGACTCACTCAGGTGCCGGGATTTGATACGGTGGTTACTTCGAGCATGAATCCGCTGAGCGGCACCACACTTGGGATTTGGAGTGGTGGATTACGCTGGTATAACAGCGAGGATGGCACCAAGCAGAACGCCTACCGGCTGTATCAGAGCTCGTCGTCGGTGACTACCTACTTCGGCAAGGCCAATGGCATCGGCGATGTAGTTGCACTGTGTACGGCCGCGCCGATCGAAGTCGGTAATCTGGTCTGGAAAGATACGAACGGCAACGGCGTGCAGGATGCCGGTGAGCCAGCCATCTCCGGCGTAACCGTAACGCTCGAGAATGCGGCTGGCACGGTGCTGGCCACTGCCGTCACTGACGCAAGCGGCAATTATCTGTTCTCGAACCGCGCTCAGGACGAGAACGGCCAGATTATCGGCAGTACTGCCAGTCGTAAATACGGTATTACCGGCCTGATGGCCAACACGCAGGGCTTCAAACTGCTGCTGCGCACCGAGGCTGATTACACGAATGCCTCCCGTTTGCAGGGGCTAGATTTGACCACCACAGGCGTCACTACAAATAACGGTAATGACCAGAACGACTCCAATGCGACCGCAACCAACAGCAGCGTGGCGTTATCGGCAGCCAACCCGGCGGTCATCACGTTCGCCACCGGCGAACCGGGCGCCAATGATCATACGCTGGACTTCGGGTTTGGTGAATCGCTCAGCATCGGTAATTTCGTCTGGCTGGATAGTGACAAGAATGGCCGGGTGAATGGCGGCGAGGCCAGTATGGGCATCAACGGTGTAACGGTCAACCTGTATGCCGCCGCTGCGGATACGAACGGCGACGGCCAGCTGAGTGCCACCGAGCTGGCCGCTGCCACACCGCTAGCTTCCCGGATTACGGCTAACGACACTCGTCCGGGTAGCACCAGCGGCCGAGCCGGTTATTATAGCTTCGACGGCTTGGCGGAGGGCGATTATTTCGTGGCCATCGCTGGCAGTAATTTTGCATCTGGCGGTACGCTAGCCGGATTGACCGATGTGCCGGTGCCACCTGGGGTCGGCGACACCCAGGATGATAACGCGAATCATGGTGTAGTGCCGGCCGGTGGCACGCTGGCGGCACACGGTGTCGTGTCCCCTAAGATCAACCTGCAATTGGGCGCAGAGCCGACTACCACGACCAGCAAAACGGACGATGATACTAATGATGATTCTGACATGACCATCGATTTCGGGTTCTGGCATAGTTATTCGCTGGGCAACCGGGTTTGGGCTGATAAGGACAACTCGGCGACAATCAATCCGGCCGACGGCCCGGCTCCGGGTATTGGCGGAGTGACCGTCAACCTCCTGGATGGTGAGGGCGATGTTGTTGGCACGACCACGACTAATGCCGGGGGCTACTACCGCTTCGACAATCTGGCGGCTGGCACATACTGTGTGGAGGTGGCCGCCAGCAACTTTGCGGCGAACGGTCCGCTGTACGGCCGGGTCAGTTCGGCTGGCCCAGGCCAGGAAGCCGACCCTGATCAGGACGGCGACAACAATGACAACGGCGTCAAAGTCGCCGATGGCCAAGCGGTCCGGGCTTGCTCCGTGACGCTGGGCCCCGGCCCAAGCGAACCCACGGGTGAGGCTGATTTGTCGGGCGGCCAGGGTACCGACGATGCGTACGCGAATATGACGGTTGATTTCGGCTTTGTCGGCACGACCAGCTGGGGTGACACGGTATATTACGATTATGACGGCGATGCGCAGCAGGACCCTGACGAACCCGGTATCCCGGGCGTCACGGTGACACTGACCTGCGGCGGCCCTGACGGTAACCTGGCTACCACTGGCGACAATACGACGGTGAGCATGCGGACTGACGCCGCCGGAAACTATCTGTTCACCGGTCTACCACCGGGAACCTGCCGGGCGGCCGTCACCACCACCGATGTACCGGGTCTGGACCTGACGACTCCCGGCGAATTTACGCACGGCGTTGACGAGGACAACAGCTATATGGACGCTGATTTTGGCTTCCGTGGCGCCGGTACGCTGGGCAACCAGGTGTGGGTCGAGACGAGCGGTAATGGCCGCTACGACCCCGACGAGGGTGATAAACCGGTGCCTGGCGTCACTATCGAACTCTATCAGGATGTGGACTGTGATGGCGCTATCGGCAATAGTGACATTCTGTTTGCCGTGGCCACGACCGACGCAAACGGACGGTACCAGTTCAATAATCTGCCGGTCGAGGACAATCGCTGCGCGCCTGGCGCCAACTACATCGTCCGAGTGACTGACGAAGCCAATAAGCTGGTTGGGCTGCAATACAGTGCCGGCAGCGAGGCCGGAGCCGACAATAATTCACAAAACCCACTGGGCTATGCCATAACGCTGACGGCGGCGGCGCCAAACAATCAGACGGGTGATTTCGGATACTACGCGCCACCGGTCGCGCCGCCGACTCCGCTGGAGCGGATAGTTAATACTGCTATCGTATTGGCCAATACCGGCCAGGCCTTAATCGCCAGTGTAGCCGCGGCCGTACTATTACTGGCCGGAGGTGTCGGCTACTTCGTATGGAGCCGCCGACGCGGCCAGGGAGGTGCAAGGTAGAATGCATGGGCCTAATCTAAATACGCCGCGGACTCTTTGCGCAGTTGAACGACCGATTAATCGAACCGTAAGAAAGGATATTACCAGATGAAACTAACAAAGAGGAACCAAAAAGGCTTTAGTGTCGTAGAAATACTGATTGTCATTGTTGTCATTGGCCTTTTAGGTGCTGTGGGTTGGCTCGTTTATGACCGCCAGAAAAGTAAAGACAACTCGACACAGCCCACTGCACAACAGGAAAACCAAGCGAAAAAGTCCACTGCTGACGATAGCCAAGAAGCTGATAAAAAACTCTCTGCCAACTGGCTGCTAAGACAATCTAGTAGTGCGTCTATTCGTGTCCCTGACGGCTTTAATTTCCTTACTAATACAGGAGAAGATTTTGATTTATGGCTACCTGACCAACCGCAAGGAACTCTGGTATATAAAGAGGGTACTTTAGCAAAGGTAGTTGGTGAGCCCCATAAGCATTTTGAGCTGGGACTAATTGTGAGCTATAACAAAGAGGGTTTTAACGATAGAGGTACTAAATTCAAAGACCTTAAAACATATAGCGGCTTAGATGTAGTTGTAAAACTTTTTGAGCAGACTACCGATCCAGATGGTGTTGATTTTCCAAAAGGGGCAAAACATCTTAAGTACACAATTACCAAAGGCGAAAATTACATAAATATCGACTATGTATATCTTGGAAATGGTTATGTAGAAGCTATTGAGGAAATGGTTAAGACAGCCACCATTAACTAGTACTCTCAATGGCTACCCCTTAAGTCGAAGCCCGATATTGTATATATAGATATAGGGACTGGTCGTTTAGAGTCAACCACTCGTACACTTGAAACAAACAATATACGCCGAAAAACTAAGTTGAGTACACTAGAGTTCTACTAACAGCAGGGTATTCTAATGACCACTGTTGTTTACCCAGTAATCGGTTCCAGCGTATAATCTCCTCACAGATTAGGTTCCATTTCGATTCGATTAAGTTCACTATATAAGAAAAAAAGATTTAGTGCACATATATGCTGATTCTAGCTTATCTACTATGCAATCCCCAACTATACCCGGCAAGGGCATTGACGTAGGGCTAGATCCCTAAAGTGCCGCTGGCGCTGCGGCTGATATACCAGGCCAAGGTGATACTCAGTACCAGTAACACGCAGAGCACGATGAAGAGACGCTGTTCTTTCATGATGATACCTCTGTTTGCAGTTCGGCGGTGACGACCAGCCTGTCCTTGGGACTCCAGAGCGGCGTACAGGTATAGAGTGTCAGCGTCGGGCGTCTGGTGGGGTTGAGGATTTCGGTCTGCGTTGGTTTGACTACCTTGGTAGTAGTCACTTTGTAGGCATACGTGTGGCCGCTCCAGGTGATGGCAATCGTGTCGCCGATGTGGAGCTTGTCCAGAAAATAGAATACTCCCTTGGGGGTGGTGTAGGTGAAGCGGTGGCCGGCCAGCACGGTATTGCCGCCCTTGTCGGGCGTACTGCCGCCCGGCCACCGCCAAATGCCTTTGTCGAGCGCCCGGTAAGCGTTGGCGCCTTCGACCACTGGCTGGTCCAGCAGCATAGCAGGGATGATGATGCTGTTTGCCTGCTCCTGTCCGGTGGGCTGTGACACGGCGGAGCTGTCAGTGCCGGCGGCTGTCGACCCGGCCGCATCGCTGCCTGGTTGCTGGCTGTTGTTATGGTTCTGACGCTGGGCAATGGTTTGCTCCAGCTGCTGACGTTTGCCGGCGGTATTTTGCCAGTGAAACAGTACCCCCGGCAGCACCGGTGTCAGGATGATGTACAGATTGACCAGAATGAGCAGCACCAGGAGTACATTATTGATGGGACGCACTCGGCCCGGGCCGGGTAGAAACGTAGCGAGTGAGGTCCGTGGTTCGGTGTTTGCTGCCGGTGGCGCTGGCTGAGTTTGCGGTACGTACGGCGCTTCAGGTGCCGGCGCGAGTGCCTCTATGAATAGCGGTGAAGCCAGCGTTGAGCTTTCAGAGGCGTGAGGTTTGATATGAGTCGCCTGCTCTTGGCCGGACTCGGACAGGGGCGTGATTTGCTGCCCCGGCTGGTAGCGTGGGGCTGGCGGCTGATCTGATGATGGTGGATCAGATGGTGACATAGTTATATAAGCATTATAGCTGAGAACTGGCCTCAGGCTCCATCTCCCAATCGGATATGTTGCGAACCAGTAGGGAATTTGTGATCATTTTTGTTCAACAATTGACAAATGTTAAACGTTTTGCTATAGTTAAACGTATGAAAAATCAAGCCAAAACATTCACGGCTGTCCAGGATATGATTATTCTATCGGATAAGTACCAGGTGGTTATACCTAAGTCAGTACGCAAGGGTTTGAATCTTCAGCCGGGTCAAAAACTGCGGATTTCTCGCAATACGTCCGGCAATATTACTATCAAGACCGGCTCGGTGTTGGACGAACTCTACGGCTCGATGAAGGGTATGTGGGGGCCGGATAGTGACGCGTATGTGCGCGATCTCCGTAACGAGGCTGACCGTGATCGCGCTTGATGCAAGCCTATTCATTTACCTCTTTGAAGCTCATCCGGAATTTGGTCAGGTAACAAAGTCGATTTTTGAGTCGGTTATTCGTGGTTCCACTCGTGCTAATGCATCAGAGCTCGTGTATCTGGAGTTGTTGTCTCGGAAAAATATGTCGGCGGCCGAGTCGGTCAGGATAGTAGAGGGCCTGCTTACACTAGGCGTAGAGTTGTCGGCAATATCATCCGATGTATTGCAGCGCGCTGCCAGCCTGCGCCGTGAATGGGGACTTGGTGCGATGGATTCGATACATGTGGCATCGGCAATTGAAACAGGCTGTGATTATTTTGTAACTAATGACTACAGGTTGCTCAATAAATCAGTGGATGATATCACTTTGGTGCCGCTAGGGCAGGCGCACAAACTACTCGCTTGAAGACTGGGCTACGGATTTAATTCACCGGGAAATTGAGCCCTCGCCGGTAATCGGCTGTCGAGCGGTCGACGAAATGGTC
>JBDHUK010000047.1:0-8399 GCA_039809165.1 Saccharimonadales bacterium (SeqCode) | reverse complement strand
AGATCATCGAATATCATGACACGGCAGCCGCCGTAGACTTCGTACGGCAGAGCGGCGAGCACTCGCTCGCCGCCATCGGCAGCGAAGCTGCCGCTCGACTCCATGATATGTCCATCCTCGAATCCGGCGTTCAAGACGAACAAGACAACTACACGAGATTTCTCGTCATCGATCCGCGTGCCGACGAGCAACAACCACCCTCCGAACCTGAGCCCAACAAAGCATCGCTGGTTCTCATCACCTCACACCAACCCGGCGCGCTCTACAACGCCCTTGGCGTCTTCGCCAAATATGACTGCAACCTCACCAAGCTCCAATCCCGGCCGATCGCTGGCAAAGTCTGGCAATACCAATTCTACATCGACACCGAGATTACCCCAGGCACCCTTCGCGAGGTCATCATGCGCCTCTCTGAGCAGGAATGCACCGTTATTCACCTCGGCAGCTACCGGTCCGCCGAACAGCAGTTCAACGATTAATCCCTGAGCGGTATACCTCACGCCGGTGACCAACCTTTACAACGATCGCCGTGATAACCGCCTCATCGACAACGTACAAGATGCGGTAATTACCCTGCCGGACCCGGCGCTCCAGGCGACCTTTGAGCTGCGTCGAATCAACCGAATACGGATCTTCGGCAAGCCTAGCAATACGGGCGACAATCCGCGCCCGATCTTTTGCTGGAACACCCGGCAGATCCTTTTTACGGACCCGTTTATCGAGGACAACTTTATATAAGGCCATCTTGCTTGAGGGCTTTCATGAAATCATCGAACGACTCGGTCTCGCCGCCGCTGCGAGATTCAATATCCTCGATATCTTCCAGATCCTCTGCAATAGCCTGCGCCACCGCCCGATCAACATATTCCGACATGGTGAGATCACCGTCGATAATGCGCTGCTTCAGCGCTCGGCGGACACTTGGGCTGAGATAGATAGTAGTACGTGTTGTATCGCTCATGATTTCATGATAACACTTAAACGTTTAAACGTCAAGACGCTTTTTTAACGAAACAAATAGCCCTACTGTACGCGGACAACACCACACTTCTGGCAGTCCAGCGTCATATAACCATCCGAATCAGCAACATAGTGTACTCTCACCGTATCACCAACCTCGACGCCGGACACATCGGCGCTATAGCCTCGATTGGGATCAGCGATCATGCCACTGGAAGTACCGATACGATCACGATAGTCAATGACGATATAGGAGCCGCCATCGCACGTAATCTCACGAGTTTTTGTCGTAATAAATCCCTGAGCATTCATCTGCTCTTCACGTGCACAGTCAGTAAACTTAGTCGTCAGCTTTCCAGTCATCGTGTGCTCGCGAGGGGTATTACGATACCACACCCACAGGCCAGCACCAATGGCTATTAGAACGACAGCCGTCATGAGCAAAGGGGCGGTACGAGATAGATTCTTAATCCTCTTCACTACCTCACTATACCACTAATGTCTTTATTGGGACGGATGATCAGCTGACTTCGCGTAGCAGGCCGGCGTTCTCATCGTCGTCGTTAACCTTGAGTTCGCGCTTCTTCTGGATTTCATAGCGAATACCGGTTACCGGGCTTTCCATGTAGTCTTCGTTCATCAGGTTCACGAACTTGGTCATATCCTTGGCATCCATGATAATGATCGCACCATTGTCGTCGGACATCAGGCCGATACCCAGCTCATCGGAGCGGTCCATGATGTCATCCTGCTTGACCAGTCCGACCTCGAGCTTCTGCAGCTTCTTGATAATCGGCCGGTTGCCCTTGACGAGCGAGTTGATGTCGTTTTCTTTGTCAAAACTCAACTTGTAGTTGGATTGGATTTCTTCGACCTTTTTCTCGGCGATACTGGCTTCTTTGGCATCGTAGCCGAAGAGTGCTTTGAGCTTGGCCTGGCTAAACACATACAGGTCCTGATCGAGTACCAGGAGCTGATTATCGGTCGGCACGCGCAGGGCGGCGTCGGCGTCAAACTTGACCATCTTGTTATCGCGGATCATCCAACCGGCACTGCCCTTCATGACCTGAGACTGTGGTAACTGCTTGATAACATAAAACTTCTGTGGCAGATCGCGGTGGCTACAGCGGGCCACGATCCCCTTCACACGTTTGATATCGTGTTCTTCTTCGTTGAAGAGCTCGATTTCGTGCTCTTGAGTCTTGAGCCAGTTCAGCATTTCACGGCATTTGTCGACCTTGCTCAGCCGGGTACGCATCAGCACATTATCTTCGGATTCCGCATCTTCAAAATTGCGAACAACCAACCCGTTATCCGCGCCTTCGAGCACATATTCCAGGATTTCATCGATAAAAATCGGCTCCAGCTGTTTGCCGAGCTCGCTTGCTAAATTGGTGCGGTACACGACGTTGTTTTTGTTGAAAAAGAACAGCTCGATTTTGAGTTCGTCCTTGAACTGTACCAGGTTATTCGCCCAGGCAAAGACGTCGGTTTCGTGGTAGTTCGGGTCGTCGTCAGAAGGTTTAGCATCCGGCAGCTCAACAATCTCGGCCGGAGTCTCATCCAGGTTATTTACTTCTTCTGCCTGTGCTTCTTGCGCCTCAGCATCTGCGGCTGCGGCTTTTTCATCGGGTTCCATATTTTGATCCTTATTGTTCTATGGAATTATAATCGTCCGGGGCACAAAAATCTGCTGTAAAATTATCCAATCAAGGTTTGATCGGCTCGAACTTGCCAAGGAATGTCGGTTTTGGTTTATAGGTAATCTGGGCCACCGCCTTGAGCGTCGAACCATATTCACGGATAACATAGGGTATACTCCAATCGCGGTGGTCGCCACGTATAGCCGCTACGCCCACGCTTTGCACACCCAAATCCTTGCAGGTCATGACGGCACGCGGCAGATGATAGCCTTGCGTCACCAAAGTCGCATCACGCACTCCAAAAACCGCTCGCGCCCGATAACAGCTATCGTACGTGGAAAGCCCGGCAAAATCCTCGGTTATATCCTTGGCAGACACGCCTAACTTGATGGCATATCTCTTCATGACCGCCGGCTCGTTGTAGTGCTTTGAGCTATTGTCTCCTGACACCAACAAATGCCTGACCCGGCCAGCCTGGTACAGCTTCACGGCCGTACCTACACGCCGTTTGAGATAATCTGTCGGCTCACCATCCGGCAACACCCCTGCTCCGAACACGAGCGCCACATCGTGGTACGGCACATTTTTCAGATCATCAGTTGCCGCGTCGTACCGCTGGGCACTGGTGGACAACTTGGCGCATACCGTCGGTGCGGCAACAAGCAGTATCACGGCGACACCGCATAATCCCAGTCCGATTCGATACCGTATACGCATCATGGGCTTACTTTTCTTGCTTTTTGCGAACTTCCGAGCGCGACCTGGCACTACGCCGGTCGTAATACCGCAGCTCGCGTTTATGTTGATCCAATCGCACAATATACTCCTCAAACCTGTTAAATAATTGCGAATACTGAAAACTCGGCGTCAGAATATGCAACAAGCGCTTCTTTTGCTCCATATATTCCACCAGTGAGAAGAAATCCCCATCGCCGCTCACTAGAATCATCTTGTCGTAATTACTCATTTCTTTCATGGCCCAGAGCACCAGATCGGCATCAATGTTGCCTTTAACTGGCTTCTTCTCTTCTGGCTGCGGCTGCGCGCTGCTACTCGCACTGGTCGGGGCATGAGTGCCACCACCCGTACTTTCACGGACCTGCTCAACCACCGCCTGTTCGGCTTCCGTGAGGGGTTTTGTCATGTCAAATGTAGGCTTTAACACCACCATATAGCCGGACTCGTGCATTTGCTCATATAACGCTTCAAACTCCGGCACATATCCAATAAACATAAATGCCTTGGTCACGCCATACTGTTCACCAAGCCAACGGCGAAACTTCTGCCAATCCATCTTCCAGCCAAATTTCTGCACACCCACATTCAGATTCTGACTGTCGATGAAAGCGTAGACATTTTTGGTTTTGTTCGTCATATGCATATCATACCATTTGTCGATGAGTGCCGCTCGATACTAGAGAGTATAATGCCTTTAGCACTGCGCTTTTTCGGTCGTGTGGATATTCTCAACCACCCATTTGGCAATTGCGGTAACGTTACGAGTAGCCGTTTCAAATTCACCATCCTGGGGAGCGGCAGCTATCGAAATGCCGATCTGCGTATCATTATCAAGTGTCACAATAGCCATCTGGCGAGCCATATAGGCCCCTTCAGGATCAGGCCCCCATCCGCTCTTGAACCGTGCACCATCGATAGTTCCGGCACCCCAGCTCTGGTCTTCGATTACTTCGCTCATTAGCTGTAATACTGGTTTTGCCGCTGGTATACACGACAGTCCCGATACAAACGCCGTCTGATTCTCAAGCGACCAGTTAGTCTGACCATATGCCGAAAACTCAGGCCTGGTTACCTCATGTCGTACGACCGTTTCCGTATCCCCGGCTTCACGCAGAACTTCTCCGGTAGACCGTGCCGCCTCCTCGGGAGAACCAAGACTCGCCCACAATCGCTTAGCCGCTTCGTTGTCTGATGCGGTAATGGCGCGTTTCATCGCCGCGCTAATACCGGCCTGTCTCCGGGCATCATCTGATTCCTCAACGGCAATTGATATCGGCACTTTGATCGTCGACCAAGCTGGTCCGTCCTCAAGAGTACCCAGCTGTCGGACCTCACCACCCCGGCCCACGGGCGCCCACGCCAAACCGATTTCACCCCCGAGCTTGTCGGCCAACTCTTTAAATGAAGCCTGATAGGTAGCCATGTCCTCAGTATTGACCGCTGGGGCTTGGCTCGCCGACCGATACGGATCAGGTGCCTGCGCTGATCCGTTATCGCCACCAATACCCTTAAAGAATTGGACGGTCGAGACAGTCACTCGACTATCGTTCACCACATTATCAAGGCAAAACCCCACCGAGAGTGCAAGCACCAGGCCACCAGCCAACGGTTTAATAATCCTTCCAGGCGACCGGTCGGGGCTTCGTGTCATAGCTCGTTATAATAAACTGTAATAGGCTGGCCGTCAATGGGCAAACGAAACACCCCCTATTGTTTGCCGAGATGCTTATTCATCAGAACATCATAACCATCGGTAACCGCAGCTTCGCGTGTCACGCCATATGGAGCCAGAATATCCCAAAGTTGCGCGACGACCTTTTCGGGGTCGGCATCATCAGCGCAGAGCATTTCGGCCTCGATAAAATCACCGAGCGGCTCAACGGCGTCAACACAAATCTCAATCGTGTCGGTCAGATGTGCTTTCTGACGAATCTTTGTCAGGTCCGAATATGGCACAAAGTCCAACGCCAAAATCAGCCGCTCGAGTTCCTCGGCATCACCAACAGTAATCTCATGCTCGATGCTGTCGAGCTGATTAGTGACGGATCTTTTGAGTGTGAAATAATTTGTCGTCGCGCCTGCCGCGGTCTCCTGGCGGATGCGCAGCCACGGCTCGCTGTTTTCGGAGGCGCCTGACACGCCCCTTACGCCGTAAACCCTGTCGTGCTGGGTCATTGGCGGCGTCAAAGTAACGCCGTGCTCGGCCAGAATTCCGACCAGTTTTGCTTTGTCGGCAACCCGGGCTTTGATCTCAATCTCACGCATAGCTCTCCTCTCTTATAGCCGCACGCCTTTACGCGCCTCGTTAGCCCACTGATCGGCCAGCTCATTGCCCTTGTCGCCGGCGTGGCCGCGCAACCAGATGAGCTTGGCCTTTGACTGGCGATACAACGGACAAACTTCCTGCACAATATCCAGATTCATAATCGGACCGCCCTTTTTGCGCCAGCCGTTGGCTTCCCAGTTAATTGACCACTTGGTAATCACGTTGATCCAAAATTCGCTGTCGGTATAGATCTCGCATTCCGCGCCATCGGCGTGTTTGAGCGCCGCAATGATCGCCTTGCCTTCCATGCGGATGTTCGTGGTATGCCTGGCGGCGGCCGGGTCGGCTTCGCTGCCCAGTACGACCGGCTGGTCGTCAAGTATGACAGCGAAGCCGCCCGGCCCCGGATTCGGGCTGGCGCTGCCGTCGGTATAGTACGTTCGCATTAGTATAGTCTACCGTATTTAGCTTACGAGTTCGATATCCGAAAACGATGGCGCGAATAACCGTGGCCCATGGCCCCGATCTGCCGCAAAGAATACATCATGCGGATTCGTCGTCCCCATCACCAGAACCGGCGCTCCGGCGAGCACGCCCGAAGTGACGCCGCCAGGACTATCTTCAACAACCAACATATCCGCCGCTTCCACGCCCATGCGCCGCGCTGCGAGCGTATACATATCCGGGGCCGGCTTGAACGCTATCCCCTCCGCCTCTGCCACATCATGCGAAATCAGCAGATCAGGACGCAGCCGTTGCAGTAAACCGTAGCGCCGCAGAAATGCCTGCACCTCATCGGTGCGAGCTGTTGTGACGATACTCACCTTATCCTCGCCAAACATATCGATGCAGCGTCCGAAAAATTCGACCGCACCGGCATTTTCGTCAAGACCGCGGAGCGCCCTTTCCCGATAAATGTCATTCTTGCGACCGACCACCCGGGCGACAAAAGGATCAGCCCCTAAGTCAGTCGCCTCTGGCACCCGGCGCGCCAATATCAGCAGATTGCCAATGATTGCCTGTGGGGTGTTTCCAGCCCGATGTGCCAATTCATGTTGCTCCGGAGTTGCTATGATGCCCATCTCATCAAACGCCTGTACCCTGGCTGCCGTATGCGCAGGGATAGTATCGGCGAGCGTACCGTCAAAATCAAGCGCCACCGCCCGGTGTTTTTCCAGTTCCAGTTTCATGCCAGGTAGTATACACGCAGATTCCAAAACTTCCCACCCAAATGACCTCATCGTCCTTGATCTCATCCAAAACCCATTATCTGCCGGCACCCTATAAAGTCTCATAAACCCCATACAGTCTCGTTACGTAAACCAGGTTAGGCTTTGGCGCTATGTGCTCGCAGCCAGGCGGCGACCGTCGGGACATCCAGATGACCGACCGCCACCTGCACCGCAAAATCCTCTAGCTCCTGATCCGTCAGCACTGTCGTATCCTGGCCATTCAGATTCAAAAATACGAGCGCACTCATCATGCCGGTTCGCCTATTCCCGTCGACAAACGGATGATCGGCAATGATGGCTCGCAGCAGAACCGCCGCCTTCTCAAAGATAGACGGATACAGGCTTTCGCCGAAGGCCTCCTGACGAGGTGCAGCAATAGCGGATTCCAACCGGCCGATATCCCGGATACCTTGTGACCCACCCGAGGCATCAATCACCTGCAGGTGAATCACCCCCAGATCATCCACCGTCAGGTATGTCATCGTTGGCTCAGATTATCGAGCGCTTTTTGATGGCGTGCAATGAGCTTTTGGGTCATATCAACGACTGCCGCACTATGGTCAATATCAGTTTCAGCCTTCGGACGCTTCATACGCACTTCAAGATCATCCCCGGCCTTGATACCGTAATATTTGGCATCCTTGGCAGGGATCGTCACCGCGAGCGATGAGCCGACTTTGATTACTTTCTGGATTGAGGTGATCGTCATATTTGCATTATAACAAAATTAGCATTAAATTACAATAGCATTATAATATTCTTTGTCACTCGATAGTTGACCAAGACGCACTCCCCTCCCTAAATGAACTTTACTGCATATGATTTAAGCTTTTGGTTTGGGCGTATCAGATACCTCGGGGGAATTTGGAATTACAATCCAAAGCAACACATACGGTAAAAAGCCCGGCAGCCAGCCAGGAATTAAGAGCACGACCGCAATAATACGAACAACTGTCGGATCAATATTAAAATACTCTGCCAACCCAGCACAGACGCCGGCAATCTTGCGATCCTTACGAGAACGATACAGTCTTTTCATAACTTATAGTATAAACCCTCGGCACACATTTATCGAATTTCGATACGAGCCCAAAACGGTCGTCAAATCAAGTATTTAAGGTAAATTTTACACCATCTTTTTGTTCCCTGTTATTTGAGTGTCTCGCCAAAACGATTAGTTACTGAACACGTTAGCATATTTGACATGTAACATCGCCTACGATAAGCTTGCCTTTGTATGTTTTTTCATGGAGGTGGAGAAGCATACAATTCTACCCCTGTTAGCTCGACCGAAAACAATAGTAATTAAGAGGGTTAACGCGCTGGGGTATAAGGGAGGAATACTATATATGAGATACGCCGCCGTTATTGCGGTTGTTTTAGCTAGTACCATCTTTCTAGCATCAGACAGCCAAGCATCAGCTCTTGATGCCCCCAAAACGAACATCAGTCAACTAACGCACCTTTCGCAGATTGTGAGTGTCAAAAAACCGCTTGCGGTTACGACCGCATCGACTCAGATCAGCACCTCAAAGGCTAAATCGGCTGACAAAAAACAGC
>JBDHUK010000046.1:0-8559 GCA_039809165.1 Saccharimonadales bacterium (SeqCode) | reverse complement strand
ACGAACATCAGTCAACTAACGCACCTTTCGCAGATTGTGAGTGTCAAAAAACCGCTTGCGGTTACGACCGCATCGACTCAGATCAGCACCTCAAAGGCTAAATCGGCTGACAAAAAACAGCCGGTGGCGAAGTTGGCTTCGACGCCACTGTCAGCCGCCGCGCCAACGTCAATTACTGTCGTCGTTAACTCCGGCGACACGCTCACACGCATCGCCGATGCCCAGAACACGACAGTACAACGGCTCTTCGATGCCAATCCGAGCATTGAGAATCCCAATGTCATCCAATCAGGCTGGGAAATCAACGTCCCAGACCCAAGCGAAGAACTGGCAAGCCGTCCGATGCCGGTCGTGCCAGCCCCGACCGCTACTATCGGCGCACCGGTCAGCGTCAGGACAAATACTGCGACAAGCTCAAGCTATGCTGCCGTCGCTGACGGTAGCATCTGGGACCGCCTTGCACAATGCGAATCGGGCGGCAACTGGGCTATCAACACCGGCAACGGCTACTACGGTGGCGTCCAGTTCTCGCTGGCCACCTGGCAAAGCCTCGGTGGCACCGGCTATCCGCACCAGGCAAGCCGTGAGGAACAAATTGCTCGCGCCAGCGCCTTGCAAGCTCGTAGTGGCTGGGGCCAGTGGCCAGCCTGCGCTGCCAAGCTTGGCCTGCTCTAACGACAATAAAACCCCAAACCTCAACCTCAGGACGACAACCACCCCCGGACCCCTCGCTCCAAGCGGAGCGAGGGGTTTTAACCCGTATACACCCCTGTTATACTATAGCTATGAACCGACGAATCGCCGCCCGAGCCATCATCGCTGATGGTAACAAGCTATTCTGTGTCCGCCAAAAACATTACACTGGCAGGGCCGTCACCGAGATCAGTGACTTCTGGTGCACGCCGGGCGGCGGCGTCGACGACCGCGAGGACTTGATGCGAGCTATCGAACGCGAGATCACGGAAGAGCTCGGTATTCAACCAATCATCGGCAATTTATTGTATGTGCAGCAATTCGTGCACAAAGACACGGAGCATATCGAATTTTTCTTTCATGTCACCAACACCGACGATTTCCGCGACATCGACCTAAGCAAAGCCAGTCACGGTGACGCAGAAATTGCCGAATATGGCTTTATCACATCCGACAGCATTGCTCCACTGCCAATCCTACCTACATTCCTACAATCCGTTTCGCTGGCTGAAGATATTGCCGCAGGCCGCACCAAGCTCTTCAATTTTACTGAGTCATAGATTCAGGCAGGCGTGCCGAATATATCATCGAGTTCGGCCGCAAACCGCTCTCCTAAAATATCTTTGACGAGTCGTAGCGTCACGCCACACACCAGATCGCAGCGGTCGGGCGGAATGTCGTGCAGCGTCCTCTGGCCCCAGGGATTCCCGGATGTCGCCCACCGCTTGCTGATCTGAGCACAGCGCATGCCAACATACCCACCCGGACTGGCTACGAACGGTCCGGTTTCCCTGAATGCCGCGTCCGAACCTTGTAATTGCAGATATATCGTCTCATCGGCTGCGGCTGGTCCATCGGCATTTACGAAATCAAATGACAAGCTAAAGGTCCCGAACGCCCCGGCTTGCACTCCTACACTCGTAAACCCTCGGCCGATCTCTTTCGGAATCGCGTAGTCTCTTGATAACTCCCTACCCTTCGCGCCGCTCACAGCCTCGCAGAGATTGTCGAACCTCAGTGTCGACTTGATATCCGCCGTCCGCTGGCGCATCGCGTCAACCATCGCCGGATCCGGCTTATGGTACGCAAGGCTCGGCTCGCCAGGATAACTGATAGTCAGCGGACCGCTCGTCGTCTCACAACGATCGAGAATACTTGAGAAAATCGCGCGGAACGTTCTGGGGCTCCAATGCGTATAGGCCGCAATCTCAGTAGAAGGATCCAGAAACATCTCACCGTAGACGGTATCAACAAGCTCGCGGCGCTGCCTGCTAAGGCCAGCGATGCGCGTAAATATATCCGTATTGCCCTGTTCGTAGGATTGGTACTGCTCCATGAGTAGTGGTTACTATATCATATCTGATGGCTCACAGCCAATGGGTCGTAGAACCACTTCGCCGGCCTATCGTGCTTGACCGTTTGCCGAAAATGTAAGTTCTGTGATATACCAAGGGTCCTGATTCAGGTCCGAATATCGAATCCAGGTGAGTGTGACCGCAAAGTATGTTATATGGTCGCGAGATTCCCACCGCTGGGCACGTGGATTTTTCGCAAAGTACGCAGCCTTGGCCTGCTCAAGTTCAGTGCCGGCTAATTCTTTGGCCAAGCCTTCAAATTGCACCGTGATGCTCTCGTCCCAGCCGATCACACCGGCGACCCGAGGGTTTGCAAGCAGGTTTTTGTACTTACGCGAGTCCTTAAGCGTATCAAAGATAATCAGTCGCTTCTCGGCATCCTCGCCGAACTCTACAACCGCGGCCTGTGGCTGGTCGCTCACCGAGGTGGCGAGCATCATGAGTTTGTGCTGAGCGATAAACGCAAATACAGCTTCAAGGCTCATGCGATCAGCGGCACCAGCATTAGGAGGAAAGGGTTGTGATTTCATATTTCAAATATCTCACTATATTCCGCTACCGACAGAATCGTCACGGCCGCACCTGATTTATATTCTAAAAGGTCCTTGTCATTACTCACTACAACCGCGTGCTCCTTGATTGCCAACCTTATTATATCCGCATCATTTATATCGCGCACCATAACTTCGATATCAATCTCATGATCAACACAGAATATATCCAGGCCGATCCGTAGCTGTCGTAGCCATCTGACCGGAATCTTTGGCCTCATGTGTTTCAATGTGCGGATAAACTCATCAACGATGTAATGCGAGAGAACAAGGTGGTTTTGGCCGATGATATGCGTAAGTACCTTCTCTGGCTTGCCGCCAAACAGAATCGCGCTTACGAGTATATTCGTGTCAGCGACGATGTTTATGGGCGCGCTATGCTCCGACGAACCATCGCCCTGAACGCCGGCGCTCTGCCGTAATAAGGTCAGCCACCTCTTCCTCTGCGAGACGCTTACCTTGGGCGCCGATTTTCTTGCCTTCACGGAATATATACTCCCATTCCTCTTCGTTTCGCAGGTACTGTAGTACGGCCGCTCGCAGTAAGTCGCTGCGGCTGCCGAATTGCTCCTTGGCTTTTTTGTCTATCTTTTCGACAAGTTCACGCGGAAACGAGATATTAAATGTTTGGGTGGATGCTTTCATCCTGTCAACTCCATTTCTATCCAGCATTGTATGGAAATTGTATGAATATGTCAACACAGTGCCCTATCTACAGCTCCTCGATTTTGACGCGCGTTTGCTCGGTTGTATCACGATCGCGTACTGTCACCGTGCCGGCCGTATCACCTTCTAGCGTGTCAAAGTCGATCACCACGCAGTACGGCGTGCCGATCTCGTCCTGGCGGCGGTAGCGCTTGCCGATGTTGCCGTTGTCATCGAATTCGCAGACGAAACGCTTGCTCAGTTCAGCATAGACTTCGCGCGCCTTGGCGACGAGTTCCGGCTTATTTTTAAGTAGCGGAAACACTGCGTAACGCACCGGCGCCAGCTCCGGCTTGAGCTTGAGCACTGTGCGCGTCTCGTCGTTCGGTAATGTCTCGACGGTGTAGGCGTCACTCATAACAGTCATAAATGCCCGACCTATACCCATGGATGTTTCAAGAATCCAGGGGATGTACTTATCGTTGGTGGTCGGATCGGTGTAATTCAGATCGGTCCCAGAGAATTTCATGTGCTGCGACAGATCGTAGTCGGTGCGATCGTGGATACCCTCAAGCTCGTCAAAACCGAGGCTCGGGAAATTATACTCGATGTCCCACGCGTCCGAAGCATAAAACACCAGGTTTTCATGCTGGTGCCAGCGCAGGTTTTCTGGATTGATACCCAGGTCATTCACATACCAATCCCAGCGATCTTGCTTGATGCGTTCATAGGCCTCTTTGTTTTCGTGCGGTTTCACAAAATACTGCGTATCAGCCTGCTCCAGCTCACGAGTACGGAACAAGAAGTTACGTGGGCTGATCTCGTTGCGGAATGCCTTGCCAATTTGCGCGATACCAAACGGAATCTTCATGCGCGTCGTGTCGACAACATTTCTGAAGTTCAGATAAATACCCTGACACGCCTCACCCGGCAGGTACACTGGCCGCGTATTTTCGCCGGTGAAATCACCCAGGTTTGACTGGACAAGCATATTAAACGGCTTGGACTGCGTAAAATCCTTGTTGCCGCAAACTGGGCATTTGATTTTGTCTCGGTTCTGGTCAAACAGTTCATTGATCTGCTCGCTCGTCATCTTTTCGTCGGCCTGGACGCCGATCTTGGCCAGTTCCTTGTCGACGCGGATACGCGCGTGGCATACCTTGCATTCAGCAAGCGGATCAGAAAAACTGTCGACATGCCCTGACGCCTCCCACACGCGCGGATTCTTGAACATCGCCGAATCGATACCGACGTAATTCTCTTTCAGATGTACATTGCGGCGCCACCATGACTTTTTGATATTGCTCAGGAGCTCCACGCCATATGGGCCGTAATCATACAGGCCGGCCTCACCACCGTATATCTCCGAGCCGGGATAGACGAACCCGCGGCGCTTACACAAACTGACAATATCTTCAAGGCTCACCTGCCGACGGCCGGCCGACTGGGAAGCCTGGGTATTTTCTTCGCTCATAATCAGCCCGTATTATACTCTGTTTTAAACAGTTTAACCACCGAGTGGTCAATGTGAATGATGTCACCGCCTCTCAGAATCTGCATCAACCCATCAACGACCAGGGGCAGATACTGCCCCTCTGCCGGCGGCAAGACGAGCGTCGATTCAGCTAAATCCACCACGCGCCCGGCTATAGGATCAATAGCCGGGCCGTCATCTGTCAGTCGTGGCTCAATATCATCATCGGCTAGCGCGAAGGCCGCAACTCGTTCATTAAGCGATGCACCATGATATGTCGGCATGCGGCTAGCCGCATCCGCGTCGGCATGGCTCGCGCCAAGACAGGCTCGCACGATCGAGACCTGACGGACGGTCGGATCTTTTCCAAGCCGGGTGGCAATCTCCTCGTATGGTGTATCCTGATCAGGTGAAAGAATCGGATACAACCGATTTTCGACATTGTGCTCACGTCCTACCCTTGTCGCGAGCGCGAACAATCGGCCTCGGCCGTCCGCACATGGAAAAACCGTTTCAATCTCCGTATTACCCGGAATAAATGGTCGTTCATCTTTTATAAAATTCGGCCTAAAATTCATTGCGTCTCCTCATTTAGATTGCGCGCGAGTTGCGCCTAGCCCATAAAGATAGCAGTATAAGGCAAACATATTTTGTATTCAATTTTCAGGAACGCAAATACATTTGCGACATGGTATTTAACAGGGGTAGAGATATGTCAAGCAATGTGTCGAGTCCGGTAATCTTCTGAATGATCTCAGGGCTCGTCCCAGCAAAGCCGACACGCAAAAACTTTATCTCCGAAGCACCGAATATTCCTCCGGTACGTGGACTGAACGCCATATCATCATAGCTGAACTCATATGTAACATCAGGGGTCAACCGAGAACCTGAAGTATCGAACGCCAAGTTTGGCGCCTGGCCGCCAAGCCGAAGTAACTGCATCGCGAACCAAATACGGACGAGCACCGCATCGATGGTTGGATTATTGAGTGCTCCGAATGTCTGCTCCAGCAACTCAAAATATGCCGGTTCTAGCTCGTCTTCGGTTGCTTTATGTAGTATTGCGATCAGATCATAGCCAAGCATCGTCCGGTCGACATGTTCCACGATTGTCGCGTAATGCGTAATGAGCTGCGTGGAAACTAAAGTACCTATCGCGCCACGGCCTTGAATAAAGCCGATATCGCTTACGCTGAACAATTCAATACCACCAGCCAGCTTGGATTTACTACGGCGCACGCCTTTCGCTATCAGACTGAGTTTGCCAAAATCTGGTGTGAGTAGCGTTAGGATACGGTCGGCCTCACCGTAGTCGGTGCGCCGCAGTATGATTGCCTTGGTACGAAGTTGTTTCATGGTAATATACTCGAGCTGGCCGGGCCAGCAATCAGCGGCGCACCGGCGCCGTGCTCACGCACGGCGCGCAGCAGTGTACGAAGCGTCGTATGCGGCTTATAGAGATAAGCCACGACGCCCAAGCGATGTCGTAGTAGCATAGCGCTATCACTAAACTCAGCCGGCGGAATCGCACTATGGATAATAACCGGAGTAGCCTGCCACTCAGCATATGATCTTAGCTCATACAGAAACTCAATACCGCTATGCGCTACTAGTTGCAGCTCCGCAACAATCACGTCGGGTACTCGCTCATCGATCTGAAATACCGCATCTTGAGCACCAACGGTTAGCCGCACGCTGTGGCCCTCATGTTCAAAGGCCTGGCAATATGCCGTGGCGAGTAGCGAGTCAGGTTCGAGCAGCAGAATGTCGGCCATGGCCTATCGCCTCCTATTCCTATATTAACTGCATTTGAGGATTAGGCTGCATGACCGCGCCTAGACCACTGCGACGGTTGTGATGCGAAACTCGCAGTTTAGCGCCAATGGCGCTCAAGATAGCATCGGCGACAAACACACCGGCCCCACCGGTATGACTGAGACCAGCGAGCGGCTGACGCGTACCGCCAAGCAAACGCCGTCCTTGACGCAAGGCTTCGGCGGTCAAACGGTCGACATCAGCATACAAGCCAGCCACAATGCCGTATCGACAGCGGTGGGCAGCCAACTCCAATCGGAGCTGAGGTACATCGCTGGCCGGCAACGCCTCGATCAACGCATACCCCAAGCTCACAAGTGCACTCTGTAGTCCCTCGCGGTGAGCAGTCACCGGCCCATATCTGCCGCCTAATGACAACTCAACCTCCACGCCATATAATCTCGCGATGGGGTGCAGCTCCTGTGCCGCGTCATAAAGCACCGACGATAACGACACCGACTCCTGCTCGACCGCATATGACTCCTCGGCCGCAAGTCGCATACTAAGCAGATATCCGTCGATTAATTTAAGCGCAACATCAGCATTTACGCCAATCTGAGACAAGTACTCGTTATTACCCTCCAGCAAAGAGCCAAGCTCTGTCTGCCTCAAAATCTGCATGAGTGGTAGCTTCATCTGTTCTGCCAGAGAGAGAAACAGTTGCTCTGAACGCACCCAGTGGGCGATATCAATCGGTTGATCTGAGGACGCACCATCTCGCACCGAGCATTACCCCTTGCTTACCTACTATAGCGTCAAGTATAGCATACCCGTACCACAAAATGTGTTCATCGTATGCGCATCCACGGTATATTTTACAGCGTAACTGTCGTATGATTATGGCGAGAACGTAACGTTCGGCAAGATATAAGTGTTAAAGTCGGCCAGATATTGAGGGCTTTCCGTCCAAATCTTGAGCGTTTTATCGCGAAGTGGGATAACTATCATAGCGCCGCTAATAGGTTTGCCCGAAATAATGGAACCATCGAACCGGGTGCCGACCACGTCAGGGACCTTAGAGAATGAAAAGACGGCAGCCGTCGCCTTTTTGGCAGTTATGAGCGAGTTCATGCCGGAGACGACCTTGGAATACGTCTGATCGGCTACCTCGACCCGGAGTGCGTACGCAGCATTTTTATCGTCAACGCCTGGCACGATATTCGGGTGGAAGTAGCCCTCCAGCGCTTTATTCGAGGTTGAGCCGTCGACGACATATCCGCTCCAGGTTTTAGGGTACATAACCCGGACGCTGCCATATGCTTCCGGGCCCTCGTAAGATTTGAGCGGCGATTTGTCAGCCTCGGCGTGTTCTTTATCTTTAGCAATTGACTCTTCTTGTTTTGCCACTTTGACGGCAGCGCCGATCTTCTTCTCAACATTAAGCCGATAGTCTTCCCGGCTATTGAACGACCAAGCACCGAACACAATCGCGCCGACCAGCAAAACCGCCGCCAGCACTAATGGGACAAGAAGCGCGTTCATTTCGCCACGCTGTAGTCGACCTCTCTTCATACTGCTAATGGTATCATCATTTGCCATACACATACAAATATACACCGTCACGCACGATATCAGCATCCTTGCCTGGAACCTGGAACGCAAAACTGACAAGTTGGATAGGACGCTGCGGCTGGGCCGTGATTGTCATGTCAAGCTTGACCATGTACCGGTCGAGGAGAAATACAAAGACACAATCGGCCTTCGGCCACTTCTGATGCCAAAAGTTGCCGCATATTACTTTGACGTGCCGGCCGTAGCGCCGCGTTCGAAGCCAGGCGATACATGCCAGGATCGGATTGAGCTCATAGCCGATAACTTCGTAGCCACGAGCAGCTGCGGCGATCAACACCTTGCCATCCCCACACCCGAGCTCAAGCAACGTGCGTTTATGTGACGGTCCGAGCAGGTCAAGCGCCGTATCAACCTGTTTGGTCAGGGTTGGAACATAAGGCGCTCCGAATAGCACCACGAATCCAAAGCAAAAGACAAGGCCAATAACAATCAATAACAGAACTTCTGTCACGCC
>JBDHUK010000045.1:0-8601 GCA_039809165.1 Saccharimonadales bacterium (SeqCode) | reverse complement strand
GCCGCCCGTCGTGGGCTGCTCCAGCTTGTTGGTAAACGCCGCCGCTTGCTTCGCTACATCGCGTCACGCAACAGCCAGGGTTACCTCGAGCTTATCCAGAAGCTTGGGATTCGTCGATAGAGACGTCCTAGTCCCGTGTATAGACCAGGTTTCATGTTCGCCTCAGGGCTCACGTGGAACCAAGCTTGTGCACATTAACGCGTATATGAGGGACTGTCACGCATGGAGCCGAAAATGCTCATGCCTATGAGACAGAGCACAGATATACCCACGTTTACGACCCCGAATATCACGCACGAGGGGGTCTGCGTCCGTATATTTGCACCTTGTTTCTTAGAATGACGACAGCTCCACGTTTCGCAGAAAGCCGAGGTTATACTTGAGCACAAACAATACAACGATCAACCCGATGGGCAAACAGATCATTAAGGTCGAGACTGAGTGGTGCGGCCGCACCTTGTCGCTTGAGGTGGGACGCGTTGGATTCCGTACGAGCGCGAGCGTGGTTGCCCGGTATGGCGATACAGTAGTACTTGGTACGGCCATGGTAGCCAACAAGTCGGTGCAGGGCATGGATTATTTCCCACTAAGCATCGATTATGAAGAGAAATTCTATGCGGCTGGCAAGATCAGCGGCAGCCGCTTCATCAAGCGCGAAGGCCGCCCGTCCGATGACGCCGTCCTGATCGGCCGCCTGATTGACCGGCCGATCCGTCCGCTGTGGCCCAAGGGCTACCGCAATGAAGTTCAGGGCGTGGCTACGGTACTCAGTATGGATCCGGAGTTTCGCCCCGATATGGTGGCGATGGTGGCTTTGTCGGCCGCATTCACCTTAACAGGAGCGCCCTTTGATGGGCCGGTTGCCGGATTACGTATCGGTATGGTTGATGGCAAACTGGCGCCGTTCGCGACACCGGAACAGCTCCGCGAAGGTGCCCTTGACTTGGTGGTTGCCGGTACTCGTGATGGCATCATGATGGTGGAAGCCGGTGCTTCCGAAGTACCCGAAGAAACGATCATCGAGGCACTGGCGTTGGCGCTCGAACAAATCCAGCCGGCCATTGCGCTTCAGGCTGAGCTGGCCGCCAAGGTTGGCGTCACGCAGCATGAAGAAGGCAAGGATTATGAGCTGGTATTACCGAATACCGAAATCCAGGAAGCGGTCGCAAAGCATTTAGCCGACCAACTGGGTGAAAATATCCGCCGGCCGTACCCCGAACGCAATGACCTGGTCGCGACGATGCGCGCCAAGACTATGGAGCATTTTGAAAAGCTGGTCGGTGAAACGTGGCCGGAAGTCAAATCGGAATACGAGGACGCGTTCATGATGGCTATTCACAAAGATGTCCGCAAGGGGATAGTTGCTGACAAGACCCGGCCTGACGGCCGGGCGATGACCGAAATCCGCCCACTGAGCTCCGAGGTCGGGTTCTTGCCGCGAGCACATGGCTCCAGCTTGTTCACGCGCGGTGTGACCCAAGCTATGAACATTGTGACATTGGCGCCCCTCAGCTACGCCCAGCTGGTCGATACCATGGAAAAGGACGAAGAGCGTCGGTACATGCATCATTACAACGCGCCGGGCTGGACAGTCGGCGAGGTGCGGCGGCTCGGCTCGCCGGGCCGCCGCGAAATCGGTCACGGCTATCTTGCCGAGCGAGCGTTGTTCGCAGTTATCCCATCCGAGGCTGACTTCCCATATGCTATCCGAGCCGTGACCGAAATTATGTCTCAGAACGGTTCGACCAGCATGGCCGCCACCTGCTCCAGCTGCCTGGCGCTCATGGATGCCGGCGTACCGCTCAAAGCGCCCGTAAGCGGCATTGCGATGGGTCTGATGATGGACGGCGATACGCCATATATCATGAGCGACATCGCTGATGCCGAAGATTTTGCTGGCGACATGGACTTCAAGACCGCTGGTACTGCCAAGGGTATTACCGCGCTCCAGATGGATATGAAGGTTCATGGCTTGCCGGTTGCGGTGCTGGCTCAGGCTTTACAGCAGGGCAAAGAAGGCAAGGCTGAAATCCTGAAGCATATGTTGGGTACTTTGAGCGAAGCCCGAAAAGAGCTGAGTGCCTACGCGCCACGCGTCGAGTCAATCACGATCCATCCTGACAAAATCCGCGAAGTGATCGGCAAAGGCGGTGAGACCATCCAGAAGATCACCGGCGAAACCGGCACTGAGATCGACATCAAAGACGATGGTACGGTAATGATTGCCAGCCCTGACAAGGCCAAGATCGACGCTGCTATCCAGTGGATCAAGGGCATCACTGAAGACCCCGAAGTCGGCGTGATTTACTATGACCGGCCGGTAGTCAGTGTGCTCGACTTTGGTGCTTTTGTGCAGATTCTGCCCGGTAAAGACGGTCTGGTGCATGTCAGCGAGATCAGCGAAGAACGTGTCAACAAGCCATCGGATGTTCTGAAAGAGGGTGACAAAGTCACGGTCAAGCTGGTCACCATCGATGACCGTGGCCGCCTCCAGCTCAGCATGAAGGCTGCCCAGCGCGACATCAAGGAAGGCAAAAAATAATCTGATGGCAGGCGGCGAGGCAGAGCTGGAGGGTCAATCGGCGTGAGCTTTTTTGAACAAATCAAAATCTGGCGCGAAACAAGGGTGGGCTATGCAACCTTCGGAGTTGTCGAACTGGCCGGCGCTGCTGCATTCGTGATATGGGGTCTCGGCCCCGATGGCGGCTGGCTGGATTGGCTGTGTGCTGTCATTCTGACAGCAGGCGCTGCCCAGAATTTTGTTATGTTGGCCAGGCGAATAAGTTCCGGAGGCAAGAGTAGTGCCTGACACTAAGCAAGCTCAGCTCGACGCCATTGCCGCTAAAATCGTCGATGATAAAGTCACGCCGGAACTGGCCGAATCTGCCACGCAGCTGGTCTTCGGAACTGGTAATCCCGATGCCGACATAGTATTTATCGGCGAGGCGCCCGGTAAGAGCGAAGATTTGCAGGGTAAACCATTTGTGGGTGCCAGTGGCAAATTTCTCGATGAAATGCTTGCCTCAACCGGGCTTAACCGGGATGATATATATATCACGAATATTGTGAAATACCGGCCGCCGGACAATCGAGATCCACTGCCGGCGGAGAAGAAAGTTTTTTTGCCGTATTTGCAGGCTCAGCTAGAAGTAATTGCGCCCAAAGTGCTTGTGACCCTCGGTCGTCACAGCAGCAATTGTTTCTTGCCGGACTTACAAATCAGTAAGGACCATGGAAGGGCGAAGCGCATTCGGATTGCGTTCCGCGCCGACCAATCGAAGGTATTGGAAGTAGTCATCCTGCCGCTCTATCATCCGGCGGCCGCATTGTATAACGGCGGTATGCGTCAGACACTCATGGATGACTTCAGCCAGATACCCGATATTATCAAGCAAATCAATAAATCATAACTATAACTCAATCGAATAGACAAACGGAGACAAGGAGAAAACAATGAATCCAGAAGAACAGTCCAACAACCAGTCGAATCAATCTAACGCAAATCCCAAACAGGGGCGGCCGCCGCGGCGCGGCGGCTCTGGTTCTGGCGCCCAGCAGGGCGACAGGGGCGGCCGTCCTGGCCGTTCTCGCGCTGGCGCAAATGGCGGCCGCGGCCGGGGCAACCAGAGTGCTCCGAGCCTTGGTGGTAGTAACTCGTCGCGCGGCGCTGCCGTGCGTGCGCAAAAGCGCACGCAAATGGACGCTCAAAAAATTGCCAATCAGTACTTATCGGCCCGGACTGAGAACGGCCAGCCTCGCCGTGCCAATGTCATTGATGACACGCCTCGCCTGAAAATTATCGGTCTTGGCGGCATGGATGGCGGTGGTTCAAAAAACTGTATCTTGGTTGAATACGTCAATGATGCTGTTATTATCGATTGCGGCAATGATCTCTCGGTTGATTTACCGGGAATTAACTACGGTATCGCTGATATGGCGTATGTCGACCAAATCAAACATAAGCTCAGGGCGTATATCATCACTCACGGGCACCTTGACCATATCGGTGGCCTGCCACACATCGTACCGAAATTCCCAGCTCCGATTTACGGCTCGCGTTTTACTATCGGCCGGGTCGAAGAAATATTTGAGAACTTCGGCCTGCCGATGCCTGACGGCTTCGAGCTCAAGACGGTCAGTATGAATGAGGATACGCACGAGAAGCTCAAAATCGGTGATTTTTATGTGGAACTCGTCCGGATTACGCACTCAATCCCGGGCAGTACTTGCGTGGTGCTGGACACGCCGGCCGGACGCATTATTAATACGGGCGATTTCCGTTTCGACCCTAATCCGCTCGATCACGAACGCAGCGACATCGAACGCCTGAAAGAGCTTGGTGATGAGGGGGTATTGGCGCTGCTCAGTGAAAGTACGACCGTCGAGCGCTTGGGCCGTACGCCGAGCGAATCAACGATCGAACAAACCTTTATCGATATCATCAATAATGCGCCAGGGCGAATTTTTGTCGGTCTGTTCTCTACGAATATGAACCGTGTGCAAATGATTATCAATGCGGCCGTGCATCATGGCCGAAAGGTAGCCATGGACGGCCGCAGTATGGTCAGCACGCTCGAAATGGCAATTCGCCATGGCTTTATGAAGGTGCCAAAGGGCACCTTCGTGCCAATCGCCAGCGTACCGACTATGAAAGACGAGGAAATCGTCGTGGTGTGTACGGGTAGCCAAGGTGAACCGAGCAGTGCATTGCAGCGTATGGCCAATGGCGAGCACCGCCACATCAAACTCAAAGAACAGGACACGGTTATTTTATCGAGCACGCCGATTCCAGAATCCGGCAACGATGCAAACATCGGCCTGATGGTGGATGGATTGACGCGCAAGGGCGTTCACGTGTTCGAGGCTCGCAATCACACTCTTGATCACGTCGGCCCACTGCATGTTTCCGGGCATGCCAGCCAGGATGAGTTTGCTGAGATGATTCAGTACACCAAGCCCAAATTCTTCATCCCGATCTACGGCGCTTACCGTGTCAAGCAGCGTCATATTGACTTGGCGATTGAGCAGGGTATTCCCCGGGCGAGTTGCGTCAATGCGGAAAATGGTGAGATTATTGCCCTGACTGCCGACTCAATCAATATTGAGGGTGAGGTACCGCACGGTACTATCCTTGTCGACCAAACAGGCGCCATCGTCAGTAATGTGGTAATCAAAGACCGGGTGCTGCTCAGCGAAGAAGGCCTGGTGGCCGTTGTATTGACTATCGATAAACGCTCGGGTAACTTGATGACCAGTCCTGACATCATTAGCCGCGGTTATATATACATGCGAGAGCATGAGGAACTAATGAACGGCTTGCGCAATGAGCTCAAGCGTGCAGTCAACCAGCGGTTCAAGCGTGTGGATCTGGATAGATTCAAGGCTGAGATCAAAGATCATGTGACGCACTATCTATTTGAGCATACGCAGCGTAGTCCGATTATTATTCCAGTCGTGAATGTGATCGGTAGTCGTGGTGATGGCCAAAGGCCGGAAGTTAGGACGGCGAGTGGCGGCCGCACCAAGACGGCCGAGGAGATTGCCTCCGAGCAACAGAAGCGCTTCGACGAAATGCGTGCCCGTTTGCTCACCCAAGATGCACGCGTTGACTGATTGGCTGCAATAAGTGCTTGCATTCTTACTCAAGCTTAAGCATAATTAGAACTAATAAGCTTAAGTGAGCGAGTATACAGTGAAGTGGATACAGTCTCGTCCTGATTTCATAAAAAACAGTTTGGCTATCGTCGTCGTTCTAGTGATAGGTGTTTTGGGTGTGGTGCTTTTGACTGCCAGTCGTGCTGCAACTGGCGCAACACTGTCATTATCCTCGTCGAGCACAACGGTAACGCCGGGCTCAAATTTCTCAGTAACAATCAAGGAAGATAGTGGTAGTGATCCGGTTAATAGCATCCAGGCGGCACTGAACTATAATGCGAGTCAATTGCAGTTCGTAGGTATAAGCGAGGGTGGCACCTTTACGACGATAGCGGCAACCGACACTTCCACTCCTGGCGTTATTCGAGTCGCCCGGGCAACCCAAGCATCACCGGCTACTGGAGTGAATGATGTGGTAACGGTTAATTTCAAAGTGCTCGCATCCAGCGGCAGTATCAACCTATCATTCGACAATAATTACTCATTCATTGTCAGGAGTACTGATAGTGCTGACGTGTTGTCTACTACGACCGGCTCAACGTTCGCCGTATCTGGTGGGTCGGCAGCAAGCGCGAGTATGTCGTTGAGCCCTGCGGCCGTTACGGCAACGACTGGTTCGACATTTACCGTCACTATCCGCGAAAACAGCGGATCGGTATTGGTAAACAGCGTACAGTCGGCAGTAAATTATGATGCGGCCAAGCTTCAATACACTGGTCTCACTGAAGGGGGTACATTTACTAATATCGCCGCAACCGACACGTCAACCGCCGGCAAGGTGCGTGTCGCACGCTCGGTGCAAGTGGGTAGCGCTGGTATATCTGGCGACAATCCAATTGTAACGTTGAGTTTCAAAGTTCTTGCAAGTTCAGGCACGACCTCGTTGACGCTCGACAAAGATCAGTCCTTTGTTGTTGATGCTGGCACGAATGGAGATGTCCTGACAACGGTAGCTGGAAATACGATTACCATTGAAGGTGCGCCGCCGGCTACTTCCACGCTGTCTCTCAGTCCGACAAGCGGTACTTACGCCAAAGACTCAACAATTACCGTCAACGTGAGTGCCGATAGTGCTTCCAAACTTACTACTGTTCAGTCAACACTGGAATATCCAGCGGACAAACTCCAATACGTGAGCGTCACCGAAGGAGGTGTATTCACTACCGTACAGCGTACGAACAGTGGCGCGCCAGGAAAACTCGATATTATACGCAGCTTGCCCGGCGGTGCGCCCGGCGTGTCGGGCAAGAATCCTGTTGTAACGGTTACTTTCAAGGTTATTGCTGACAGTGGCTCCGCGCCAGTTGCCTTCGCGTCCACCTCTGCTCTGTACGATGACTCAGGAACCGGCACGAACATTCTAAACCTCAACGGGTCGGTCACTGCTAGTTATACATTGAAGGCCGGAACGGTCACGCCGCCGCCACAACCCCCAACTGGAGGCGCTTCTATCAACTTATCGCCATCAAGTGGTTCGTTTGCGCCTGATTCTACGATCTCGGTAGCGATCAAAGTGAATAGTAGCGACAGCGCGGTAACAACAGTCCAATCAGTCCTGAACTACCCGGCTTCGCAGTTGCAGTATGTGAACACTACGAATAGTGCGACATTCCCGACGGCGCAGCGAACCAACACGAATACCGCAGGAGTTGTTGATATCATCCGCAGTATTAGTGGCGGCGGCTCCGGCGTGAATGGTGAAAATATCGTCGCAACCGTTAACTTCAAAGTTATTGGTACGAGCGGTGCCGCGGCAATTACGCTAGGCAATGGTTCTGCGGTATATGATAACTCCGGAACGGGCACTAACATCATGGACGTCAGTAGCTCGAACGGCGCGAATTACACGATTACCGGCGCTCCAAGTTGTTCGACTAATCCCAGCACACCAGGTACTCCAGTGAGCACCTCGACTAATTACACGACTGCAACGTTCTCCTGGACGGCAAGCTCGGCAGGCTCTAACTGTACGCTCGGCGGTTACCGTGTCTATCGCAATGGAGTGCAGATGGGAGATGTTACGAACGGAACGAGTTATACTGACTCGGGCCTTACTTCGGGCACCTCATATAGCTATACCGTCAGAGCATTCGATACTGCTGGCCATACCTCGAACTTGAGTACCGCGGCGAGTATCAAGACAAAGACCGATGATATGTCTCCGACTACGCCCACGGCAGTGACGGCAGCAGCTCCTAATGCTGCGAGCGTGAACCTTTCATGGAGTCCAAGTACCGACTTCCCGAATCCCGGTGGAGTAGGTGTTCAGGGCTATAAGATATACCGGAATAATGCGACGACAGCAACGTACACGGTAACGAACGGCACAAGCTTCATCGATAGCAATGTGACTTCAAATACGACTTACACCTACACCATTACGGCTTACGATATGCTTGGGAATGAAAGTGCGCCATCAAACGCCGTATCGGCAAAAACCCAGCCAGCGACCGCCAATTGCGCCGGCAATCCGACGGTGCCTGCAAATCTTACGAGCTCTTCTGATAGCCCGACGTCCATCACGCTGAGCTGGACCGCATCGACGGCGGCGGAAAATTGTACCCTCTCCGGCTATCGGGTATTCCGTGGCTCAACTCAAATCGGCACGGCAAACGGCACGACCTACATTGATACACGGCTCCAGGCAAATACCAGCTACAACTATACGGTTCAGGCGTATGATACTGACGGCCACTCGTCGGCAATCAGTGCGGCTCGGACTGCTGTCACTCAGGCTGACACTACTGCTCCGTCAGCACCGGCTACTGTTATGGCGTCAGCGCCATCGCCAGGGCAAGTAACGCTTACCTGGGGCGCCAGCACTGACGATGTGGAGGTTGTGGGTTACCGCATATATCGTGATGGCACCCGGATTGGTAATGTAGGTTCGACCATCCGCACCTACAGCGACACAACAGTTGCTGCCAATAGCGATTACGGCTATAC
>JBDHUK010000044.1:0-8669 GCA_039809165.1 Saccharimonadales bacterium (SeqCode) | reverse complement strand
TGTTACCTTTTGATTTAATTCCGTGAGAGCTATTTTCATGAGTCTATTATACGGCAGCCCACCCGAGGCTTGACACGATCGCTTGTGGGCGGCGAGGTGTTCATTCACAAAACTTCATATATTTGAAAGTTTTGTGAATAGTATTGACACAACTTTCGTACTACTAGATGATCTCAATGAGGAACTGCGAGATTGGATTGATGAAACGGTATCGTAGATTCCAGGGTTAGTAGCGGTCGGGGTCAGGAATACGTGAGCTGCCATGTTTGATATAATCAACCGCATGGCCTATCTCGTCGTTGCATACCCAAAATTACAGCAAAGCGATTTCGATTTTATTCAAAACTACCGCGAGCAAAACGACCCACGATATTTCTCAGTGATTGACCCACATATCACACTTGTTTTTGCTATTAATGATATAGACAAAGATAGTTTTGTAAGCGAAGTCAAAGACAAGATTGCGGGTATTAAGCCTTTTGACTTTGTCATGAACGTGGCAACAATAAACCAAAATGATGACGGCAAGTATTACCACGAGTTCCTCGTACCTGATACTGGCTACTCAAACATCATAAAACTGCACGACAAATTGTATTCTGGTTTATTCGCACCATATCTGCGTTTTGATATAGATTTTATTCCGCATATTGGCATTGGTAATAGTGACGAAGTACACATAGCAAAACAGCGAATTGACGGCCTAAACGCCAGAGGCCTTTCTATTGCCGGCAGAGTTGAGAGTATCGATATTATCGAGCTGAGTGATGGGAGAGTAACGACCGTGGAAAGGTGCGATATATGAACAACACCCTCACTTCCCTTACTGGTGTGCGTGTCGGACACGCAACGCATCTAGAAAAACTGACAGGCTGCACCGTAATTCTTTTTGATAAACCTTACCAAGTAGCCTACAAGGCCTATGGTGGCGCAGTTGGTACGTATGGTACGGAAGCCAATAAATCAGATAAAACAAACTACGGCGAAAACGGCATTTTTATTGCTGGCGGCAGCAACACCGGCTTAATGTCGGCAAGTGAAATCATGGAGTGTCTGCGCCGTGATAAGTTTGGCTCTGTATCTGGTGATGGCAAAATCTATAATCCTTCAATTACTGGTGCTATCGTGTACGACCAAGGTATGCAAGTTGCGCCATACGATCCGAAGTATGGACGCGAGGCATACGAAAACGCCACCAATAAACCAGTAACAAGTGGCAATGTCGGGGCTGGCACTGGTACATCCGTTGGTAAGTTTCGCTGGGTTGAGAGTGGCACAAAAACAGGTGCTATGAAAGCAGGCGTTGGCTCGGCTCGTGTTGATATCGGTAACGGCATAATTATTGCTGCATTATCGGTAGTGAACGCGATTGGCAATATTGTGCTGCCGAACGGCGAAATATTGGCTGGCAATCGTGACGAAGAAGTGAGATTTAAGCACTACGAGGACTTGATAGATTTTGTAACGAGCGACAAGTCAAACACGACAATATCTGTTGTCGGTATAAATGTAGATTTGGGGAATAAACTGCATTTAGAAAAAGTGGCCCATCTTGCCTCGCACGGACAAGTCCGCGCGATCAATCCGGTGCATACCTCATCAGACGGCGATACTGTTTTTGTATTTAGCACTGGCGAGCTGAAAAATCCGTTCAACGACAAGCTGCAATATTTCCAAGAAACTGACGATAGTTTGTATACGCAAGTAGACATTATTGGACACGCCGCTGCACGAGCTGTGCAAGAAAGTATTTATGACGCGGTGCGGAGTGCGGAAACGGTAGAGTTTGAGCAGGCTTACAACAGTGTTATTCCTGCGGCGAAAGATTACTAATCTCAATCAGATACGCGTGAACTATTCATAGACCCGAAGCTCCTGGATCATAGGGTCGTATCTTTCTTGTAATTCTTTTTCGCCGCAAGCCAGGCTTTATTACGCTCTGTCTCATCCTCGATCTCGAATATCTCGACCGGGTATTTCTTGGCTTGTTTTTCAATCTTCTCTGCAATTGCCAATGGGATGTCTATCTCGTATCTGTCGGCAAATTGAATTGCATAAATAAAAATATCAGCAAGTTCACTCGCCATATCTTCCTTGTTGCCGAAAGACTCATCATTCCACTGAAAATACTCCAGCAATTCATTGGCTTCCAGCGAGAGCGAGATTGCCAGGCCTCGTGATGAGTTTGTCTTGTCCCACTTGCGTTCTTTGACGTGCTGCAAGACAAGCGCACGGGCTTCCTCGAATGTGAGTTGTTTTGGCATTGTATCTCCTTGTCGATATTGCTTCATCACTCTACTCTCCTTAGTACAAACCCAACATATCCATACTGATCGCCATAGTTCTCATACATCTCGATTTCGCGCCGAGCTGCCGCGATTGCCGTACCCATAGCGCCGCTTGCGCCGTTTTCATGCATGGCACATTGTGCGCGCAGCGGAGTGTAATATTCGTCCCACCAGTCATTGCTCGGCAGCACGTAGGTGGCGGCAACTTCGTAGCCGCTGGTGGCGGCGATATCCTTGGCCTCGTCTACGGTGAGCATTGATGGGTAGTTTTCGTGCCAAAATTGTTTGATCTCTGCTGATGGCTCATCTGTCAGCCAGCAGCATTCCGTCGCAACCAGCACGCCGGTGGGCGTAAGGAGTTTTCGCCATGCCGTGAGTGCATTGCCCCAGCCCAAAATATATGCCGACCCTTCTGCCCACAACAGGTCAAAGCTGCCAGCTGGGAAGTCTAAGGCGTCCATAGACATAGTGCGTGCCGTCACCTTCGCCTCGAGATTTCGAGCTAGCACCCCTGCTTGTAGTGTGTCCAGGAATGGCTGGTATATATCAACCGCCGTTACGTCGAATCCATATTCGGCCAGTAAGAGTGATGCACGACCCCGGCCGCAGCCTATGTCTAATGCCTTGCCAGTCGGGTTGCCAGCAAGTTCGTACAGGTGGCGTGTGGTCGCGTCGGAGCCAGGAGCCTGGCGTGGCAGGCTGCCATATAGCCGCAGGGAGGTGTCTGTCATATAGGCCCCAACATCTGATTCATTACTCAGACCCCTCCAGCAGCCAATTTATCACATTCACCTGGCGTATGCCGCCAGTATTGTAACTCCCTTCATCAATCGTGATGATAAACTTTGGAAAATGATCTTTCACTTGTTCGAGCGCGCGGAACTCACGAGCGCGAGTGGTCTCTCCGGCCATGGTCTCGGCCACCTGGTAGTACGCTATGTCACCGCCCGGTGTTTGAACGACGAAATCAATCTCGCTCTCACCAACCTTGCCGGCCCAGACATGACGATTGCGGCGCAGTAGTTCCAGGTAGACGATATTTTCGAGGATATGCCCACGGTCGCCAGCCATGGTGCGGCCAAGTATCATCTGGCGTAAACCAATATCGACGAGATAATATTTGCCTAAGCGTTGGAGGAGTTTTTTACCCTTGATATCATAGCGGTCGGCTTGATATACGAGGAAGCTTTTGGTCAGCGCCGTCAGGTAAGTATCGACTGTCGGGTGCGAGATTTTATTGCCGTTACTGGTCATCGTATCGGCGATCTTGCGCGGCGAGGTAATGTTGCCGATGTTATCCATGGTAAATTTGACGAGATTAGACATCTTGATTTCATCCTCGAGGTTGAGCCGGGCCAGGATATCTTTGTATAGTACCGTCTCGTATATGCCCTGTAGGTAGCGGTCTACAGCCGACTCACCCTCCTGTAGTAGCTCGGGGACATAGGGGAACGACCCGAAATTAACATACTGCGCGTAGAGCTTTTGGTAGTTTGTCTCGTCCGGGAAAGCGGTGACGTATTCGGCAAACGATAGCGGCAACATCGGGATTTCGATATAGCGGCCCGACAGGATGGTCGAAAGCTCTGATGAGAGAAAGTAGGCGTTCGATCCGGTGATGTACAGGTCGATATTTGGTTCGACATACAGGCCATCGACGAGCTTCTCGAACTCTGGTACATTTTGGATTTCATCGAGGAATACATAGGTTTTGTCGGCAGCTTTGATCCGCTCAGTAATATCCTGCCAGAGGTCGCGCCATCTGATATCCTCTAGTAAGTACCGCGGTGACTCGAAATTGATGGATATGATATGTTGGTCAGGCACGCCCGAAGCGCGGAGCTCGTCGGCAAACATGGTTTGTAGCGTCGATTTACCACAACGACGCACGCCAGTAGTGACTTTGATGACATCTTTGTCCCTGAACTGGCGCAGAATTGTGAGGTATTGCGTACGGGGTATCATATGTATAAGTGTAGTCCACCGTATGAAGTTTGTAAACTGTGTTTTCCAAACATTGTGTTTCAGTAGACTTTGGAAAGTGGGGCTATTAGGATCATGCTACTCATCGCCAGGATGCGCAAAGAGGAGCAATTGCGAGGTATGACTTCATTCCATCACGGCCAAATCTGGTCTGCATAATCCTTGATGGTGCTTTCACCTGGCTCGAAGTTTAAGCTCAAAAACTCATCTTTTGCCACGAATCGTGCTTCAACAAGATCATCGTCTGTTGGTGTTGGCGCCGCGTCGTCGATCACCACTTTTATCCCGATGTTGATTTTCGGATAACCTTTGATTGTTTTACCCTGATATACAAAAATGATATCGCCAATACGCTTTACGCCGACTTGTATTTCTTCGGCGAGCTCGCGCTTGACACACTGTTCAAATGTTTCTGTATGCTCCAGTCCACCACCCGGCATCTGCCACTCTCCGCTTCTACTCATAAACACGAGGAGACGATTGTGACTATCGTACACGAGGGCTTTCACGGAAACACGCCAGAACGTATCAGGCAAAACAAACTCAGCAGTCGAGTCCATAATTTTATTATACAGTATCGAAACAAGACAAAGACTGGGCGAGCGAGTGGTTGAGAATATCAAAGACTATATAGACAACCAGGCCCAAATCAACGTGTAGATTTGGGGAAGATGGCTGTCATTTTGTGCCGTGAACGGCACGACCTAATCTATGAGAAGTGAGATAGAATAAAACACTCGGTGAGATACTACCCCCGTTATTATCAAAAACAGGTTAGATACTATAATCATCCCGGCTCTGCCTGCGAATCAAACTCGGCTATCTTCCTGACGCACGTGCCATTGTCACCCATCTCGAACAGGCCAAGTTTTACGAATGCCCCGTCGAATACTGATATATCCGGTAGTACATCCCTTGCCTCAGGAGCATGATCCGGCCCATCATCGAAACGAGTAAAGGTGATATGTGGGCGGAACAGCTCACCGACATACTTGTAGCCGTAGCGCCGGAAGTTCTCTAGGGCGAGACCAGTCGCCTCTGACATGCGAGCTGCATCTTTTGCGCGCATACCGTCCCGTATGGTATTCAGAGCAGTAATAACCCGTCGCTGCACGTTATCAATTGATTCGGTCCTGGCGTACTCGACATCGATATAGCCCTGTGAACTGTCAAATCTGGAGGCCTTGAGGCTGAGTGGGCTCGACGTACGGGCGATATCGGCCAGCAGTTTTTTTACCATCCCTATATCATCCTCCCTGAGCTGCAGCATAAAGAGCGAGGCATGCGGAAAATACCGGCCGACCTCAAGTGTAAAGAGACTACCGAACGGTGCCAGTTTCTGGCTGGCCAGCACGACCTTCTCGACCAGCTCATCGCCGGGCAGGATAACGACGTCACAGGGGAGACTATGGTTTACACTACTCATATGACTTAATTGTAGCAACAAAACGGATACTCTGGGAGGAATGGAGATGAGATCGGTCTGCCTGTAATTGTTTTTTAGGAAACCGGCAGCTTCATGGAAACCAACAGGTTGAAGCTATAGAGCTCACGGCATGTCGAGTGTCGCAAGGATATCACGCGCTACCGAGCTTCGCTCGTCAATAATGGCGCGCAAGATGTTGCCGGTCTTGCCTTCGATGAAGTAGATCCGGAGGGTTTTGGCACCGTTGGTGAGGGTAAGTCCCCCATCGTCGATAGCATTGTAACCGAGGGCAAAACCTTCGTTGGTGGTAAATGTGTAGGCCTTGAGCCCGGCCACGGTTGTGGATTCAACGTCGCTGACATTTAATTTGTAGCCGGCCTTTTTGTCGTTGATATTGGCTTCGTGGGAGGCATTGGCGATAGTTTGAAGGCTGTCGGTGTCGGCGAAAATTGTTTCGCCCGGTTCGTCGGTGGCAACACGAATGATCGTGAACTGGGCGAATACTTCTGAGCCGGCCTTTTTGTTGCTGGATTTTTTATAAGTGCCGAAACTGAGAGTGCGGTTTGGCAATTCGCGAAAATCGATAACATCACCGGGGTAATCAAAGAGGGATAGCTTGACGTCATTTTCCCAGAAATCGTATCGTTTCCAGCTGGAGGGCGCACTGCTTTTGGCGATCGCGACAACGCCGCTTGCATCAGAGATGGGTGTGTTAGTGGTGCCTGAGGCGGTAGCATCGGTCTGGCTGGATGAATCCGAATCCGATGTTGGCCGGTTACTGTCACTGGCAAACATAAACCATCCGGCCACGATCAGAAGGCCGGTGATGGCAACGACGATAATGAGGCGATTAAAAGCGATTCCCTGTTGCTGCGCTTGTTGGTGCTTATGGTCAAACATGCTGTACTCATAGTACCCCATTTACGGCCAATGATCAGCCGAATAATCGGCCTAATCTGCACTTCGGATATGCCGAGGGCACTTTATCTTGGCAATGGCCTCAGTTACTCAATGAGGGCGGTGGTGAGGGACTCAAAGGGCTTGGAGGGGTTTTGAATCAACCAGGTGGCGCAGGCGGCGGCGGTGCGAGTGCGCCAGATTTTGGATGTTGCCTGCTCATCGGTGAGACGAGTGCTGCTCACCTGCCCGTTGGAGGCAACGAAAATGTTGTCGAGATGGCGGACGACGATGTTGCATTCGTGTGTAAGTGTGAAGTCGTGCAACGCTTCGACGAACCGGATGATATCCATATCAAACGTGAAAGCGGTGGTAAATTTGGCGCTCGTGGCCAGCTTTTGTAACTGTGCCAGGCTGATAGCAAACGTCGTCTCCGGGCGGTCAACGCAAGCGCCGGGCATAGCGATGCAATAGTCGGCCGCATCTTTGGTGATGATGAGCGCGCCGGGATATTTGGTGGTGAATTTTTCCAGTAAGATCGCCGTTTCACTGTTGCGGCCGAGATCGCCGGCAAGGAGTACGCCGTCAGCCCAGTGAGCCATTGCCAGCGCTTCGGCAAGCGCGCGCTGGCTCAGACTGCCGCTGGGGGTGCTGGGTACGAACTCGCCGGCATCGAAATTGCGGCCGAGGACTTTGTGTAACGCGTCAGGCAATAACATCCGGGCAGTGCCGATGCCGGCGCGAGTGGCCGAGGCGTACGCCTCGGCCACGGCGGCAAAGCCATAGGCATTGCCGCCCACGATCATCAGTTTGCCGGCATGCATGCGGTTTTCGGGCCGCGACCATTGCATATCCGGAAATAACGGCGTATCTGTTGTTTGTTTGCGCCAGTAGTCGAGAGTCATTGTTATAATTATAACATATTATGTCAAGTTTTGCCATTTGTGGCAGCTATGATGGGGGTTTTGAGTCTGGATTGGTATCTGTGAAACTGGAGACGATTGTCATTTTGGTTGACACCACGTGGTCCTCGACGTCAAACGAAAACGAGGTGAGTAGTTTGCGTCCGGCCAGTACGACAGGCAGCCAGAATATGTCGTCGTCCCACATGCGGTCATATGGGATTTTACTGAGCGTAAACCATTCCGGCGCCATCTCCTCGGTCTCGGTTGGCTCGCCTTCCCAGTCGCGACATATGTATGTATGAACGATCATGTGCCACGGCTCTGCGGCGTGTACGTCCATCGCAAAATCATGGACTGCAACCTTCTCCCAGCTGAGTGGTGTTACGCCGATCTCTTCTTGAGTTTCGCGGACCAGTGTTTGTTCGATTATCTCGCTCCGATCCATCTTGCCGCCAATGCCGTTATATCGACCAGAGCCGAATCCGCGCTTTTTCATGGCTAGCAAGATTTCCGGCTCACCCTCCATGGTAGTAGGCTCACCTCTGTTAAAATTGTCACGGATTAGGAAGATGAGTGAACAAATTTGTGGTTCAGACAGCTCAGGCCGAATAGGCTGCTTCGTCATAAGAGCTTCCGGGCGTAGCGCAGTCCTTCGGCGGCGAGATCCCGGGCATTTGCGGTCGCCGCACTGGTTTGACCCTTGCATATGGCAATGATGAGTGCGGCGACTTCGGTTTGATGACCGACCTGGTTTTCGACAACTGCAACCTGTTCACGAGGCTGGCTCAGCATCCAGGTAAAACTGGTGATCGCTTCGATGATTCGGGCGTGCCGCGACTTGTGGCCGACCGGAAAACGAAGGTTCAGCCATTCGCCCCATTGCTCTGCCGGAGCTACAAGTCCGATGGTGATGCATTCTCCGAATGGGAGCCGCCGCATATTGGTAACCGACGAAGCTGTCGCATCGAGCAACGAGTGGCGTGTCGGGAAGTGACTCACGTCTGTGCCGTATACGTGCCGGGTCGAGTCGTGTACGTGATATTGTACGAGTTCTCCGCCTTCGATACGACGTGTAAGCCCTTCAAGCCCCTCGTCGGTGTACGGGATATAGTCGTACTGTTTACCATTATCATTGTCATCGCTGCGAGGTTCGCGTGTTGTGAGCGTGCC
>JBDHUK010000043.1:0-8817 GCA_039809165.1 Saccharimonadales bacterium (SeqCode) | reverse complement strand
CGCATGGCGCCGCCGTTGTCACCGATAGCAGCGCCTCCGGCGGCAAGGCACTGCGGTTCGGTTCGGTTGCCGGCGGTTTCGTGCATCCTGGCATTATCGTCGATCAGGCCGGGATTGATTTCGTAAAGGCCAAAATCGCAGCCAATCAGGAACCCTGGAAGTCCGAACTTGCCAAAACGGTCAATGCCAAGCCGGGCGAGGGGTCGAATGCCGGTATACCATTCAGCTCGGCCAGCTACGTTCCGCATCCTACCGAATACATTACGTGTGGCAACAACAAGCAGGGCTGTCTTGACGAGACCGACGATGCGCAGGCGGCTTACACGAACGCATTGCTCTGGGCCTACACTGGCGACAGGCGCTACGCCCGGCAATCGATTACCATCCTGAATGCCTGGTCGGCAAAACTCAAAGACCACAAGATGAGCACGACTGATCCAGCCCTGATCGGCGGCGTATTGAATGCTGCCTGGGCAGGACAGATTTTTCCGCGAGCCGCAGAGATCATGCGCTATACGTATACCCCGGGCGCTGGCGAGCCGGCACTGAACGTGGCCAATATGGAGCGGATGCTCCGCGACGCGTTTTTGCCCTGGGTGCGTACGCAGTGGGCCGGTGGCGGCCACAACTGGGTGACGTCTATGGCCGAAGCAACCATCAACATCGGCGTATTCTTGAGTGACCGCGAGGTGTTCGATGATGGTATAGGCGACTGGCGTGGCAATACTCCGGCAAATATCTATATGAGCGGCGATGTGAATCCGTATGCCTGGGGTACCGGCTTGCCGCTACCGATTCCGAACACTAAATTTGATAAGGCAACCATGACGGCGGCAAATTTCCGGAGCGAAGCCTGGTGGGGCGCCACGACATTCCCAAGCGGCATGCAGGGTGAAACGTGCCGCGACCTGAATCACACGGCGATGGGCGTCGCAGGTATGGTCAACGCCGCCGAGACCGCACGCATTCAGGGTATCGATCTGTACGGCGAACAAAAAGCCCGGATTACGACGATGCTAGAACTGGAAACAGGATTTTTGAATGCGGTCAATGGTGGCACGGCACGGCCAGCAGGCTGGCCGTGCCCGAACAACCCGGTATTGAACGGCGGTGAGCGTGTCACGTACGTCATGGCCTATAATCACTACGCAAAACGGCTCGGTATGTCACTGCCGAACACGAACGCCTGGATTACGACCAAGATCATGCCTTCGAGTTACCGCGCCAATAACACCAGCCAATATGAGCCGCTGACTTCGTGGGGTACGCCGTAGACTACTTGGACTGCGCTACCAAGCGTTCGGCGATCTGCTGTAATGTCTTATCTGAAGTACTGGCCTTGGCGTTAGCGACTACCCATGTCTTGCCGGCCTCGATGCTGAGTGTTTTGTCGCCATTGCTGTCAGTGCCCTGGGTCGAGGCAAATGGCGTGTTGTCGAGCTTGCGGCTGTCCTTCAAAATAGCTGAGTAAAAACTATCAAAATTGAATTCCGCAGGGATGGTCTGTTCGCTGAAGTTTATCTTATTGCCCGATGTATCATATATTGTGAAAAGCAGGGTGGCGCTTTCGTATTTCAAAGACTCGACATCCAAGATATAGTCGTCGGGCAATGGTTGCGGCGCGAAAATCTCGAAGCTAGCAGAGTTACTGTATTCGGCTGGAATAAGCGGCTGACGACTGCCTGTAAAAAATAGGATGGCGGTGATGCTGGTTGCGGCAACGACACATACCACGGCGCTGAGTAATAATTTTTTGCGTGTAAACTGTATATGCTTAAATACCATACTTTTAGTATACACGGGCTGGCGAGGGGATTCCGTGAAATGTTGTGAAAATCCGTGAAATAATCGTGAAATATTCGCTCCACGGTGCTATACTAGGCGTTAACAACAGAGGAAGCAGGGTAACAGACATGATAGCAATCATTGCCGTGGCAAATCAAAAAGGCGGTGTTGGCAAAACAACGACAGCCGTCAATATTGCGGCGTCGCTCGCTGATGCCGGACACTCCGTACTGCTTGTCGACCTCGATCCTCAAGGCAACGCCACCAGTGGTCTTGGCTTGGATAAAGAGTCTCATAATACAACGTATGAAGTACTTACCGGCGCGGTTGCTCTGGCGGATAGCGTCCAGGAAACTCATGTGAATGGGCTTTATATTTTACCGGCCAACCCCAATCTCGCGGCAGCCGAGCTTGATATAGCCGAACTCGAGCGGCGTGAGTTCCGATTAGCCGAAGCCCTCCGTACTGCCGCCTATGATTATATTCTGATTGACTGTCCGCCGGCCCTCGGTTTACTGACGATTAATGCGCTGACTGTCGCCAGTCATGTGCTCATACCGGTGCAGACCGAATACTATGCCCTCGAAGGCCTGGGCCAGCTCCTTGGTACTGTTCAGCGTGTGCGTCAGGCCACCAATCCTCGACTCGATCTATTGGGAGTCGTACTTACTATGTATGACAAACGCATCGGCCTGAGCGAGCAAGTCAAGGCGGAGATCAAAACACACTTTGGTGATAAGCTCTTTGCAGGCGTGGTTCCACGCAATGTACGGCTGGCCGAAGCCCCCAGCCACGGCAAAACCATCTTCGAGCACGACGGCTGGAGCAAGGGCGCTCGTGCGTACAAGGCAGTCACCAAAGAACTTATCACACGTACCGGAGGCAAGGCATAATGGCTGGCAAAATCGGGCTTGGCAAGGGGTTTGATTCCTTGCTTCCACAGAATTTCGATTCTTCCATTCTTTTGACTGACGACGATCGTATTCAAAAAATAACCTTGGCGCGCATTGCGCCTAATTCCGAGCAGCCGCGTACCAGCTTTGACGAAGAGGCGCTTGAGCAGCTCGCTTCATCCATCAAGTTGTACGGCGTACTCCAACCCTTGGTAGTCACTCCACATCCGGAGCCGGGGCGCATGGGTGATTTCCAGATCATTGCCGGCGAACGCCGGTGGCGTGCCGCCGCCATCGCCGGCCTTGATGTCGTGCCGGTCATCGTTCGTACTTCGGACGAACTGGCTCGGCTTGAGCTGGCGCTCGTTGAAAACGTCCAGCGTGTTGACCTCAGTCCACTGGAACAGGCCGTCTCTATCGAGCGGCTTCATCAGCAGTTCAATATGACCTATGACAAGATTGCCGAGCGTCTCGGTAAGGCGAATTCTACCGTCAACAACATTGTTCGTCTATTACAGCTTCCCGAGTCGGCTCGTGACGCCCTGGCAGCCAGTAAAATCACCGAAGGTCACGCCCGTTCTATTCTGGCGCTCAAGGGCAAGGAAGAGCTCCAGCGAGAGTTGCTGCAGGAAATTGTCGACAACGGCTGGTCGGTGCGTCAAGCTGAACGCTTCGTCTCCAGCCACAAATCCGGCGTCGTCGAACAAAAAGCCGTCAAGGAACGCGTCGACACCGAAACTCACGAGACCAAAGCCCTTGGTAAGCGTCTTGGTTCAACCGTTCACATCCGGCGTACCGCCAAAGGTGGACGCCTCGAGCTCAACTTCGTTTCCGACGAAGATCTTGCCCGGCTTCTCAAACTCCTCGAATCAATTCGTGCCTAAGGCGAAAGACCCGGACTCCCACCGTATAAGCCCCCCCCGGGGGGGTCGCACTCGTCTTCTGCCACTTTCTCACTTTGCGCCATCATCGTCCGCTCATCACCTCTGTCTATTTTGTGAGCTTCTCATCACACATATATAACTTATGGTTTTTTTTGGGGTTGAAGGCTGTTTCTTTCATGCGGTAATGATTATGTTTCACCAAGGTGATGAATTGCTCACATTTTTATATCTGTGAGTAATGTGATGATTGCTACACAAAGTAGTAGTGAGTGGTCATGTGGGGGAGTAGAAAAATAGGGCCTCATCTTAAGAAGCCGCTTCGACGACGGCCGTTCGGTCACTGGTATGTGGTAACCCTGGCTGGGCGTATCGAAAGGTGGTTAGTCGAATTTTTGAATTTCGCTTATCGGCAATAGGCGAAGAGCCAGGCGGCCAACGATTTGATCGGCGTTGATCGGCCCGAATGTACGGCTGTCGAGCGAGTCGGGCCGGTTGTCTCCACAGACGAAGACTTGGTTTTCGGCAAGGGTGATATCGATGTCATGGACGTCGGCTGGCTCGGAGATGATCTTGTAGGCCCCGGTTTTGTCCGGCTCGAAGCCTTCGGGATGCTCTTTGTTGTATATTTTGAGGACGCCGTTTTTGAGGACGACTCGTTCGCCGGGTAGGGCAATAACGCGCTTGATGAGTTGTTTTTCATCTTGTTGGCCAAATTGTGATAGACCGCCTTCGACAAAAATGATAACTTCGCTGCGCTCGGGGATATAGGCTTTGTGGGTGATACGAGCAATAGTACGTGGAACTTTCCAGACGATAAGACGGTCGTTGTTTTGGAGTGTGTTCATCATGCTCGGGCCTTCGACTTGGTAGGACTGGAAAACCCAGGCGATGAGTGCGAAGGCAACGCCAAGTGCTGCAAGGAGCACGCCGATAGTCGAGATGACTTCGCGCATAGTCTCACGCTTCGATGGTGGGGAGACGCGAGGCTCGTCTTTGCTTTCGCCATCCATCGGACGAGATACGCCCGGCGTGGAAAGCGTGGGTGCGGATGGCTGTTGAGCCGGGGGTGTGGCCGGAGTTTGGCTGTTCTGGGGCTCTGGCGCAGGGTATTGATTTTCTGGATTCATTCAAAATTAACTATAGCGCATTTGAAGGGTGGCTGCCATGTCAAAATGTATGCCAATTAAGGTTTACGCGTTTGAGCATAAACGATATACTGGTGAGGTCTAGGGCTATGGATATATATCGAACACGCAAACGAACCACGAATACACAAAGGTCGGTTGACGGATTTTTTGTGCAGTCGCCGAACTCAGTTCGGCAATCTTCAAATGTAGTAGGCAAGAAAGGACTGTCCGGGCAATCTTCGACGCGGCGCGTCGGCGATTTTCGCGGTACGGATGGATTTTATAATGCGCCGCGCCGCCAGCCGGGTGTTGGCGCCGCAAGCGCGGCGGCTCGCCCGGGCCGGCCCCGGCATGGCGACGCGGCAAGCAGCCGCGTCATCGCCGATCAGTTTGCAGCCGCGTCGCCGGTGGCATCTGGCAAGCCTGGCAAGAAGCTCCGCGGCCGCAAGGCCAAAGCGGCGGCCCAGGCCGCCGGCCTGACCAAACGTCAACAGAAAAAACTCCTTAAACAACAAAAGAAAGCTACTCGCAGCCGCGCTAAATCTATTTTTATCTGGTCATCGCGTGCCCTTGGGGTTACGCTAGTGCTTGTGCTCGCTGTAGGCGGCGTATTGTTCGCCAAAGGATATCTCCAGCTCAAAAAAGTATTTGACGGCACCTCCACAGCAGCCGGCCTGACGGCCGAGGTCGACCCCACGCTGCTCAAGGGCGAGGGCGACGGCCGCGTCAATGTGCTCATGATGGGTATTGGCGGGGCCGAGCATGACGGTGGTGATTTGACCGATACGTTGATGATTGTCAGCGTTGATCCGGTCAACAATCAGGCGATTCTTTTTAGTGTCCCCCGTGATTTGTGGGTCAAGATGCCCAACAATTACATTGCTAATTATCAGAAGATCAATGCGGCCTACGAAAGCGGTAAGTATAAGTATCTCGGCAGCACCGATCAGAGCAACGAGAATCGCAAAGCCATCGAAGCCGGATTTGCGGCTGCCGACAGTACGGTCGAGCGTGTGATGGGCGTGCCGATTCATTACAACGCCCTTGTCAATTTCCGGGCCTTTCGGCAGGCCGTCGATACTGTCGGCGGTGTGACGATTGACGCTCCCGAGCAACTCTACGATCCAACGATGGCATGGGAAAACGGGTGGAGTCCGATTCTAGCCAAAAAGGGAACTAATACCTTTGACGGTAAACATGCGCTCAATTATGTCCGCTCCCGTGAAACCAGCTCCGATTTTGCACGCTCCCAACGTCAGCGTGCCGTCATGCTAGCCCTCAAGGACAAAGTTCTCGATCTTGGCACTCTCTCGAATCCGGTTAAGATGTCGAATCTGCTCAATGCTTTTGGCGACAACGTACAGACGGACATCAGCCTTACGGATATGCAGCGCATGGTTGCCATTATGAAAAAGATTCCCACTAGCTCCGTTCAATCCGTGGGATTGACCGACGATGGCAACAACTACATCACAACAGGTAATGTTAACGGCCTGTCGGTCGTACAGCCGCGTGCCGGACTCGAGGATTATAGTGAAATTCAGGCCTTTGTCCGCTCGAAGCTCAAGGATGGATATATTGCCCAGGAAAATGCCAAAGTCAGTATCTTGAACGGCACCTTTACGCCCGGATTGGCTACTGACAAGGCGGATGAGCTCAAGTCCTACGGCTACAATGTCATCACGGTCGACAACGCGCCAACGGATGACTATGGCACTACCAAAATTATCGATTTGAGCGGCGGCAAAAAGAAATATACCATCAACTATCTCAAAAAACGCTTCAATGTGAATTCGGTATCGAACAAACTTCCTGAAAGTATCGTGCAAGGAACCGCCGAAATTGTTATAATACTGGGTCAGGATGCAGCCGTCACAACCCAAAATTAGAATCCGCGACAAAATCAAGCCGGCTGGCGGTCTGGCACCGGTCGTGCATGTGCTTTTGAGACTGGCATTGCCGCTGTTTATCTTCGTGCTTAGCAGCCTAACGATTGATCTGTGGCTTCCATTGCTTGTAGTGCTGCTCAGCAAGTGGCGCGTTTTTGCGGTACGTGCGCGTTTTTGGCCGGCTAACCTGCGTGCCAACTCTGTTGATATAATGTTCGGCGCTTCAATGGTCATCTTTATGGCTGCCACTGATTCGGTGATGATTCGGCTCGGCTTTGTCGTCGTGTATGCGCTATGGCTGCTTGTACTGAAGCCTCGTTCGACTATTCTTGCGATTTCGCTTCAGGCTGGTATCGGTCAGTTTGTGGCTTTGATGGCGCTTTTCAAGATATGGCCTGATGGTCCTCTGATCGGGCTGGTGTTTGTTGTCGGCTCGGTTTGTTATCTGTCAGCCCGTCATTTCTTCGACAGTTACAACGAACCATATGCACGGATGTTGTCCTATTTGTGGGGCTATTTTGGGGCGGCGCTGATGTGGGTGCTCAGCCATTTATTGGTGGTCTATCCCAAGCCGGATGGCATTATCACGCAGCCAACCATCTTTTTGTCAGTCATTGGTTATACACTCGGTGCAATCTATTATCTTGAACATTTCGATAGACTTTCAGTGGCTATTCGTCGTGAACTACTGTATATATGCGGTGGTGCGGTTATTGTGCTTCTCATTTCACTCTTTTATGAAGGCATGCACCTCCTCACCTAGAGACAGAACATTGAATGGTGTGTATCGAGGCGCGATGTCTCAGGTAATTTTCAAGCAATTGCCTATATAATATAATTTGATACATAAGAGTAATGGAGTGGTATGAGAGTGGGTACCGGGTTCTGACTTGCCGGACTCCATGCCATAGGAGGGAACCACATATGGCTGACGAGCCAAAAAAGACAACGAGCGAAGCAGCTAATGAACCGACGGAGTCGATGGTATCGTCGCGGCTGAGCGCAACCGCGCCGCGCTCAAGGGCTGAACTCACGCGCAGCCGTTTTAAGATCCTGGTGGTCGCCTTCGGGCTTATGTTGAGTATGGCTGCCGGCTTTCTTGGCGGCTGGATCGGCTCGAATAGCGGTGACAATGCGTTGCTCGGCAGTACTACGAGTACTGCCACTCAACAAAAGCTGGCCGACAGCGAAAGCCAGCTTATTGCGTCTATTGCCAAGAAGGTCGGTCCAAGCGTAGTATCCGTGGATGTTACGACTCAAACCGCCGCGCAGTCGCAATCTGATTTCTTTGGTTTCGGTTTCTCTCAGCCTAATCAGCAAACAAGGCAGGGTGCCGGTACCGGGATAGTTATTTCCTCGGACGGCCTCATCGTGACTAATCGCCATGTCGTTCCTGATGGTACGACCAAGGTCAGCGTTACCCTATCTGATGGTACGGAGCTTGACGATGTCAAGGTGGTCGGTCGCACTAATGACAACGACAGTCTCGACGTGGCTTTCCTCAAAATCAATGATCTCAAGGGCAATAAACTTACGCCGGCTGAAATTGGCGATTCTGGCAAAGTCCAGGTGGGCGATGTCGTCGTCGCTATTGGCAATGCGCTGGGACAATTCAATAACACTGTCACCTCAGGTATTATTTCCGGCTACGGACGTTCCGTGCAGGCCGGTGACGAATCCGGTTCGAGCGTCGAAAACCTGAGCGACCTCTTTCAGACCGACGCGGCTATCAACCAGGGTAACTCCGGTGGTCCGCTCGTGAACACGGCCGGACAGGTAATCGGCATCAATACTGCGGTCTCTGGGGAAGGCCAAAACATTGGCTTTGCCATACCCATCAATGACGTCAATGGGCTTATCAAGCAAGTCCTCAAAACCGGCAAGTTCGAGCGTTCCTATCTTGGCGTACGCTATATACCTCTTACTGCTTCAGTGGCAAAGCAGTACAGCCTCAAACAAACAGCCGGCGCCTATCTCCAGCCCTCCAGTGATAGCGGCTCGCCAGCGGTTATCGAGGGCAGTCCGGCCGCCAAGGCCGGCCTCAAAGAAGGCGATATCATCACTGAAGTCGACGGTACAAAGATTGACCAAAACGCCAGCCTGACTTCGCTTGTTGGTCGCAAAGCCGTCGGTGACGATGTTAAACTCACCGTTGTTCGTGACGGCAAAACCATCACGCTGACTGCCACTATCGGGGCTGCACCGGACGCTTCAAGCTAACCCTTCCTGAGTCTTCTAA
>JBDHUK010000042.1:0-8945 GCA_039809165.1 Saccharimonadales bacterium (SeqCode) | reverse complement strand
TGTGGATGATACGAGTGACGCTGCTAAGTCATTCGCGGCATCCCAGGTCGCCAGCGGTACCCTGGACATTGCCCGGATACCGACCGGAACGTCAGGATCGACGGTCTCACTCGGCAATCACACGCACACTGGGTATTTGCCAACCAAAAATGGCAACCCAGCGCTAACGGACTCCACGAACGACCGGTTCGCACGGATCGATATCAGTGACGATGCTTCGCCGACAGCCGGATGGCCGGATCGCATGGCGTTTTATTTTAATGGGACACGAAGCGGCTATTTCAACGAGTACGGTGAGCTGCGTGCCCGGCCTGGCAAGGTAAACACGGTAGCACTTCGGGCGATGAAATGGGCTAGCAGCTCGACCGTCGATATTTTTCAGGTAACTTCGTCAGATGGCACGACAATCTATCTTGGTGTTGGACCATCCACGATCGCCGTGAATGCAGCAATTAATAGTACTCAGGATATCAATACCACGGGTGCAGTATCGGGCTCAAACATCGGCAACAAAGTAACAGCGTCAGCCACTGCCCCGGCCTCTCCGGCAGTCGGCGATGTTTGGGTCGATCTGAGCGCATAGCCCTATGGCGACGTTTTTACAACAATTCGGGGGCAGCGGTTTTTCAGCATCGTCGATTACGGTGCCCGTGCCGGGCGGCGGTATAGCGGCCGGGCATTCGCTGGTTATTTCGGTGGTTGCCCTGACTAACGTGGCTCCGACCGTATCATCAGTCGCGGCCTCGGATACTTCTGGTAACAGCTATATATTCCTGGCGGACACGCTCCAGGGCGTCACACTCCAGACAACGAACGTGTCGATGCTATACTGCAATGTGACTAGCGCCCTGCAGGCCGGTGACGTGATTACGCTGACGCCCGACAGGTCTATCTCGCGCATGGCGGCTAGTGTATACGAATTTGATGTCGTGCTGACGCCCGACACACATGCGGTCGCGGAGAGCGGTGACAACACGATAACCTCCCTCGTTATCGGCCCGTCCCCCACCACGGCCGCTAATGATGAGATCGTCGTAGGCGCCTTTGCGCTTGTCAATGCCGGGCGGACATTTACGGTCGGGGCCGGGTACGCCGACGGTACAAAAGTAGTGACGACCGCCGGATCAGGAGAACGGGCTATCGTGGCTGAATACAAATTTGTCAGCACTACCGGACCACAGACCGCTGACGGCACGCTCAACAGCAACGGTTATTTTGCAGGTGCACTGCAGACTTTTACGTACGCGGACGCGGCAGCCCGGAGCGGCAAGGCCAAAGTGTGGGATGGCACGGCGTGGACATCCCACTCGGCAAAGGTATGGGATGGAACCGCCTGGGTGGCACATGACATGAAGGGCTGGAACGGTACCGCATGGATAAAGGGCAAATGACCCGAAAGCGCCCGGCCATAGGCGAGCTACGGCCTGCAATCCGCGGCCCGATCCGCCGGACCGGCGCATGCCTGATCGTCCTGGCTCTGGCGGCCGCCGGAGTCTATTTCGTGCACGGCTCGCGTGCCGCAGGACCGTTCGTGGCAGCCGAACCGGAGACCGGCACGGTCTCCGGTTCGGCTGCCGTCATCAACGACCCGGCCGCCTCGGGTGGCAAAGCCATCGGCTTTGCCACCCCGGCGGCACCCACAGGCAGCGGATGCTATGTTGGCGGCGTGCCGGCACCCTGCACCGGCGGCCCAGCCACCGGTGCCAGCGGATGGGGCGCTCCGGTGTTCGCCGATGAATTTAATGGCACCGCCCTGGATACCGCCAAATGGTCTCCCTGCTGGTTCCCTGCCTCATTCCCCGGATCTGACATCTGCGGTGAAATGAACGATTCCAAAACAAGCAAAGCCAACGTCCGCATGGAAAACGGCGCGGTCGTGCTGCGCCAATCCACTACTACCGAAAACAGCGCCTCCGATGTCGGCGCCCTCATCAACACCCAGCCGCTGCAAGTCGGCGGCAGCGCAAGCAGCACAAAAGGCTTCCAGATGGGGTTGGGTTACGCCGAAGCTCGCGTATATTTCCCCGGCAACGGCACGAACTGCTATAACTGGCCCGCCTGGTGGATCAACGGCCCCATTTCCGGCATGAGCGACGGCGAGATCGACGTGGCTGAGATCGGTGGCACTGGCACCATGGGCAGCAATTACCATTTTGACCGGGGCAACGGCCACGAAATGACCCAGAACCGCATTGCCGGCTACTGGTGCGACGGTTACCACATATACGGTGTAGACCGCCAGGCTGGCCGCAATGTTATCTATTATGACGGCCGGCAAGTTGCCAGTTATGCCAGCTACGACAACGCCGCTCCCCAATACCTGATATTCAACGTCGGGTATAAAACCGGCAAAACACCCATGTCCGGCCCGGCCTCTGATGTCAGAGTCGATTACGTCCGCGTCTGGCAGAAGTAACTGAAGACAAAAAACATCTCAGTGCGTGATGTTTGTAGGCGCATGTTTTTTGAGCAGCTCGTCAAACAACCATATTTCACATAGTGGTATATTCATCAAGCCGTCATCGTATGCAATATCTTTCATAGAAAACCGCACCGCCAGCTCAGGCCGATATTTCTCGCGGTACACTCGCAGGCTCTTGGCTTTGACGTTGTCGCCGCTCTTGACCTCTATGGGTACGATACGGCCGCTCAGCTGCGCGATAAAATCCACTTTGCTCTGCGCACCGGACGTCCAGTAATACAGCGTGCGGTCGGCCAGCTGCTGTAATACGAACTGCTCGGCAAACATACCTTTGAATTGACTAAACAAATCACTCGCACCTATCAGATCACCGGCCGGTAGCTCCGATAGGACACGCAACAACCCGACATCCAGCAGATACAGTTTGAATGCCTGGAGGTCCTTGTACGCCGAGAGCGGCAATTGGTCACCGCGGCTGACCGCATGCACCTTGCGCACCAGTCCGGCATCGACCAGCCAGGCGATAGACAACTCATACTCTCGCGCCCTCGCGCCAGGCCTGGCCGCGCCGTAGAGAAAACGGCTGGACTCTTTGGCGAATTGCGACGGGATGCTCTGCCATACATAGTTCATACGCTCAGCCCTTGCCGGATCAGTGTACTTGCTGAAATCGTTGCGGTATGCGGTCAGGATACCCTGCAGCACTTCATCGACTGCGGCCATATTTTTCGTCTCCAGCCATTCCACCACAGCACGCGGCATGCCGCCCACAGCCATATACTGCCAAAGCGCATCGGTAAACTCTGTCTTAAAAACATCGTTCCGATCAATATCCTTCCGTGTGTACTCCATCTTGTCGGCGAGACCGCTCACCTGGCAAAATTCCTCGAAACTGAGGGGCTCCAGCCGCAAAAAATCCACTTTGCCTACCGGAAACGACGTACCCGGATGCAATGTCACGCCCAGCAGGCTGCCAGCCGCCACTATGTGATATTCTGGCGCTTCCTCGGCGAAGTATTTGAGCGACGCCAGGGCACGCGGTAGCTCCTGTACTTCGTCAAAGATAATGAGCGTGTCGTGCGGCTCCACTACCGTAGAGTATTTGATAGCCAAAAAATCGACAATCCGCGCCGGTTCTACACTGCCCACAAACAACTCGGCGATATCAGGATCGATGCGGTCGAAGTTGACATACACGACATTTTTATAGTGTTCGCGGCCAAACGCCTGAAGCAGGTATGTTTTGCCCACCTGGCGTGCGCCTTCCAAAATAAGCGGCTTTCGTCCGGCACGCTGTTTCCATCGCAGTAAGTCATCAAGCAAACTCCGCTTCATCGCCACTCCTTGTATTTCATACATTAGCGTAACACATAAATCGAAGGAATAATAGGTCCATTTTACACATAAATCGAAGGAATAACCGTACTATTTTACACATTATCCGAAGGAACGCGCTCGAAAAAGTGAAAATAAAATGCTCGAAAAAGTGAAAATGCCGGGGCGTGACTACTGTGGCACGTACGTGACCAGCCGCGACGTCAGCATCGTCGATTTGCGCCAGCCTGCCGGCACCGGACCGCCGGCGTTATAGCCGCCGTCTCGCGGCGGCCCGATCTGATATGTCAGCCGGACATACCAGCCGTGCGACTCGAACTGCGCATCCCACTTGCCTGCTCCGGCGGAAGCGTCAAGCTCGGCCTTGGTGATGCTCGCCAGTAATTGACCGTCAACCCACAGGGATACTTTGTCCTGTACCTTTTCATAGCGCCAACGGTGCATGCCCATGGCATTCGCTATCGGCAGGGCTTTTTCTTTTTGGCGCTGGGCACTGCCGTACGGGGTGGTGATAAGCGTCGTTTTCCAGAGCAGCGAGGAGCCGATCCGATTGCCCATATATTCCCAAATATCGATCTCTCCCTCACCCGAACCGGAGGGCCGCAGCCACAACGCCGGAAAACTGCCGCTGCCCAAAAAGACACCGAGGTTGATGTCGGCTTCCAGCGCAAAATGATTTGGGACCACGGCATAGCGCGCCTGCGCATCAGAAGAATAAATAGTAGCCGTGTCGGATGCGCGCTCGGCCGTAATCAGCATACCGGCGCTGCTGAAGGTGGTTTGCTCTTTGCGGTTATACGATGAATCCACGGTACCGCGCACGCCAGTGGTATGAGACCAGCCTTCATCCCGGGTCAAATCATACGTCCGGTAGACTTTCCAGCCCGGCGTGCCACCATAGTCACTAGGGGCGGCGGCCGCGAACCCGACTGCCTCACCGCCCGAAGCAGTAGCGTCGGAAACAGTGGTAGCCGGAGTACTCAAAGCACCACTTTCTGCCTCAGCCGATACATACGGCGTGGCCGCATGAGAGGTCTTGAGCAGTATATACCCCACAGCTCCAAAAACGCACACGACAAGCAGTACCCCGACCACCGCAAAGGGCCTGCGGAGGCTGGATTTTAGCCGGAATCGATGCTTCATCACCCAAAAATCATACCACACATCCGGTATCCATCCCCACTTCCAAAACTTAGCATGAACACAAAGTTTTGGAAGTATACTTCCAAAACTTATTGACAAATGTGCCCTGTTTGACTTATGATAATTGCATCATGATCAATCGCACACAATATCTCAATCAACTGCGCATGTACCGCGATAAACAGCTTATAAAAGTCGTGTCCGGCATCCGCCGCGCTGGCAAATCAACACTGCTAGAAATGTTCCGGCAGGAGCTGCTGGAGTCGGGCGTCGAACCTAAACAGACCATCTCTCTCAACTTCGAAGACCTCGCCTACCGCGACATCCTGACGGCCGAAACCGCCTACGACTACATACAGGCCCAGCTACAGCCCGGTAAAAAGAACTATGTATTCCTGGACGAAATCCAAAATGTGGCCGAGTTTGAAAAAATGGCGGATAGCCTATACATCAAAGATAATGTTGACCTATACATCACCGGCTCCAACGCCTACTTTTTATCCTCTGACTTAGCAACCGTGCTGACAGGCCGCTACATACAGATACATCTGTTCCCACTGTCGTTCGCAGAGTACGTATCGGCGTTTCGCGACACCGCCAACTTGCCGCAGCTGTACGAGAGTTATCTCAACTATAGTTCGTTCCCGCAGGCGCTTGAGCTGTTCCTCGATAATCCCGAGGCGGTCAAGCCATATCTCCAGAGTATCTACGATACCATCGTGTTTAAAGATATCGTGGCGCGCAAAAACATCAAACAGGAGAATACCTTGCAGGACGTCGCCAAATTCGCCTTCGACAACATTGGTAACCCCACCAGCTCGCACAAAATATCGACCGCACTGACCGCCAGCGGCCGCAAAGTTAGCCACCACACGGTCGATGATTATATGACAGCGCTCACCGACAGCTTCGTGCTCTACCGGGCCGACCGTTATGATGTGAAGGGCAAGCATATCTTGCAAACGCAGCAAAAATACTACTGTGTCGATCTGGCGTTTCGGCAGTTGCTTTCCAAAACGTTGCCGACAGATTATGGCCGTATGCTCGAAAATGTCGTCTACCTAGAGCTCCTGCGCCGTTACGACAAGGTGATGATCGGCAAAGTTGACGCGCGAGAAATTGACTTTGTGGCGATGCGTAGCGACGAGGTACAGTATTACCAAGTGGCGCTATCTGTCCGCGATGACACCACGCGCGAACGAGAGCTGGCGGCCTTTCCGGCCGACCACCATGCCAAATTCCTGCTAACGCTCGACCCAGAAGAGGGTAATGTAGAGGGGATTCGGCAGGTGAATGTACTAAGTTGGCTGGTTGGCGTGTAGTTGTAGTTATATACACCTACACGCAGCACCGCCCTACCCTCCCTACTCCCCACACGTATCGAGCGGTTGCAGCACTTCCTCGCTGAAATACTTACCGTGGGCGAGCCGCTTATCGGTCGGCGCATGATTCTGTGTGTAGCTAAGGGTGATATCACTGACCTGCGCTGCTGAGCTGTTTTCATCGGGCAGACTAGCGCGTAGCGAGTCGTCCATCGTGACGGTCATGAAGATATACCGGGTGTCGCCGGCTACGCAGACTCCGTTCGCACCGCTCAGGTTGCTGGCACGGTAGCGCGTGCCCCACGCGCCGGTATTGCCAGCCAGGCGGTAGGTGATGGCGTCAGCTCCACCAGGCAGTTCTCCGCCGTATGCGATACCTGTGGGGTTGTAGAGCGCGCCCAGGTCGATCACCCTCGAATACCGCGCCACCCGTGCGATGGACTGAATCGGTGACGACTGGGCATTGGCGTAGTAATTACCGTTGCCATATCCACCGGTCAGGTAGGCGTAGCCGCCATCTATCACCACTTGATGGCCGTACCGGGCATTGGTATGGCCGGTACCTGCCATCCACGCACCAAGTCGGCCGTCAGGGATGAGCGGCGCATAGTTCACTGCGTTGTAGACAGTCGTGCCGTCGAATCCACCATACAGATACAGATAGCCGTTCAGTACCGTGGGCGTGGGGTACCCACGTGCAGAAGGCAGGTCGGTGGTGCGGTTCCACGAGCCCAGCGTACCATCGCTATTGATGGGCGCGTACTGCACATCTCTCAGATAATTTGTCAGGTCGGTGCCTCCCAGTATATACATATAGTCTCCGTTCACGACCGCTCCGGCACTGGAGCGTGCACCGGTAAATGAGGTCGTCGTCGTCCAGGCCCCGATAGTACCGTCATCACTCAGCTGGGCGTAGCGCACCGTGGTATTGGCCGAAGCTTTGACGCCGCCCAGCAGGTATAGGCGGCCATCGTGCAGTACTGTCGCCATCGAACCATAATAATCCGGCAGACTGGTCGTGGCCGTCCAGCTGCCCAGTGTGCCATTGCTGTTAATGGGCGCCGAATAGCAGGTATTCGTAAAGTTGGTCGGGGTCGCCTTGCCGCCGCACACATACATATAGCCGCCATAGGCCGCGACGGCCATACTATTGCGCCCGGTCGGGAACGACGTCGTCGAGCTCCAACTGCCCACCGTGCCACCAGCCCCGAGCGGCGCGTATTGCACGTCGTTCAGCCGGTTGCCGCCGGAATCCAGGCCGCCCAGTATATACAGGTAGCCATCGTAGACGACACTACCGTGATTGTACCGCCCGGTCGTGAAGGTACTGCCGGACATCGTCCAGTTGCCGTTGATACCGCCGCCATTATTGATCGTCATCCGGTACACATTGCGCGTCCCGGTGCCGGATAAGCCGGTTCGCCCGTTTACCAGCACGACCGTATCGCCGTTCTGAGCGATGCCCATGGCGTTTTGGGTCGAGGCCATAGCGCCGCCATTTACCCAGGTACTGCCGGCCAAGCTGCCATCGGTATTGATCTTGACGTATTCGGTACTGGACAGGCCGCCGGTGCTGAAGTCATCGCCGCCGAAGACATACAGGTAGCCGCCCGAGGCGACGACGCCCATATTTTCGCGTGCGGTGTTCAGACTGCTGGCGGCTGTCCAGCTGCCCACCGTACCGTTGCTGTTTATCTGAGCGTATTCGACACTGGTGATCACGCCATTGTTCGTGGCATTGCGGCCACCGACCACATACAGATAGCCGCCATACGCCACCAATGATTCGAGATTGCGGCCGGTATTCAGGCTGCTCGTCACCGTCCAGCTGCCGATGGTGCCATCGCTGTTGATGGGCGCGTAGTAGACGGCCGTCGACCATCCGGCTCCGCTGGAGCCGATCATATAGAGGTAGCCATTGTAGGCCGCGGCGGCGTGGTTGCCGACCGAACCGACGTAGGCCGTGGTGGTTGCCCAGGTGCTGGTGCCGCAACCGGAGGCATTGAGCGAGGCATACTGCACGACCGCCGAGTTGCCGCCCGAGCCGATACCGCCGATGACATACATATAATTGCCGTACACCGCGAAGCCGAAGTTACCGACCGCGGTATTCATGGCGTTGGACGCCACCGACCACGTACCAATAGTACCACCGCTACTGATAGTTGCCTGGTACACGGTAGTCGTATAGGCCGAGCCGTTGTAGCCGCCCATGAAGTAGAGGCAGCCATTGGCGACCACCGCCGCGCCGTAGCTATGGCCTGAGCCGATGTTGGTGAGCCCGGCGCCGGGCGCGGTGGCCGAGGCAGCACCGGCCGGATATCCGGTGGGGTCTATTTTTGTATACTGCACATCATCAAAATTCACCGACCCATTGTAGCCGCCCATAATATATAGATACCCATTGTAGATTGCGCCACCACCATAACCGTTCCCTGTGCCGAGTGATGTGGTGGTTGCCCAGGAGCCCAGTGTGCCGTTGGCATTTATCTGCGCATACCGTACATCACTGTACCAGCTATTTCCACGGCCGCTGTACATATACATATATCCCTGATAGGCAATGAACTGATGGCCGTAGCGAGCATTGGTAAAGGCCGTCGTACTGGCCCAGCCGCCAAGCGTCCCATCGCTATTGATACGAGCATACTGCACATCGTTCAGGTAGCCGGTATTGCCACCACCACCAATGTATATATAGTCACCATATACCGTGGCAACGG
>JBDHUK010000041.1:0-9221 GCA_039809165.1 Saccharimonadales bacterium (SeqCode) | reverse complement strand
GTGCCGCCGTTTACGGCGGCACCTAGCGCCGCTGCCATTTGCAGCGGCGTGGCCGTCATGGCCTGGCCGAAGGCCGTGTTGGCATACGTCAAATTAATGCCAGCACCATTATCCTTAGGGCCGGGCACATAGCCCGATGACTCATAACCCTGTTCGACGCCCGTCTCTTTACCAAACTGATAACGATTCGCCATGTAGTCATACCAGGTATTTCGCGCTTTTTCATTAATCTGACCGCCACCCATTTGCATGAGCTCCCACGTCACACCAGTATTTAGCGAGAGGTTTAGAATATCTTTGATTGATTTAGTGCCAGCCGTACCATCTTCCTCAATATTAGTAATTTTAAAACCATTAACCGTATACTCAAACGGGTCATAATAGGTCTGGTTCGCCGTTATCGCACCGCTGTCCAGCGCCGCAGCCGTCGTAAGCGGTTTCATTACCGATCCTACTTCAATCGCATTGGTCACCGCGTTATTGTTAAACAGAGCCGTATTGCTGACATCGAAGTATTTTGAAGGATCGTAGCTCGGTACATTAGCCATTGCCCGGATAGCGCCAGTATTCGGGTCAAGTATGATCGCGCTTCCGCTCTCGGCATTAACCCTTTTGACACCGTCGGCTAAGATTCCTTCAAGATTCTTTTGCATACTGACATCGATGGTCAACACAACGTCTTTGCCGGGCACGGCCGGCTTGTTGGTATTGCCCGGACTCGCAGCGAGCGGCACACCATGCACGTCAGTAATCGCTTTCAGTTCGCCGGCCGTACCCATGAGCTCGGGGTTGAGCGCCTGCTCAACCCCATAGGTGCCCTTGCCCTCATCATTCACAAAACCTAACAATTGCGCCGCAATTGAGCCTTGCGGATACGTTCGATATTCCTGAGCAAGGGCGCCTAACCCAGGAATTTTAAGTTTAGTGATCTTTTTGGCGTTGTCCTCTGGCACCTTCTTCGCAAGCACCACGTAACGCTTGCCCTTGATAGCCATCCCCTCTTCCAATGTCGACTCAATTTCAGAAACATTGCCGTCCGTCGCCCGAGCTACCGCATCCGCTACCTCGTGGGCGTCCTTGACATACAGTGGGTCGGCATACACAACATACAGCTTTTGGTTAAGCACAATCGGTACCGTCGAGTCGTCATCACCACCAGTATGAGCCAGGATTGTCCCCCGGCTAGCCGGAATTTCATACTGTTTGAGCTGATCACTGAGTGCCGTAGTTTTGTAATGGTCATACCGAATCACCTGCAAATAAAACAAGCGCACCAAAAAGATTGCCATAACGATGACAAGAAAAGCATACCAAACCCTAATGCGCGTCAATGGTTGCGGTTGGCCTGCGATCGGCGTAGATGAAGAAGCCTGTCGTAGCATAAGCTAAATATTGATTATACAAGCTAACACAGGTTATTGTCGAACAGTACCACTTGGTGCCGTTTGCACCATGGCAGTTGCCTGCGAGCTGGACTGCACCCGGTCGAGCGACTGCATCTGAGCACTTGCCAGCACTAGGTCTTCGTTCTCCTGCTTGAGGTCAGTAGCCTGACTTTGTAGTTTATCAATTTGATAGCTGTAGGCATCTGTCTTGGTCACTTGCGTCAAATACAAAAGACCGAGCAAACACGCAAGCACAATGAGAATAACCGTGTTGCTGATCGGTCCAAGCTTGCCGCCACGCTTACGAAAATCTATCGCATTCTGGCCCCGGTTCGCAAATCGCTGATTGCGCGCCAGCGTCGACTGGGACATGCTTAAACTGGAGTATGTCATACGCGACGCTCCTTTTTGTTATATTTTTATTTTTCTCTGCTCTTTCCCGGCTATTCCCGGACGACTCGGCTTTTTGTGCCCACAATGTGAACACAAAAAGCCGAGTACTCTTAGAGGTCAGTGTGTCGAGCCCTCATGAGGACCGACACACGACCACCCCTACATTGTCCAGCTACACAACTTTAACTTGGACTTTGTAAGACCGGGAGTTTGATTTGACTTGGATTGGCATATTTTGTGCCCTCCTTATATTTTTATTTTCACAGCCGCTCGCAGCTTGGCGCTACGGGCACGCGGATTGTGAACAAGTTCGGTGGATTCAGCCGTTATTGGTCGCTTGGTAAGCAGGCGGAGCGCTGAATCATATCTGTCCCCTGCGTATTCCTGAAAAAAATGCTTGACCAGTCTGTCTTCCAGGCTATGGAATGAAATTATAGCTATCCTGCCGCCTGGCTTCAGTAAAGAAACCCACAGCGCCAGACTGTGCCGTAATTGTCCAAGCTCATCATTGACGGCGATACGAATCGCCTGAAACGTCCGTGTCGCCGGATGCACCCGGCTATGGCCGGGCCACACCTTTGTGACAACACGGGCCAGCTCGTGCGTGGTATATAGTGGCCGCGCGGCGATAATCGCCCGGGCCACCGCCCGTGACTTCGGCTCTTCTCCACATGTCTCGAGAAGTTGCGTCAGTTGGTCTTCGGTATAACCGTTTACAATGCGTTCCGCGGTCAAGTCTTGCGTTGGATCCATCCGCATATCAAGCGGACCGTCCTGGACAATCGAAAAACCACGTTCAGCATTATCAAGGTGCGGCGACGATACGCCAAGGTCAGCCAAAATCAAATCATACTGCCTGCCAGCTGTCGCGAGTTCCTGCGTTACCGACAGAAAGTCACCATGCCGAACCTGCACACCCTCGAAACGTTTTTCTAGCCGCCGGACCGCATTCGCGTCACGGTCAACCAAGATCGTTTCTGCCGGGTTGCCGGTTGCCGCCACTATCCTGGAAGCATGTCCTCCATATCCTGCCGTTACGTCGAGGTATGAATCCCCGGCCTGCGGATCAAGATACGTCAGGACCGCATCCAAAAGGACGGGCACATGAAGTACGTCTTGTTCAGACATCCCTATATTGTATCGTTTTATTTTTGTTTTGGTGATTTTTGTTTTTATCGCCTGCCTGTGATTGTATCACGAGCAGATGAGGTATTCGAGGATCACCTATTCAGCAGCCAACTTTTTGTTTTGACGAAATGTTTTTGTTTTTGTGTATGCCGGCCATGAATTATCGTAGCGGCCGGCAAGGTGAGAGACTTAGTGTGAGGTGGAGTTTTGGGAGGTGTTTTTGATGAAAGTACAAGGGTTTTTAATGTGGTGCCCCAAGGTACCACTGCTGACTGCCGAATAGCTGATCTCGAAATGAATTGTTAAAGAACATCGTGGGCGCATTGCACCCGACCTATGCATCAGACATAAGCCGCCAATACTTTCCGACACGGACGGCGCTAATGCCCCTGTCGATGCCTGCGTAGTCCAACAGGTGTTGATCGATGGTCAACCGGCCTTGTTTGTCGTCGATCGAACCATCACTTTTCCCCATTCGGAATTGGACGTTGAGGTCGGCAATCTGTTCATCCAGGATACTTCCCTTCAGAAGCGGCTCGACCTCCTCGTCCCAAACTTGCTTGGGATACACATGCAGGTACTGCTTGAAACCACGAGTGACAACTACCCCACTGGCAAACTCGGCTCGCAGTTCGGTAGGAAACGTTAACCGACGCTTGTCGTCAAGCTTGCGCTGAAAGTAATCTATTGTGGCCATACGTACCTTGTTGGTTTTATGGTGCTAGTGGTCGTTTTTGTTTTTTGATGGGTAGTTGCTATGTTGTTGTTTTTCATATTGGCTACCCACGTTTACCCACTAACTAGAGTGTACTACCCACCTCTACCCACATGCAATAGTTTTTTAATAAACATGAGCATTTCGTTGGTAAGTTATCCACAGATTTGTCACCGGCCGCTACATATAGCGCACATGGCTTGCGCATGTGCGCTAACAGCTGCCAGCGAGCTTCTGATCACCTTCTTTGTGACCACTCCGCTTTTGAGAAACATCTTTCCCTCCTCCCCTCCGACTGTTTGAGAAAAATGTTTCTCACCGAAACAATGCAAGCAGCCCAAGGCCTTAATACCAATAAGTACCTCCGGGGGAAACGGATTTCCGGTTAGCAATCCTATGAAATGTGAAGAATGTTTCTCAAAAGTGGAATACGGATAAAGGAGCACCGATCCAAGTCACGGCCTAACACCCAGCTTGAAGCTCAACTGCACTGATTCGCGAGGATTAGGCCGAGGATTACAGCGTTCCGGCGACTGACGCAGAGCGGCGCATCGAACCGTAACTTGCCGAAGAGTGGCCGATTTCTTCTTTGGGGCCTCCTGACCGACGAAGCTCATGGCCCACCGTTTGATCGGCATGAGCGCTTGAGGACGAATAGATGGGATGGCTTAAAATAGCTGCCAGCTTATGCCCTTCGTGGATGGTTGCCTCGGCGGTCGTAGCGACAGCTGCCATCAGCAAGGCTGCCAGTCCAACTTGAGCTGAGATGATTGAAACTCTTTCTGATATGTTTTTTATAGGTTTTTGTTTATTTTTGTTAACCATGCTTTAACATTAGCATGTTGATGCGTTTTTGTCAATATTCTTGTATATCAAGTACGAACGACTCGCCTGTCTGCGGTTGGATAAAATCGATACGTGCCGGGCCAAATGCTTGCTGCATCATCGCATACGACCATTCGCGACCAGCCTTACTCCAATGCCAATCATGAACCGGGATAATGTATTTCGGTTTAAGTTTGAGGGCTAGTTCCATGGCGGCCACATTCGATCCCCAAGGCGCTGTTACCGGTAGTGCCAACACCGGTTTAGTCTCGGTGAACGAATGACTGTCACCCGGGTTGGTTAACAAATCAAGATAATGCACGCCGATGTTCTGAGGCTGGGAACTCATAATTTTCTCGTGTGGGGCCTCAAAAAACACAATACCTTCCGATTCTCGCGATGAAGCCGCCATGCCCTCGGCCTGCAGCTGCGAGACAACTTCCGGCGTAGCCGTAATCCGGACTTTAGGAAACTTCGCCACCAGCCGCTTGACCAGGCCAAGACTGAAGTGATCCGGATGAATATGGGTGATGATGATGTCGTCCAAGAACACTAATCGACCAATATCAAGCGCTTCTTCACTAAAAACACCTGGATCAAATAATGCCGTCCGGTTTACGGGCCCCGGCATCTCTACAAGCAAACATGAATGGACGAATTTCGTTATCTTCATACATTAATAGTAATACACCACATAACGCTGCGCTGCGTAATATTTCATGAGCCGTCGGATTTCGACAATGATCAAAATAGTGGCCGGCAGATACACTGCCAATCCCAGCCCAAGCGGTTGCCGCACCAGATCGAGCGTACCGCCCAACAATGGCACCGTTCGTGTCGACACCCCTACCACTTGACCGGGCGTCACCGGGACGTCAGGCGCGCCAAGCGCATCGCCTTGGGTTATGAGCCTGCCGTGTGCCTGGTCGATATCGACGATACGGTGCGTAATGGTCACTTCCGGATTTCGATCGCTCGTATAGGTAATGATCTGTCCTTTGCGAAAATCTGCGGTAGTGGCCGGCTGGGGCGCTATGCGCACCAGCACGGCGTCGCCCGGCCGAATGGCCGGGCGCATGCTGCCCGTTTGGACACTCAAAATATGCAGCCCCTGGCTGCGAGCATACACCACCAGACCGGCAGCACACAGTGTGGCAATCATAACGATTGCCACACTGAACTTCGCAGTGATAATTACGACTCGACGCATTATAGACTCAAGAGATGCCTTGATCGATTATTGTGCAATAACGACACCACTGAATACCAGGTCAATACCACCGATAGTGGCCGATGTGCCGCTGAAGGCATCTTCGTCAATGACGACCTGAGTTTTGTATTGAGCAACGACGCCACCGCCGAGCGTATCAGTCATCGGCGTGCCGCCGGTCGTGTTTGCACTGACAAGCGATGCAATCGATAATTTTTGCGAGGCATTCGTATCAATGCGGTTAAAGACAATATACACTTTGCTCAGGTTAACATCCGAGGTGTTGGTTGGCACGGTGTTAATGGCCACCTTGAGGGCCATTGGTGTAGTGCCGTAATTTTTGAGATAAAAGCTGTTACCATCCGCAGGGGTGGCTGGCGCGCCAGGAATGACATTGCTAAAGTTAAAACCGGTGCGCGTATTACTGAATGTCGAAGCACTTGTGCCAATCCGCAGATCGGCTGTGGCCGTGCTAATGGAGTTTCCGGTAAGCGTTGCCGATTGGCTTTGCAAAGCGGCAAAGGTGACACCGGTCGCCAATACCGCTACGGATGCGACCACGATAATTGCCCGGGCAACGGGCGCTACTGAAATCAGACGCGCCAAGCGACTAATACGAGTATATCCAAACTTTGACATTTCTTCTCTCTCCTGTTGTTGAAATTTAATGCCGCCATCATTGCACGCCGATCACGCTCACGCCAAATAAATTGTTAAAAAATTTACAAAATTACAACGTTCTCAACTGGTCTTGGCGGAGTATTCTTCGACGGCGTCCTCGCCGAAGTGCTTGACCAGCCGGGCGCGAATACTGCCCGGCTGCCGGCCGAACACTTCGGATAGTTGCTTGACCGAATGCGGCTTCCCGTCCCCGAATAGAGCCATAAGTTTATTGTCATCCCCGGGCGTCCAAGGCCTGAAAGCGTTAGGATACGTTTCACGCATTTTGGCCAGTTTTTCGGACCAACCGCCAGCGGCAGCGGCTTCGCGCTTGCCCACCGTAGATTTTTCAAATGCTTCACGCTTGGCGATCTGGTCACGCAAGCCAGCAAAGCGCTCGGCGTCAGCTGATGACTTGCGCCGCAGTCCAGCGTCGATTTCAAGTGCGGTCGAGCTGATTTGTAATGCCATCCGGTTTATGCCGGCCAGACTCAAGTTATCAAGCCGCCGTACCCGGCTGAGTGCCACATACCCCATACCTTCGACAAAGGCCTTACGAAGATCGATTATCGCCGCATCAAGTGTCATGCCTTGGCTTTTGTGTACGGTTATCGCCCAAGCAAGCCTGAGTGGGATTTGACTGAGGCTGGCTCGTTTCTTGTTGCCATCGCGAAGTTCCCAGGTATCCGGCTCGATAGTGACGCGTCGGCCGCTCGCCTGAAGCTCTACGATGGGATAATTGGTGTACTGCTCGAAGTCCACCACTGTCCCGAGCGAACCATTGGCGTAACGTTTCTTCTCGTTATTTTTGATTGCCATCACGAGTGCGCCTTGCTTGAGTTCAAGCACATTGAGCGCCAAGCACGACCGCTTCAGCGTCTCGACATATTGCTCCTTGCCGGTTGTCGTCATTTCATAAAAGTGCGATTCACTGCCAATACCGCGCAACTGGCCCTCATTGATACGATCTACATCAATATTCACCGTGTGTAGTTCAGTAGCCTGCAGCGGCTTGCCGTCTTCGGTGGCGGCCAGCGGCGCGCCGACTCTGCCGAGCAGCAGCTCGGCGTGCCGGCGCCGGAGGTCACCGGCACGCATGGCATTCAAAATCTCCAAAAATACATCATCATCTTGGCGATGCTGTTCTTCGAGATAACACACCACCGGGTCAAATATTTCCCACACGACCGAGGACACTACAAAACCACCCTGCCGACCGTCATTTCGATTAACCGGGGGCAGCTGGAAAAAATCACCACACAAAATCACTTGAATGCCGCCAAACGGCTCGTCCGGTCGCCGGCGCACGCGGCGCGCTACCTCGTCAACCATATCCAAACGATAGTCATGCAGCATAGAAATCTCATCGATCACCAGTACGTCCGTAGACTCAATCGTGTCGCGCCGCCCCTTGAGTAAATGATCTTCCCAGCGTGGATGCAGCGAATCGGCGATACCGATACCACTCCAGGCATGAATAGTGTTGCCGCCGAGATGCGTGGCAGCCAAGCCGGTTGTGGCCGTCACCGACACGGCCTTGCCCGATCTTTTGGCGCGACGAATAAACTCATTGAGCACATACGTTTTGCCCGAACCTGCCGGTCCGGTCAGCAGTACGTTATGCCCCTCCAGCATAATTTCGAGCGCCAAAGCCTGATCCATCCCCACCATTATACCCCGAACTGCTTACTAACTACGATGCTGCCAGCGCCTGATGTGCCAGTGTTTTAACCCGATGTAAAACGTCCGGCTGAGCCTGCGTGTATACTGTATTCGCAAAAACCGCCCAATCCTCATCGGGATGCGGCGCCTGGGTATACGATTCGGGTATGAGTGCGCCCGGCCCACTGAGGTTGGCAAGCGTATAACTACGTCCCGGGTCGCAGTCCGTAATCGCCGTACCACCCCTGACGCATGACGTATACAAACTTATACGAGCAACTCCACCTTCGGAACGATCACCCACTTGTCGGTAGATATCCATATGTACCCGGTTCTTTCCCTCTGGCGCCTCGTAGCGTACGACCTTGACTTCGGTACCATCTATCTCTGTGATCGTAATATCATCCGGACTATGCCTTCGGGCAGCATCCTGAATGCCATTGGCAAGCGCCACAATCTGTGAGGCAGCCGGATCGACGTCAACGGAGGTATTTGAAGCGTATGACCCGGGCTTATCATCCTCTTCTTGTGATAATTCATAGGCCCCACATACCGCTGCGCCTAACACAGCGATGGTCAGGATTCCCGTACCCACTTGTCGTAAACGATTCGCTACTCCTCCGGCTTTTATACTTACACTACTCTGCTCATTGGATATCTTGTTCATTGCTGAACAATAGCAACTGTTAGCAATCATGTCAATTATCTTACGAACTTATATAGGCTCAAAAGACAAGGCCTTGTAGTACTATAGATATATGAAAATTGCCATTCAAGGCGCAATCGGATCATTTCACCATATCGCCGCCGAACATCACTATGGCTCCGGCCACGAATTTATATACAGCGAAAGTTTCGCCGATGTCTTCTTAGCCCTCACTGGCGGCAAGGCCGAGGTTGCTGTCATCGCCATCGAAAATTCCATGTACGGCTCGATCAATGAAGTATATGATCTGCTGGAAGTCTATCGTTATCCGATCGTCGGAGAGGTTATCGAGCATGTTCATCAAAATCTCATCGGTTTTGAAGGTGCTGACCTGTCAGTGATTACAAAAATCTATTCTCATCCAGTTGCCCTCGCACAGTGCGCCGATTTCATTGAACATCAGTTACCTCACGCCGAGATCATCGAATATCATGACACGGCAGCCGCCGTAGACTTCGTACGGCAGAGCGGCGAGCACTCGCTCGCCGCCATCGGCAGCGAAGCTGCCGCTCGACTCCATGATATGTCCATCCTCGA